>JBOGEB010000025.1:0-31473 GCA_050743125.1 Egibacteraceae bacterium
CCCCGATCGCTGTGAGTGCCCGGGCGGAGTGCTCCCCGTCTCGCAAGGCGAAGCGCTCCGCGCGGGTCGCGCCGTGTGCTGGTTGTCCTCGAGCGATCCGCAACTCGGCGAGGCGGGAGGCAGGCGCAGCCGAATGCCACGGGTTTTTCCGCGCGGACCGCTAGTAGGTCGGGATTGAGCCGTCGACCTGCTTGGCGTAGGCGTTGATGCCGCCCTGGAGATTGCGGAGCTTGCGGAAGCCGGCGTCGCGCAGTAGGTGGAGGGCCTGCATGGAGCGGGCGCCGGACTTGCAGTGGAGGACGATCTCCTCGGACGAGTCGAGCTCATGCATGCGCGCGGGCAGCTCACCCAGGGGGATGAGCTGCGTGCCGGGGATCCGGCTGATCTCGTACTCGTGCGGCTCGCGGACGTCGATCACCCGCACGCGGTCGCGCACCTGGGCGAGCTCGCGCGGTGTGATCTGCCATGGCATGTCGTCGCCGGCTTCGACGGCGCGGTCGTGGGAGGGGACTCCGCAGAACTCCTCGTAGTCAATGAGCTCGGTGATGGTCGGGCTCTTCCCGCAGACCGGGCACTCGGGGTCCTTGTTGATCTTGATCATCTGCCAGCGGTTCTCGAGCGCGTCGTAGATCTGCATCCGCCCGATCAGCGGCTCACCGATCCCTGTCAACAATTTGATGCCCTCGGTGGCCTGGCCAGCGCCGATCGTCGCGCAGATCACGCCGAACACTCCGCCCTCGGCGCAGGACGGGACCATGCCGGGCGGCGGCGGCTCGGGGAACATGCAGCGGTAGCAGGGGCCTTCGTTCGCGTAGAAGACCGCAAGCTGGCCGTCGAACCGGAAGATCGACCCGTACACGTTCGGCTTGCCGAGCAGCACGCACGCGTCGTTGACGAGGTAACGGGTCGGGAAGTTGTCGGTCCCGTCGATCACGAGGTCGTATCCGGAGATGATCCCCAGCGCGTTGTCGCTGCGCAGCAGCGTCTCGTGGACGATCACGTCCACGAACGGATTGATGTCCTGGATCGTCTCGCGGGCCGACTCGGTCTTGCTTCGCCCGATGTCGGACGTGCCGTGGATGACCTGGCGGTGAAGGTTCGACTCATCGACGACGTCGTAGTCGACCAGCCCGATCGTGCCGACCCCGGCCGCCGCGAGGTACATCGCCAACGTCGAGCCCAGCCCGCCGGTGCCGACCAGCAGCACCTTCGCGGCCTTCAGCCGCCCCTGCCCGGCCATGCCGACGTTCGGCATGATGAGATGCCGCGAGTAACGGCGGATCTCGGCGTTGGTCAGAGGGGCGGGGTCTTTGATCAGTGGCTCCATGACACCTTTCTCAACTCGTTGCCGGCCGTGGGCAATCCCCACAGTGGAGAGATACCGTGAAAACCCTGCCCAGCAATCTCGTGCAGCCCAAGGCCGTGTGTCGAAACCGGGCCAGAAATCCTGGGGCGGGTTCCGCTGGTCGTCCTTGGGTTTCCAACGGTGAGACGCTCCGGTGAGCCTTCGTCGGCGACTCCGCGAGACCGTCCTTGAGGAGTTTCGACGCACGTGCTAGGGCGGGTGGGCCAGCGCGAGGGCGGCGGCCTGGGCGAGCGTCAACGCGCGGCCTTCGGCTTGGGCGGCGGCGAAGGCGGTCTCCCCGAGCGCGGCTCGGGCCGCGCCGACGACACGCTCGTGGTCGTCCCGCAAAGACGGCCAGCGGGGGGCGCCGATCTCCGCCCGGATGGCCTCGGCGGCACCCAGGAGCCGAGCGGCATGGTCCGGCTGGCCAGCAGCGCCGTCCAGCGCAGCAAGGCCCTCCAGCGTGGCGGCCACGTGCCATGGCATGCCCGCCCGCTGGCCGACGCCGAGCGCCTCTTCGTAGGCCGACCTGGCGGCGTCCGCATCCCCACGTGCCGCAGCGAGCCTTCCCAGCCGATTGTTGGTCCAGGCCTGCAGAAAGACTTCGTCGATCTCCTGAGCCCGCGCCAGCCCCTTCTCCATCAGCGTCTGCGCAGTGGTGTAGTCGCCCTCGACCAAGGCCAGCTCGCCAAGCGCCGCGTGCGGGCCGACGACGAACAGCTGAGGGAGGGTTCGGTACAGCGACAGGGCCTCCTCATAGGCCGAGCGCGCATCGGCGAGGCGGCCTTCGGCGGCGGCGACCGCGCCCAACGCCTCTAGGGCCATCGCCTCGTACTCCCGGTTGCCCGCAGAGGCGGCCAGGGCGCGGGAGCGGAAGAGCCGTTCGCGGGCGACCGGGTACTGGCCCTGCTCGAACTCCACCTGGCCCAGGAGGTAGAGCGCGCGGGCCAGGTTGTACCAGCTCTCTTCCCCAGTGGAGGCGAGGAACTCCTCGATCCGCGCGCGGGCCTCGCGGTAGCGGCCCTGGCGTTGGATCACCCATGCAAGCCAGAGAAGCGACCCGTTCACGAGGACCTGATCGCCCAGCTCGCGGCCGATCGTGACGCTCTCGGTGAGCAAGGCGCGGGCCCGCTCCAGCTCGCCTCGGATCATCGCCAGGCCGCCAACGGTCTTGAGCGCCGCTCCGACGTGCCGGCGTCCGCCGGAGCGGCGGGCCGAGGCCAAGGCCTGGTCGGAGAGGCGCACCGCCCCGTCCAGGTCGCCCATCCGCCAGGCCAGGTTCGCGGCGCGGCGGACCACCGCCGACGTCATCGCGTGGTTCCCTCCTGGCCGCCTGGACAACGCCTCCATCCACACGAGACCCTCACGGCAGTGGCCCCGCAGCAGCCAGAGCGGGTTCAGCGCATGGGTCAAACGCAGCCCAGCCTCCGTGCCGCCCGGATCCTCGAGGCTCCACTCGAGCGCGGCACGGAAGTTGTCGTGCTCCACGTCCAGCCACTCGAGCGCCGCCTGGCCGTCGATGCCGAACGCCTGCGCCTCGACGCCCTCGGCCAGGCGCAGGTACCAATCCCGGTGGCGGCTGCGCACCTGCGCATGCTCACCGGCCTTGATCAGCTGCTCCCGGGCGTACTGGCGGATCGTCTCGGGCAGGCGATAGCGATCGCTGGATCCACGGTCGTCCATGAGCACGACGGACTTGCCGACGAGCTGGGCGAGCAGGTCGAGAACGTCGCCCGCCTCGACCCCAGCCTCGGAGCAGACCGTCTCGGCCGCCTCGAGCATGAAGCTGCCCGCGAACACGGCCAGACGCCGGAACAGGATCCGCTCGGACAGCTCGAGGAGGTCATGGCTCCACTCGACCGCGGCGCGCAAGGTCTGGTGGCGGGGCAGGGCCGTCCGGCTCCCGGTCGTGAGCAGGCGGAAGCGGTCGTCCAGGCGAGCGGCGATCTGGCCTACGCTCAGGACGGCGGTCCGCGCCGCCGCGAGCTCGATGGCCAGGGGGATCCCGTCGAGGCGGGCGCACACCGCAGCCACGGCTTCCATGTCCTCCGCGCCGGGCGACCGCTCGACTCGGGTCGCTCGAGCGCGCTCCAGGAACAGACGCACCGACTCGTACCTGATGAGCTCCTCCGGCGAGGACCGCGCGTCCGGATCGGGCGAGGACAGGGATGGCACGCGCCAGGCGACCTCGCCAGGCACACCGAGCACCTCCCTGCTCGTGACCAGCACGCGGAGTCCCGAGCAGGCTCGCAGCAGCCGGTCGACCAGCTCGGCAACAGCGGCGACGAGATGCTCACAGTTGTCGAGCATCAGCAGGAGGCGGCGGGGGCGCAGGTGGTCGACGAGCAGGTCGACCAGCGGTCGGCCCCCCTCCTCGGGCACGCCGAGGTCGGCGGCTACCGTAATGGGGACGAGCTCAGGGTCGGCGAGGGGAGCGAGGTCGACGAACCATGCGCCATCGGGCTGTCCCTGAAGCAGCGCCGCGGCCACCTCGAGGGCGAGACGGGTCTTCCCGCATCCACCCGAGCCGGTAAGCGTGACGAGCCGCCCCGCCTCGACCAGCTTCCCCACCTTGGCGATCTCCGCTTCCCGCCCGACGAAGGTCGTGAGCTGTGCGGGCAGGTTGTGCCGCGCCGTCCCGGTGGGCCGCGCCGTGCCCGGCCCGGGGGCCTCGGGCGGGATCCAGTCCAGCTCCGGCTGCTGGCGGAGGACCCCCTCCTCCAGCCGGCGCAGCCCGAGACTCGGCTCGATGCCGAGCTCGGAGGCCAGACGGTGGCGCAGCTGCTGGTATGCCTGG
Source organism: Egibacteraceae bacterium (assembly GCA_050743125.1). GTDB lineage: Bacteria > Actinomycetota > Nitriliruptoria > Euzebyales > Egibacteraceae > JBOGEB01. Next base: position 4,143 of record JBOGEB010000025.1, read on the forward strand.
AGGGCCTCGGCCTGCCGCCCGCTGCGATAGAGGGCAAGGATGAGCTGGCTCCATAGGCGCTCCCGCAGGGGATGCTCGGCCACCAGCAGCTCGAGCTCCCCCACCAGCTCACCGTGGCGTCCCATGGCCAGGTCGGCCTGGATGCGGTCCTCGGTGGCGGCCAGCCGCAGCTCCTCGAGGTGGGCGATCTCGGCCTGGATCCACGACGCCGACGCGAACTCGGCCAGCGCCTGCCCGCGCCAGAGCTCGAGGGCCTGGCGCAGTGTGGCTGACGCAGCCGCCAAGTCGCCCTGGGCCAGCGCCTCGCGGCCCTCCGTCACCAAACGCTGGAAGCGGGTGGCGTCGAGCTGGCCGACGTCGAGCTCGAGCACGTAGCCGGAGGCTCGTGCGAGCAACCTCGCCTTCGCCGCCCCGCCGAGCACCTTGCGCAGACGCGAGACGTGGCTGCGAAGCGTCTTCCGGCCGCTCTCGGGCGGCGACCCCTCCCAAAGCCCGTCGAGGAGCCGGTCGACCGGGACCACCTCGTTGGGACGCATGAGCAGCAGCGCCAGGAGCGCACGCTGCCGCTCACCTCCCACTGCGACGGGGTGGCCTCTGTCCACCACCTCGAGGGGCCCGAGGATGCGAAATTCCATGCTCCGACTGCGCTCCGATCTCGTCGAGCTGTGCGAAGGCGTCTACGAGGAATGCGCGGACGCTCCCTTCGCCGCCCAGTCGCAGTGTAAGCACCACGTTCCTCGACCGACTCACGCACTGCAATCCACTTTGCACGCCGCTGCAACCAGACCACTACCACCATTCCCCATCATGGGGGGCACCACCATCCCTCTACTGACTGCTCTGGGTCGGGGACAAGGGGAATCGTCATGCAGACGTGTTTGGAACCAGATGTCGCCGACCTCGTGAGCGCGGCCGCCGCAGGCGACCGCGCCGCCTGGTATCAGATCGTCGAGCGGTACCTCCCGCTCGTGTGGACCGTCGCCCGCCGTTGCGGGCTGGCCCCCGCCGACGCCGACGACGTGAGCCAGACGACCCTGCTCCGCCTGTTCGAGCACGTGGGGTCGCTGCGCGCCCCGGAGCGGGTCGGAGCCTGGCTGGCGGTCACCGCCCGCCACGAGTCCCTGCGCGTCCTGCGGCTGGCCAGCCGCCAGGTCCCCGTCGGCGCATGGGACGAGCTGGAGGAGCCGCCGTCCGACGCCGACGCGCCGCAGGTCGACCTGCGGCTGCTGACCGCCGAGCGCGACGCCGAGCTGTGGCGGGCGTTCGCGCGGCTGAAACCCCCATGCCAACTGCTGCTCCGGGCACTGATGGCCGATCCGGCGCCCCGCTACAACGAGGTCGCCGCCACGCTCGACATGCCGATCGGCAGCATCGGCCCCACCCGCAGACGCTGCCTCGACTGCCTCCGCCGACACCTGGAGGAGCGTCCGGACACCGCTCCGTCCAGACCCTTGGCCACAATCGGATAGGAGAGCGTCAGGCAGCCAAAAGCAGCCGCTCGTCCAGCTCGCCCACGCAGGCCAGCCACTCGCGGCGGACTGACCTGCAGGCCTCACCAGACGCGGTGCTACCAAGGGCCAGCGATGAAACCCATGCCATTACGCGGGTCGGGCTGCGGGGCAGCTTGGAGCCTGTTGACCTTCCAGGCCACGTCGTCGGCGAGGTCCGCGTCGTCGGCATCGCGCCACCGCCGCAGGAGCGCCTCGGCCGCGTCCGTCTCGTGCTGCTGCGTGAGCAGGCGAGCAAGATGTGCGACCGCGCTGGTGAGCACGTACCGGTCGCCCGCGTCGATCGCCTCCTCGAATGCCTTGCGCGCCTCGTCAGACCGCCCAAGCGCTGCAAGCAGCAGACCGGTGTTGAACGCCACCCTCGGAGCGATCTTGGCGTGTCGATAGACCCGGGCCAGCGCGAACGCAGCGAGGGCCTCGTCCGTCTCCCCACGATCGGCGAGCAGCGCGCCAAGGTTGTTCGCCGCCTTCGGGGCGTACTCGTGATGGCCGGAGTCGATCGCCCGCTGGTAGGCGGCTCGGGCCTTGCGGTGGCCGCGATAGCTCTCGGCGATCCAGGCGCGGAAGAGGGCCGCCCGCGGGGCGGCCTCCCGGTGACCGGAGGCCATCGCCTGCTCGAAGAGCGCGATCGCCGCCGAGGGGGTCCGGTCGTACCGAGAGGCCCACTCCCCCAGCTGGCAGGTCACCACCGGCGCGATGTCGTCGGGCAGGCGCTCGAGCAGCCGCTGATAGGTGGTGCGCGCGTCGACCTTGTGGGTTTGGGCAGCGAGACGTCCAGAGCTCCAGATCGCCTTGGCGAGGAGCTCAGGCTCGGAGCCCACGAGGACCTGCTCGTACGCCGCCAGCGCCTCGTCGTCCTCGCCCCGCTCCTCGCAGAGGCGCCCGAGCGCGAGGGCCGCCTTGGGAGCGAATTCGCGGTCGCCCGCGTCGATGGCTCGCTGATAGTAGATGCGGGCACGGTCCGGCCGCCCGAGTCGGCGCAGGATCCTGCCGAGCGCGTACGGCGCCTCGGCGGTGCGCTCGTAGAAGAAGCGCTCCTTCATCGCGATGTTGAACGCCGCCTCGGCCCCGTCCGCGTCGTCGAGCTCGCCGAGCAGCAGCCCCAAGTTAAACGCCGCATGTGGCGTCGCCAGCGGAGTGTTCGCGTCGATCGCCCGCTCGTAGTAGGCGCGCGCACGCTCGGCGTCGCCACGTTTGTCGTACAGCAGCCCGAGGTTGTAGAGCACGATCGCTCCCACGAACGGCGGCAGCCCGTCACCGTCAGCGCGCTCCAACGCTTTGATCGCGCCGTCGTAGTCCTCCTGGTCGATCCGCAGCTCACCGAGGCCAACCCAGGCGAACCGCCTGATCGGCTCCTCCTCAGCCTCGGTCCCCCGCATCCACGCGCGCTCGGCGACAGCCAGGTTGCCAGCCAGCACCGCCGCCCCGGCGACCCGCACCAGCTGCTCAGGCGGCAGGTGCGCAAACAGCCACTCCCAGATCTCCTGGGGGACCGGAGGGTGGTCGGGCTCGTAGCCGAGCCCTGGCGCGATCCCTGGCGAGGCCCGATACCCCTTGCCGCCGACCTGGACGAGCAGAGGGAGCTGGTCCCCGCCGCATGCGCTCGCCCACTGGATGCCTGCCCGGAACTCGGAGGAGGAGACGGGCTCGTCAGGCCGCAGGCGCGCAAGGTAGACGCGCGCAAACTCGATCAGGTCATGCGCGCGGATCGCATGGAAATAGCCGGCCCGCCGCACATCGACCGCCGCCAACACCAGCGCGTAGCCCACTGGCGAGGTCTTGGCGGCGGCGTCGAAGCGCCGCTGAAGCTCGGATGCCGCACGAACGTGGGCCAGCTCCTGCTTGAACTCCGCGATCTCGCCCCACAGCTCGTTGAGTGGTTCGGTGTCAGCCATGTCCATTCCTCGCCGTAAGCCCGTCGCCCTGCCGCTGCCGTTGCAGCTCAGCGAGCGCTTCGTCGTTCATGCGAAAGGGCAGTCTAAGACCTCGGCTGCAACCCTTCCTGCTGTTCCTGTGGGCGGTCACGTATGTCGCAGGCTTGTGGTCAGGACGTCGGTGCGCCGATCCGCTTCAGCCAGCGCAGAGGTTGAGGGCCATCGGCTCCTCCTTTCGTCATCTGAACCTACGCTGTACAGATGGATGCCGTGACCGTCGGCGTCGAGCCGCTCGCTGATCTCGCCGCGCTGGACCCGCGGGTGCGCGCACTGTGGTGGGTGATCGGCGCGTGCGTGGCGGTGCCGGTGACGCTCGCGGCGCTGGTCGTCGACCTCGTCCTCGCACCGCTTGGGCTGCGGGGGCTCCTTACCGGGCTGGTCGTCCTGGTCGCCGGCGGCCTCGCGGCCGGCATCCCCGTCCTGCGCTACCGGCGCTGGCGCTACGCGCTGCGCCCGCGGGACCTGTGGATCCGCCGCGGCACGATCTGGGTGATCCTCAGCGTGATCCCTTACCAACGGCTCCAGTTCGTCGACACCCGGCAGGGGCCGCTGGACCGGTTGTTCGGGCTTGCGCAGCTCGTCGTGCATACCGCGGCCCCCGGCACGTCGGGCCGGCTGCCCGGTCTCGACGCGGCAGAGGCCGAACGGCTCCGGGAGCGGCTCACCGAGGTCGAGCGAGATGTCGACGGCACTTGAGGAGCAGGCCGACCGTCCGCCCGCGGGGCCACTCGGGGGCCGGCTGCACCCCGTCGCGATCCTCCTCACACCGCTGCGCGAGGTGCGGGGGCTGATCGTGCTCGTCGTCACGGGCGCCTTCGCTCCGGCCTTGGCCGTCGCCGCCGTGGCCGCGGCCGCAGTGGCGAGCGTCGTCCGCTGGCTGCGCTTCCGCTGGCAGGTCGCCGAGGGAGCGCTGGTCATCGAGCAGGGGCTGCTCGAGCGCCGGCAACGCGTCATCCCGCTGGAGCGCGTCCAGACCGTGGAGCTCGTGCGCCCGCTGGGGCATCGGCTGCTCGGTGTCGTCCAGGTACGGATCGAAACAGTCGGGGGAGCCAAGACGGAAGGACAGCTCGACGCCCTCGCTCCCCAGGTCGCGGAGCGGTTGCGAGCCGTGCTGCTCGGCCGGACCGACCAGGCCACGTCCCTCGTCGACCGGGACGCCCTGGCCCGCCTGACGCCCGGAACCCTCATGCTCGCGGGGCTGACCGGAGGCCGGATCGGCGTGGTCGCCGTGCTCCTCGGCGCGGCCAGCGAGGTCTTCGGCGACCGGCTCGAGTGGCTCACCGCCCTGCCGGCGAGGCTCGGCGTGCGGGGCACCATCCTGCTGACAGCGCTCGCCGCGCTCGCTGCTTTCCTGATCTCGGTCGCTGCGACCGCCGTGGCCTACTGGGGCTTCACGCTCACGCGGGACGACGAAACGCTCCTCGTGCGGCGGGGGCTGCTCGAGCAACGCCTCGACACCATCCCGATCCGCCGGATCCAGGCCGTGACGGTGGAGGAGAACGCTGTCCGCCGGGCGCTCGGCCTGGCCGCAGTCAGGGTCGCGGTGGCGGGGCGGCCTGGGGCCCAGGCCCAGCAGACCGGGGTGCTGCTGCCGCTGGGCCGGCGCGGGGAGGCACTTGCGCTGGTGGAGCGGATCCTCGGCGTGGAGGGCTTTGAAGGCGCGCCCCTCGAGCCCATGCCGGCCCGCGCGCGGACGCGGCGGGTCGTGCGGGCGGTGCTCGTGGCTCTGGTCGGGACGGCGGGCACGGTCCTGGGCGCTGGGAGGGTGGGGTTCTTGGCGCTCGCGCTCCTCGTGCCGCTCGTCGCCTGGGCGCTCGCCGCGTACCGCGCCCTCGGCCACGCCGAGCACCAGGGCGTGATCGTCGCCCGCGCCGGCGCCCTGGTTCGACGCACCGCGTTCGTGCCGGTCACACGTCTGGTGAGCCTCCGGCTGAGCGCGAGTCCGCTCCAGCTCCGCGCGCGCCTCGCCACGTTGGCGCTTCAGATCCCCGGCGCCAGCCCGGCCCGTGACCCGCGCCTGCGTGACCTCGACCGCCACCTCGCTGAGCGCCTGCTGCTCCAGCTGTCGGCGGCGGCGGTCACCGCCAAGCGTGCGTGATTCCACTATCCCCGTATTGGCATCACACACGCTTGCCGTGAGGTTGCCCAGTCCGTCCCTGGCGTCTACCATTACGCCCGTTCGGTGGGATGCCCGAGTGGCCAAAGGGACGCGGCTGTAAACCGCGCGGCTCAGCCTACGAAGGTTCGAATCCTTCTCCCACCACCCGAATAGCGTTCGTATTTTCGCTCTGGGGTCAGCGCGGTTCGGCGGGCGTTCACAGCACAAGGAATCATGTACATCGCGCCGTTGTCCGTGGGAACAAAGAGCAAGTTCGCCCGTCTGATCGTCATGCGTTGGAAGATACCGGGCAGGTGTGACAGCATCGGGCACAGGAAGGAGGAATCCACCATGGCCGAGTCCAGCTTCGACGTCGTCGCCCAAGTCGACCGGGCGGAGGTGACCAACGCGATCAACCAGGCGGCGAAGGAGGTCAAGCAACGCTTCGACTTCAAGGGCACGGGAGCGCAGATCGAGTGGTCGGGTGAGCAGATCGTCGTCGTCGCGAACTCCGACGGCCGCGTGATGGCCGCGCTCGACGTGCTGAAGGACAAACTCGTCCACCGCAAGGTAAGCCTGAAGGCGCTGGAGCACGGCCAGCCCCTGCCAGCCGCGCGGGGGACCTACCGGCTCGAAATCGCGCTCGTGAACGGCATCCCCACGGACAAGGCCCGCGAGCTGGTCAAAGTCATCAAGGCATCGAAGCTCAAGGTGCAGGTCGCGGTCCAAGGCGACCAGCTCCGCGTGTCCGGAAAGGCCAAGGACGATCTCCAGGAGGTCCAGGCCATCCTCCGCGCGAACGACCAGAACCTCCCGCTGCGCTTCACGAACTACAAGTAGCCGCTAGTGGTCCAAGCGGAAAGTTCCGTTGACTGTGAGGGGGTTCGGAACCAGGGTCCCCTCTGGGGTTCCAGAGGGGACCCTGGGAACGCCGCCGAGGGTGCGAATGCGCCCGTCTCGCAAGGCGAAGCGCTCCGCGCGGGTCGCGCCGTGTACTGGTTGTCCTCGAGCGCTCCGCAACGCCGCGAGGTGCGGATGCAAGCGCGCCCGAATGCCACGGGTTTTTCCGCGCGGACCACTAGGCGGTCTGGCCCATCTGCTGCGCGATGTGGCGGAGGTTGGCGACGCGGACGTCCGTCTTGGGGTGGGTGCGGAAGAGGTTGCCGAGGCCAGCGGCAGCGCCGCCGAACGGCGCGCTGATGTAGAGGGACTGGAACGCCGGGGAGGTCTCAGCGGGGGTGCCGCCGAGGCGGGCGCGGGCCTTGCCCTGGGTCTCGAGCTTCTGCAGGGCGCTCGCGAGGGCCAGCGGCTTGCCGCACAGATGCGCGCCCGAGGCGTCGGCCTGGGTCTCACGGCTGCGGGTGACCGCGAACTGGATGAGCATTGCGGCGACCGGCGCGAGGAAAAGCATGAGGAGCTGGCCGAAGGGGTTACGCCCCTCGTCGTCGCTCCCGCCGATCGGAATGAACCACGCGAGCCGCGCGAGGAACGTGATCGCGGTCGCAATCGTCGCCGCGATCGTGCCGATCAGGATGTCGCGGTTGTACACGTGCGACAGCTCGTGGGCGAGCACCCCCTCCATCTCGTCGCGGTCGAGGATGTCGATCAGGCCCTGGTTCACGCACACTGCCGCGTGCTGGGGGTTCCGCCCGGTGGCGAACGCGTTGGGCTGCGGCGACGGCGACACGTACAGACGCGGCATGGGCTTGCCCGCCCGCAGCGACAGCTCCCGCACGAGCGCGTGATACCACGGGTACTCGGCCTCGGAGGCCTCGCGGCCGCGCGCCATCTTGATCGCGAGCTTGTCCGAGAACCAGTACGTCCCCACGTTCATCACGAGCGCGAGGACCAGCGCGATGGTCAGGCCGGTGCTGCCGCCGAAACTCTGCCCGACGAACAGCATCAGGCCCGACAAGGCGGCGAGCAGCACGAACGTTTTGAACGACTTGAACATCGCTTCGGGTCACGACTCCTTCACCTGCACGTGCGCTGGGAGGCATTCCCAGCCTGCTCACCACGATACCGGGAAGCCCGACGGCGCCCGGTAAAGGTCTGGTCAAACCACGCGTGAGGAACTCACTCCGCTGCATCGACGTTCGGGCTGTTCACCGTCGCTGCGCTCACGCTGTTGGTCATCCCCGGACCGACGGTGATCTCCATCGTGGCGCGAAGCATGGATCAGGGGTGCGACGCGGCGTCATGGCCGGCTTGCTCGCGCACGTCGCGGCGGCGGCGCCCTGGAGGGCGCCTGTCAGCACAGCGCGGAGGGCAGCCGAAGTCCGGATAGAGCGGGCCACACCCCGAACGGGCCATCCCCCCTCGGGATGAGGGGGGATCGCTGGGGAAGTTACTTCCGTTCAGGTCGCAGGTGGAACCTGCAGCTATTGGACACAGGGATTGCCGGTGAAGTTTGCCCTCGCCTCACTCACGATGAGTTCCGGCACAAGCGACAGTGCCCCGGGCTCAAGCCACACCGCGCGCTGTGTGACCGAGTTTGGGCCAGCGATGGTGTGGTTGACGTGCAGAGTCCCAACGCCTGGCACTGGGATATCCACGGGTCCGCTCACCGGGATCGTCGTGTTGCCGACGACCAGCGCCGAGACCGTCGAAGAACCCGTGAGTTTCGGCGTGAGCCCACCTGGCCCCGGGACGCACTCGACTTTCGCCTGCGCATCCGCGACCCCCACACGGATCGAGGTGAGCAAGCCCGACAGTCTCACTCCTGCGGCGCTGGCCTTGGCCAGGCCGTTGTCGCCTGCGGCGGGTGCCGCCGACTCCAGGTCGTTCGGGGTCTGGTCAGTCGATGCTTTCAGCGAAGAAGCGGTCACGGTGAGCAACCCCGCCTTGACCCTGGTGTTGAGCACCGTCTTCTGATCGTCCTTGCACGGCTGGTTGGGCGCGTTCGCCACCACTGGCTCGTTGCTTGCCAGCCTGAGCGCGCTGGCGCGGCACGAGAACTTCCCGTTCCGGTCGTCGTCGATGATCGTCCCGACGCCCTGACCGTCGGCGATCCCGGCGTTGCTGGGATTGCTGAGGTTGACGAAGAAGGTCTCGTTCGGCTCATCGGTCAGATCACCATTCACAGGGACGGTGATCGGCTTGCTCGTCTCGCCTGGGGCGAACGTCAACCCCCCGCTGGTGGACACGTAGTCGGCGGGGGCGGTGGCCGTATCGGGAGCGGTGGCGAAGTCAACCGTCACGGGCACGCTGCTTGGGGCGGAGAGTGAGACCGTGAACCCCGCCGGCGTGGTGCCTGCGTCGCCCTCGGTGACGGTCACGTCGTCGATCGAGAGTTCTGGGGTGCTCTCGATCCTGACGTCGGAGAGCACCGGGCTGTCCCCCGAGGCGTTGGGCTTCAGAGTCGCGCGCACCTCGATGAACCGCCCAGTAAGGGAGAACGGGGCACCGTTGGAGACAGGCACGAACGACTGGGAAGAAAGGGCCGCCTCGGTGTCTGCGACGCGGGCCTCGAACGTGATGCTCGTGCCCGGCGGCTCGCTGCCCTGGGGCTCGGTGTTCCAAGTGACCTTGCCCCACTTGGTGCCGGCGACCCCGCCGTCTTGGACCACCGTCCAGGTGCCCTGAGGCGCGGTGATGTTGCCCAGCACCGAGCCGGTCATGTCGCTGTAGTTGTACGGCCCGGCCCCTGCGCCGAGGTCGACCGTCTTGTCCACCGCGCCGACGGGGAACCCTCCACCGCCGATGGGGCCAGCGTTGGGGTCGATGCGCATGGCGTTGTTGGAGTTGATGTTGGCCACCCAGACCTTGCCGTTCGCATCGACGGCCACGCCGGTTGGCCCGTTGCCGCCCGGCAGCGACACGTTGCCTACGAACGTCCCGTTGGTTCGCAGATGGCCGACGGTCGTTGCGCCGAACAGCGAGTGGGCTACCCACACGTTGCCGTCCTTATCGACCGCGACCCCCTGGGCGTTGTTGTTCCCGTGGTTGAAGGTGCCGAGCACGGCGCCGTTCGGCGCAAGTTTCATCACCGCGTTCCCCGAGAGGAAGGTGTGCCAGATCTCACCGGTGTTCGGGTCGAGACCCAGGCCGTAGTCGCCTCTGCTGAAGCCGAGGCAGGCACCGGACAACGCGCCCGTGTTGAATCGCAGCAGCCCACTGCCGCCGCGCGCAGACCAGAGCGTGCCGGCTGGGTCGATCAGTCCGCCGTAGCCGCCGCAGCCGAGGTTGAACTGGGTCCCGGCGACGGGCTGACCGGTGCCCCCGTCCAGCTTCTCGTGATCCAGGTCGCCGAATCCTCCCACCCAGACGTCGTTGTCCCCGTCCACGGCCACGGTGCGCGTGTTGGTTCCGGTGACTCGGGTGTAGTTGATGACGCACTCGTCTTCGGCGGTCGACACGCCGCCGTCGGTGTCGGCGCCGCCCGCGTTAGTCCACCCCAGGATGTTGGCCAGGCCGGACGAGGTCTTGATCAGGTTGTCGCTGTTGCGGTCCACACAGGTGTTGTAGGCGAACGGCGGCTTGACGAACTGGCCTGCGGGGTTGGGTGTGCCGTCAGCGTTGGCGCGCGTGCCGCCGGTGACCAGGCCGATCCGTGCTACCGAGCCCTTGCCTCCTGCGGACTCGTCGCGGTTTGCGACCCAGACGTTGCCGAACTTGTCCACGGTTGTCCGAGATGGATTACGGCCCATGCCGTCCGGGGCCGTCCGGTACTCACCGGTGACGCTCCCCGTGTTGACGTCGATTCTCACCGTGGTTCCTCGGGCTGAGGCGGCGATGTTCACGAAGGGGAAGGGCGTCGAGGTCTTGTTGAGCTGCAACTGGTTGTTGTTTGGCGCGGTGTGGTTGGCGTCCACCAGGGTTCCCTGGTCGAAGTCGGCGTCGGTCGTGTATGTGCGGTCGGTGCCCGGAGCTGGGGCAGCGTCAGCCGGTGATGAGTCCGCCAGCCACGTCGCCAACGACGTCGCCATCATAAGGATGGCGCCGAAGAGTGCAGTTTTCCGCTTACGTTTGCATCCCATGGTGGGTACTCCTTTGTTGCGTCAGCTACCCCGCTGACGCGCCCGCCAACAGGACCACCAACTTGCCAAAGGACGAACGGAAAAGGTCGACAAGACCTTGCCGTAGGCAAATCAGAAGCCCGCCGGTTCTTCTATCTACGCAGCGTGCCCAACCACGCTGCGCCGTTGTCGCCACCGTGTCAAGAACGGCGGTAAAGACCAGGCAAAGTTAGCCTTGTGCTGTGGTAATGTCAAGAACACTTCAAAGATTGTGGCGAGCACGGAAGATGTGGTGCATGATCACGGGGTTGGGCCGAATGGTGACAATAGCACGCTTGTGGGTTTCGGTGATAAAGCCCATCCGTTCAGGCGTTGTAGCGTCAGATAATTCCTCAGTCTTGCGTCAATTAATTCCCCATCTCTAGTCCTAGCGATCGATGTTCTAAAGCCCTTCTTCGCCGATTACGGGAGGCCTAGATGGCAAGGAGGACCTTTGCGGTAGTTGACGTCGTCGAGATCCTGATCCGCTGGCATGCGGGTACGGCAAAGGCCGAGATCGCCGACAGGCTGGGAGTGGACCGCAAGACCGTGCGCAAGTATGCGGCAGTCGCCAAGGCCGCCGGGCTAGAACCGGGCGGGCCGCCGCTGCACAGAGAGGAGTGGTCGGCGTGGGTGCGTGAGTGGCTCCCTGAGCTCGTCGAGCCTGAGCTGCGCTGCCCAGCATTCGTCGAGCTGGCCCGCTTCCACGAGGCGATCAAAGCTGGGCTGGAGGTCAACACCGCATCGACCGTGTGGCAACGGCTGCGCGACGAGCACGGGTTACAGGCCAGCCTGGCCAGCTTCCGCCGCTATATCCATGCGACGCTGCCCGCCGAAGCGGCCCGCTCCGCGGCCACTGTGCGCAAGGACCACCCGCCGCCTGACGAAGAGGCTTAGTACTCCGTGTCGCGTGGGGCGACGGAGCCGCGCCTCCCAGGCGAGGAGATTTGTGGTCGTCTACCGGACCGGGTGTCCGGTAGACGACCACAAATCAGGGTCTGCAGCCCTGAACGTGATTTCTGCCCAAGCCCCTACCGAACGAGGGTCGAGGCGTTTGCGAAGGTGCCGAACAGGTCGGGGAAGACGCCGACCACCAGGGCGGCGGCGGCGAGGACGTTGACGGCCGTGGCCAAGGCGAGGCCGGGGCGGATCGGGGCGGTGCTGCTCGGCTGGTCCATCCACATCGTCCGGGCGATGGACAGGTAGTAGAACATCGCGATCACGGAGTTCACGACGACGGCGCCGGCAAGGAAATAGGTGAACCCGGTGCCTGCCGTGACCGCGGCGCGGAACACGAAGAACTTCGCCCACAGCCCGACGAGCGGCGGGAGCCCGCCCAGCGACAGCAGGAACATCGTCAGCGCGATCGCCAGGCCGGGGGCGCGCTGCCCCAAGCCGGCGTAGTCGCTCGTCTGCCGGCCTGGGTGGTCCCGGGCGACGGCGGTGACGACGGCGAACGCGCCAATGTTCATGACCGAGTAGGCGAGCAGGTAGAGCAGCACCGCAGAGAACGCCGGACCGTTCACGCCGGCCTCACCGGGGCGGACCAGGCCGAACGGGACGATCATGTAGCCGGCGTGGGCGATCGACGAGTAGCCCAGCAGCCGGACGATGTTGCGCTGCGCCAAGGCGGTGAGGTTGCCGAGCGTCATCGTGAGCACCGCGATGATCCCGAGCACCGGCGCCCACACGTCCGCCAGCGGCTCGAACGCGACGAAGCAGACCTGAAGCAGGCCCGCGAACCCGGCGGCTTTCGACGCGACCGCCAGGAACGCGGTGACCGGGACCGGCGAGCCCTCGTACGTGTCGGGCGCCCAGAAGTGGAACGGCACCGCCGAGATCTTGAAGCCGAACCCGACGATCACGAACATCATGCTCGCGAGCACGAGCGGCTGGCTCCGCAGGCCCGCGAGCCTCGCCGCGATCCCGGCGAGGTCGGTCGTGCCGGTGAAGCCGTAGAGGATCGACAGGCCGAACAGCAGCACCGTGACGGACAGCACCCCGATCAGGAAGAACTTCAGCGCCCCCTCGTTGGAGCGCAGGTCGAACTTTCGCAATCCCGCCATGACGAAGCCCGGGACGCTCACAAGCTCGAGCGCGACGAAGATCATCACGAGATCCCGGGCGCTCGGCATCAGGAGCATGCCGAGGAACGCGGACAGCAACAGAAAGTAGTACTCGCCCTGGTACGTGCGGATCTCCTGGAAGTAGCGGTAGCTGATGAAGAGCACGAACAGGGCCGTGCCAAGGAAGAACGCCTTCAGCAGCAGCGCGTACGAGTCGACGACGAACATCTGCCCGAACGACGTCCGCCGCGTCCCGTCCACGGCCAACGCGACCACCCATCCCAGGGAGGCGGACACGCCGACGATCGACAGCGGGCACATCGCCCGCTTGCGGGCGCCGGACACGAACGGCTCGACCAGCAGGACCGCCAGCACGGTCGCGAGCAGGGTGAGCTCGGGAGCGAGCCCGAACCAGTCGAAGGAGGTGTCCATGTCACCCGGTGAACGTGCGGGTGAGGGCGTTCACGTCGGCGGTGGTGATGCCCCAGACGAGGAACGGCAAGACGCCGAGCAGGAAGGTCATGAGCAGCAGCGGCAGCCAGGCTCCCCACTCGATCACCGAGACGTCCGCGAGCGCGGTCTGTTCCCACCGCGCCGGCACGGTGCCCATGTTCACCCGCTGGAGCATCCACAGGAAGTAGCCCGCGGTGAGCAGGGTGCCGAACGCGCCGAGCACCATGAGCACGCGGAACAGGATGAGGTGCCCGGCGTCAACGAGTCCAGGGGCGGGGCTGAACGACGCGAGCAGCGCGGTGAACTCGCCGGGGAACCCGGCCAGGCCGGGTAGGCCGAGGCTTGCGATCGCGACGAACGTGAGAATCACCCCCATCCGCGGCATGGTCTGGAGCATGCCGCCGCCGATGTCACCGATCAGCCGGGTGTGGTAGCGCTCCTTCACGCTGCCGGCGACGAAGAACAGCATGCCGGTGATCACTCCGTGGGCGACCATGCCGAAGATCGCCGCGTTGATGCCGATCGGGGTGAGGGTCGCGATGCCGAGCATCACGAAGCCCATGTGGCCGACGGAGCTGAACGCGATCAGCCGCTTGAGGTCGGACTGGGCCAGGCAGCACAGCGCGCCGTAGAGGATCGCGATCACCGCGAGCACCGCGATGATCGGCGCGAAGTCCATCGCGCCCTGGGGAAGGACCGGCAGCGCGATCCGCACGAACCCGTACGTCCCCATCTTCAGCAGGATCCCGGCCAGCAGCACCGAGCCGACCGTCGGGGCCTCGGTGTGCGCGTCGGGCAGCCAGGTGTGGAACGGCCACATCGGCACCTTGATCGCAAAGCCGAGGAACATCCCCAGGAACGCGAGCCGCTGGAACTCGGGCGAGAACACCCCGGACGCGCCCTGCTCAGCGAGCCGGACCATGTCGAACGTGTGCGGCTGGGCGGTGAAGTAGACCGCAAGGAACGCGACGAGCATGAACACCGAGCCGAACAGCGTGTAGAGGAAGAACTTCACCGCCGCGTACTCGCGCCTGGGACCGCCCCAGATCCCGATCATGAAGTACATCGGGACGAGCACGAGCTCCCAGAACACGAAGAAGAGGATGAGGTCGAAGGAGATGAACGTCCCCGCCATGCCGGTCTCGAGCAGGAGCATGAGCGCGACGAACGCCTTCGGCTTGCCCGGCTCCTCGAGGTGCTGGAAGACGTAGACCGCGCACAGGAACGTGAGCAGATAGGTGAGGACGAACAGCGGCATGCTGATGCCGTCGATCCCGACGTGGTAGCGCGCGCCGATCGCCTGGATCCACGGCACGTCGACCTCGTACTGCAGCCCCCGGGCGTTCCAGTCGTAGCCCGCGAGGATCCCGAGGGACAGCAGGAAGCCGACCAGCGAGATCACCAGGGCGACCGGCTTGGACAGCTCCTCCCGGGCCTTCGGGATGAGCGTGATGATCCCAGCGCCGACCAGCGGCAGGAACACCGTGACCGTGATCGCCACGTCACTCCACATGATTCGGCTAGCTCCTCTCAGGGCCGCGGGTTTCGCTCACAAGGCGGCTTTCCTTCGCTGCGCGAAGGAAAGCCAGGCCGATCGTTGTCTCTCATTCTCCAACAGCCTTTACCCGCCCGTGGCGAACAGCACGGCGAACACGAAGACGCCGACGAACAGCGCCCCGGCGTACAGCTGGACGTTGCCGCTCTGGGCGAACTTGATCAGGCCGCCGGACCAGTTGGCCGACACACCGATGCCGTTGACCGCTCCGTCGATGCCCTTCTGGTCGGCATAGTCATACGTCGCTTTGCCGAGCCGGGAGGCCCCGACGCCCGCGAGGAACACGACCCGGTCGATCACGTGGTCGTTGAGCCAGTAGGCGGCGGTCGCGAGCTTGTCCCGGACGGCGGTGCGGACGATCAGGTCGGTGTAGAGGTGGTCGAGGTAGTACCGGTTCTCCAGGACCTGCGTGAACAGCCCGAGGTTCAGCATCGGGTCCTCGGCGAGCGACGGCGAGCCGCGGTACAGCGCCCGCCCGGCGAGGATGCCCGCGAGGGCGAGCAGGGTCGACAGGCCGGCGAGCCAAAGCACGAACTCGGCCCCGTGCGCCTCGAAGTGCTCGAGGCTGAACATGGTCCAGACCGCGAACCCTTTGGGATGCAGCGCCTCGAACGGCAGGTTGATGAAGCCGATGACCGCGGCGGGAACGGCGAGCGCCACCAGGGGCCAGCGCATCGCCGGCGGGCTCTCGTGCGGGTGCCCATGCCCGCGGAACTCACCTGCGAACACCAGGTAGAGCACGCGGGTCATGTAGAACGCGGTGAGCATCCCGCCGAGGGCGCCGAGTACCAGCACGACGGTGCCCGTGTAGCCGTCGGCGCCGAGCGCGCCGGCGAGCACCTCGTCCTTGGACCAGAACCCGGCGAGCGGCGGGAGCGCGGCGAGCGCCGCGGAGCCGATCAGGAACGTCCAGAACGTCACGGGCATCGGCTTGCGCAACCCGCCCATGTCGCTCATGTTGTTCGAGTGGACGGCGTGGATCAGCGACCCGGACCCCAGGAACAGCAGCGCCTTGAAGAACCCGTGGGTGAACAGGTGGAAGATCCCCGCGGTGTAGCTGAACGCCAGCGCGGCGATCATGTAGCCGAGCTGCGACACCGTCGAGTAGGCGAGCACGCGCTTCACGTCGTCCTGGACGAGGGCGAGCAGCCCCGCCATGAACAGCGTGATCGCGCCGATGATCGCCACCACCGCCATCGCGGTCGGCGACGCTTGGAAGAGCGGGTAGAGCCGGGCGACGATGAAGACGCCGGCGGTGACCATCGTCGCCGCGTGGATCAGCGCGGACACCGGGGTCGGGCCGGCCATCGCGTCCGGCAGCCAGGTGTGGAGCGGGAACTGCGCGGACTTGCCGATCGCGCCGATGAACAGCGTGACGAGCGCGAACGTCAGCAGCCCACGCTCCAGCGGCACGCCGCCAGCCTGGGTCCCCGCCTCGACTCCCTCGATGATCGCGCCGATGTTGAACGTGTGGAACATCGACCAGAGCGTCACGATGCCCACGACCAAGCCGACGTCACCGAACTTCGTGGTGAGAAACGCCTTGATACCCGCGTCGGAGTTGACCTTCTCCTCCCACCAGAAGCCGATCAGCAGGTAGCTGCACACGCCGACGAGCTCCCAACCCGCGAGCACCATGAACAGGTTGTTGCCGATGACCAACAGCAGCATCGAGAACGTGAACAGCGACAGCAGCAGGAAGAAATACGTATAGCGCGGGTCGCCGTGCATGTAGCCGGTCGAGTAGATCTGCACCATCAAGCTGACGAACGTGACGAGCAGGAACATCATCGCGGCCAGCCCGTCGATGCGGATCCCGGCCTGGAGGTCGAAGCCGGACCCAATCGGAGTCAACGAGACGAAGCGCTCGTTGAGGAAGGACACGGCGCTGTGCCCGCCGTGCCCGCCGTGGGCGGCGGCTGCAGCCTGGACGTTCGCCCCGAACACCTCGACGGCGACGGCGACCGAGATCAGGAACGCGAGGCTGATCGCACCGATCCCGACCTCAGCGCCCTGCTTCGGCAGCCGCTTGCCGAACAGCATGATGACGACCGTCGCGGCTGCGGGCAGCGCGGGGACGAGCCAGGCGTAGTCCGAGATCACGGGCGCACCCTAAGCCCGCCGGTTCCGCGCACACTGCAGGCCTATCTTCGGCGTGCTGATCAATGCAGTGCCCCTAATACTTCATGAGGTCGGCGTCGTCGATGTTGACGGTCGCCCGGTTGCGGTAGAGCAGGAGGATGATCCCGAGGCCGACGCCGACCTCAGCGGCGCCGATCGCCAGGACGAACAGCGCAAACGACTGACCAGTATGGAATTTGTCGGCGGCGAGCTGGCCGAAGGTGACGAGGTTGATCGTCACCGCGGACAGCATCAGCTCGACGCTCATGAGCACGAGCACCGCATTGCGTCGGGACAGCACGCCGTAGACGCCGACGCAGAACAGGAGCGCGGCAAAGGTGAGCGGGTAGACCGCCTGCATCAGGTCACGATCTCCTCGCTCGGCCGGGTGACCCCCGGGGTGGTGGAGGCGTCGGTCGGTGCGGGCTGCGGCCGGTCGGTCACCAGCTCAGGGTCGAGCTGGGGCTCTGGGCCCTCGCCCTCCTCTTTGCGGGCCAGGATGATCGCGCCGACCAGGGAGACGGTCAGAAAGAACCCAAGCGTCATGAACGGGAACGCCCAGTGCACGTAGAGCACCTCGCCGAGCTGGGCGGTCCTGGTGACCCGCAGGGGGAGCGCCGTGGCGCCGAACGTGCGGAAGATCATCGTGGCGAGGAAGCCGAACAGCGCGACGCTCACGGCGAACGCGAGCCGGCGGTTGTCGTTGTCCTGGCGCATCAGCCCGATCGGTGCCCGGGTGAGCATGAGCCCGAACAGGATGAGCACGACGACCGCACCGACGTAGATGAGCACCTGGGTCCAGGCGAGGAACTCGGCCCCGACGACGAGGAACGTGCCCGCGACCGAGAGCAGCGCGACGACGAGGTACAGCGCCGCGTGCACGACGTTCCGCGCGGTCACGACAAGGATGGCCGCGGCGCCGCCGAGCACCGCGACGGCGAGCATGACGAGGTCTGGGACGGTCACTCACAACCCTCCTGGGAGCTCTTTGCGAGGGGTCGTGCCTCGTCGGGTTCCGCTCACGAACAGCCTTTTAGGTCGCTCCACCCGACGAGGCACGACCTTGCTCCCACCAAGGGTCGTGATTTTGGGGTATCTGTTGCGGTTTCGGCGGCAAGGGCCGCCGAAACCGCGCTCCGCGCTCCGCGCTCCGCACGACTCGCCGCCGCGGTTCTCTACCATGTTCCTAGGCAGCGCCCTCACCCCGCTCGGCCAGGATGCGGGCCTTCTCCTTGCGGACGTACGCGGCCTTCGCCTTGGCGCGGGCGACCCGCTCGCTCTTGCCCTCGGCGATGAGCTGGTCAAAGACCGCCTGGTCGACCTGGGCTTCGACATGGATGTCGTCCTCTGGCCTTGTTGCGACCTTCACGCCGCCGGCTTTCGCCGCAGCTGCGGCGGCGGGCGCACCGGCTTTCGCCGCGGCAGCAGGTGCACCGGCCTTGGCGGCCTCCGCCTCGGCGGCCTTGCGCGCGGCGGCAAGGCCGTCGGTGACCTCCTTGGGCAGCTCGGCGCCCTCCTCCAGCGCCGGCGGTGGCGGGACGGTGTCCATCCATGCGCGGAGCCGGGACTGCTCGTGGGTCAGCTCCTGGAGGGAGTAGGTCGAGTACTCGAACTCAGGAGACCAGAACAGCGCGTCGAACGGGCAGGCCTCGATGCAGATCCCGCAGTACATGCACAGCGCGAAGTCGATCGCGAAGCGGTCGAGCACGTTGCGGGTTCGCGCCCGCGCGCCCTCCTCCTTCGGCGGCGTGACCTCCTTGTGCGAGTCGATGTAGATGCACCAGTCGGGGCACTCACGCGAGCAGAGCATGCAGACGGTGCAGTTCTCGTCCATCAGCGCGATCACGCCGCGGGTGCGGGGCGGCAGGTCCGGCTTGACGTGCGGGTACTGCGCTGTCGTCGCCGGCTTGAGCATCGTCTTCAGGGTCACCGCCAGACCCTTGAGCAGCCCGATCTGCGGCAGGCCGGCGCGCCGGCGCGGGCTTTCTGCCACTACGACACCACCTTGAAGATCGCCACGACGACGATGTTGAGAATGGCCAGCGGGATGAAGATCAGCCACGACACGCGCTGGAGCTGGTCCTCACGCAGCCGTGGGAAGGTCGCGCGGAGCCAGATCATCACGAACGCGAGCATCACGATCTTCGCGAACGTTACCGCGAACCCGGAGAGCGCGGCGACGAGCTCGCCGGGGATGGGCCCGATACGCAGCGACGGGAGCGGCACGCCCGGCCACGGATACCAGCCGCCCAGGAACATCACCGTGGCGAGCGCCGACAGGACGACGATCCCGGCGTACTCCGCGAGCATGAAGAACGCGTAACGCAGCCCGGTGTACTCAGTCATGTGCCCGAAGATGATCTCGGAGTCCGCGATCGGCATGTCGAACGGCGGGCGGGACAGCTCAGCGAGCGCGGCGACGAAAAAAAGCACAAGCCCGACCGCCTGCGGGAGCGCGTACGGCACCGGGATCGTGCCGAACAAGCGGAACGTGTTCTGCGCCTCGACCATCCCGACCAGCGACATCGTCCCCGCCTGCAGCACGACCGCCGCGGCGGCGAGCACGAGCGGCAGCTCGTAGGCGATGAGCTGGGCGGCGGCCCGGATGCCGCCCATGAGCGAGAACTTGTTCGCGCTGGACCAGGCCGCCATGAGGATCCCGATCACGCCAACGGACGAGACCGCGAGCGCGAAGAAGATCCCGACGTCGAGGTTCTCGGCGTAGAGCCCCGGTCCGAACGGGATCACCGCGAGCACCACCAGCACCGGCACAAGCGCCACGCCCGGCGCGAGCGCGAACACCCACTTATCGGCGTTCGCGGGGATGATGTCCTCCTTCTGGATGAACTTGATCCCGTCCGCCGGCAGCTGTCCGATGCCGTGGAAAGCCGCCTCCATCGGGCCGAGCCGCGCCTGCATGTGCGCGAGCCCCTTGTGCTCGATGTACCCGATGACCAACGGGGCGACGAGGAAGAACACGATGATCAGCCCGAGCTTGAGGGCGAGCCCGAGCCAGATGCTGTCGAGGGCCAGGATGGAGTCCATTTATCGGTCAATGTCGCCGACGACGAAGAACACGCTGCCGAGGATCGCGATCATGTCCGGCACAAGCGCGCCCTCCAGCAGGTACGGGACCATCTGGATGTTGCTGAACGACGGCGTGCGCATCTTCAGCCGCCACGGGGTCTTCCTGCCGTCGCTCACGAGGTAGTAGCCGCCCTGGCCGAGGGGGTTCTCGGTGCGGACGTACACCTCGCCCTCAGGCGCCTTGACGGTCTTCGGCAGCTTCACGTTCACCGGGCCTGCCGGGATGTTGTCGAGCGCCTGCTCGACGATGTCGAGGCTCGCGACCATCCGCTCGAGCAGGCAGGTGAAGCGGTCGTAGCTGTCGCCCTGCGTGCCGAGCGGGACCCTGACGTCGACCTTGTCGTAGCGGCAGTACGGCTCCGTGACCCTGGCGTCCTCGGCTACACCCGATGCGTGCAAGGTCGGTCCGGACACGCCGTAGTCGAGCGCGACCTCGGGCGGGAGGATGCCGACGCGCTTCGTGCGCGCCTTGAAGATCTCGTTGCCCTCGAGCAGGTCGCGGTACTCGTGGGTGCGCACCCGGACGTTTGCGACCATCGCCCGGCTCGCCTTGCAGAAGCCGCGCGGGAGGTCCTCCTTCAGGCCACCGACCCGGTTGTAGGTGAAGTGGAGCCGGCCGCCGGTGGCCGACTCCATGAGGTTCTGGATGTCCTCGCGCTCGCGGAACGCGAAGAACACCGGGGTGATCGCGCCGAGCTCGAGACCGAACGAGCCGATGAACATCAGGTGGTTGAGTATCCGGTTCCACTCGGCCATGAGCACGCGGATCCACTGCGCGCGCTCGGGCACCTCGAGCTCCATCATCGTCTCGACCGCGATCGCGACGCCGAGCTCGTTGCAGAACGCCGACAGCCAGTCGTGCCGGTTGACGAGCGCGATGATCTGCCGGTAGTCCCGCGCCTCCGCGAGCTTCTCGAACCCGCGGTGCATGTAGCCGATGACCGGCCTGGCCCTGATGATCTTCTCCCCGTCGAGGTCGATCACGACCCGCAGCACCCCGTGCGTTGCCGGGTGCTGCGGCCCGATGTTGAGGTTCATGTCCTGCGTGCGCAGGTCGCCCTCACCGCGGACCTCGACGAGCATCCCCTCGCCCGGCCCGCCGGCCAGCATTCCGACGCCGGGACGGGCGAGCGTCTCGTTCATGTGGAGTCATCCTCCTGGACGGCCCCGGGTTCCGGCGGCGGCGCGCCGGTCGCGGCGGCGGCCTCGGCGGCGGGATCCTCGACCGGTTGTTCCTCGCCGGGCAGGTCGCCGGTCGCCCCGGCGGCGACGTCGCCCTGGACAGCACCGGCGGCGGCGTCCTTGGCGATCGCGGTACCAGCGATCTCAGCGGCGCCGAACGGTTCGTCCTCCGGCAGGGTGACGGGCTCGGCCTCGGTGGAGGGAGACAGCCCCGCTGCAGCCGCTCGCTCGGCGGCCTTCTGCTTGCGCATCTCGGCGGCCTTGGCCTTGGCGCGCAGAGCTTTGGCCTTCGCGGTGGCGGCCTTGTCCTCGGCGGTGACCGACACCGCGCCCGTGGCGCCGGCGGCCGGCGCCTCACCCGCCTCCTTGTGCTCTTCCGGCTCCTTCGCGCCCGGCCACGGCTTGGCCTCGCGGCTGGTCAGGAGGAAGTCCTTGCGCAGCGGGAAGCCCTCGAAGTTCTCGACGGTGAGGATGCGGGGCAGAAGCCCAGGGTGGCCGGTGAACTCGATGCCGAACATGTCGTACGCCTCGCGCTCGTGCCAGTCCGCGCCGCGGTACACGCCCGTGAGCGTCGGGAGCTTCGGCGCCTCGCGACCGCCGGGCGCCAGCGCGCGGAGCGTGACGTGATGGCGGTGGCTGACCGAGTAGAGGTGGGTGACGACGGAGAACCCGGCATCGCGCTCGTCCACCCCGGCCATGAAATCGAAGAAGTCGAACCACAGCGCGGAGTCCTCCTTGCAGACCCGCGCGGCGTCGGGCAGGGCGTCGGGCTCGACGGTAACGGTCAGCTGGCCGTACGCGACCTTCGTATCCGTAACCTTCTCACCCAGCGTGTCACGGAGGTAGTCCGCGAGCTCGGTTGGCGTCATCGGCGCGTCTGCTCGCTACATCGGGTCGTCGGCCGGGTGGCGGGTCGGGTCGCCGCCACCGACGACGATCGGGAGCCGGGCGGCGCGCTGGGCGTAGCGGTCCTTGAGCGACTCGCCCTGGATCATCTTCTGGAGGGTGACGATCCCGTCGAGCAGCGCCTCGGGGCGAGGGGGGCAGCCAGGAACGTAGACATCCACCGGGATGATCTGGTCCACGCCCTTGGTGACCGAGTAGCTGTCCCAGTACGGACCGCCGCAGTTGGAGCACGACCCGAAGCTGATCACGTATTTCGGCTCCGCCATCTGGTCGTAGAGCCGCAGGATCGCCGGCGCCATCTTGTCGGTCAGCGTGCCGGCGACGACAAGCAGGTCGGCCTGTCGCGGCCCGTGCGCGAACGGGATCACGCCAAGGCGGATGAAGTCGTGACGCGACGCCGAGGTCGCGATGAACTCGATCGCGCAGCAGGCGAGGCCGAAATTGAACACCCACAGGCTGTACTTGCGGCCCCAGTTGAGGACGAATTTGAGGGGCTGGGGAACGTCGACCTTGTCGATCAGACCCACTTCAGCACGCCCTTCTTGTACTCGTACGGCAACGTGATCGTCACGAAGAACAGGAAGACGAGCATGACCGCCAACATGAACACCTGCGGACCGCGGGTGGCGCCGAGCACGTTCGCCCACGGGAAGACGAACAGCGTCTCCACGTCGAACACGACGAACATGAAGGCGAACAGGTAGTAGCGGATATGCGTCTGGGACCAGCCAACCCCGACGGGATCGATGCCACACTCATACGTCGTCAGCTTGGCCCCGTACGACTTCTTGGGGCTCACGAGCCGGTTCAGCGTGAATGCGACCGCCACGAGCGCGATCCCTGCGATCACGAGCGCGATGATCGTCCCGTAGGCCTGGTAGTACTCGGGCATACCCCTCCTTGACCACGTTGGGCAGGTCCGTTCCCACAGCCTAGTCATGAACGACCCGGGGAGCCGGACCCGGCGTCTGCCGGGGTCCTGACGTCGGCGTCAGTGTACGCCACCCCTGCGGGAAGGCTTCTCAGAACGACACCGGCCTGGGGACAAGATCCCCGGAGGCCCAGTGGATCGTGGGGACGCGCACCGCTCTTCGCAGTGATGCAAGATTGGACGCATGAAGCGCCTGCAGATCCTCATTGAGGAGGACCTTGACGGGGCCCTCACGCTCCAAGCCGCGGCGGGAGCACTCCTTCGTCGACGCCACGAGCTTCGTGACCATGCGCCGCCTGCGGATGATCAGGTATTGGCGTTCGACGGTGACTTCACCGCTGCGGGGTTCGTCGAGCTGCGGCCATAGGGCGGCGGTCGCGACCGGGGTTGACGGCGCCTTCTCGTCAAGAGCGACCCGGTGATCCGAGGCGCGAGCATCAGGCAGGGCGGCGCATTGGCGCCCTGGCTGACTCCTCCAGGATTCCCGTCCGCTCGATGGCGCCCCGCAGGCACTGGAGGCAGCGCGCCCGCGTCGGGCCGATGCTGCCGACCGGCCTGCCCAGGATCGCGCTGACCTCTTCGTATGTTGGTGGCGGATCGGCCATGAGCATCCGCAGCAGGGTCCGGCAGTGCTCGGGAAGCGCATCCACGCGTGCCCAAAGCACACGGCCCATCTCGGCCGCGACCGCCTGAGTCTCCGCGCTGGGCTCGAGCCGATCGCCAGCTTCCAAACGCACGCCATCGTCGGTTGTATGCCCGTAAAAACGCTCTCGACCGGCTCGGCGCATCATCCGCAGGCACTCCCTGCGCGCAGTGGTTGCCAGCCACGCGCCCAGTGCCTCTGGCTCGCGGATCTGCCCCAGATGCTGGACCAGGCGTGCCCACGTGATCTGGAGAACGTCGGCGGCGTCGCTGTCGTTGAGTCGATACGCACGCACAACGCCCCACAACCGTCCGCTGTAGCGGGCCACGATCGCCTCCCAAGCGGCCTCGTCCCCCGCAGCGGCCGATTGCACAAGGTCGGCCATCCCGGTGGTGCGGCGCTTGCCGTCGTCACTCTCGCCTTCTCGCCTTGTGGCCCGTGCCTCGACGTCACGAACCGGGTCGGCCCCCCTCTTCTGCATCCCCTGTGCGGCCATTCGACCACCTCCTCACTGGGAAGAACGTCGCGCAGGCGAGGGGGTGGAACATCCGCCTCAGTGGCCTATTCCGGAGGATGCAGGTGGCGTATGTCAGCGCCGAGCCGGCGTAGAACAGCGGTCGAAACTCCCCAGGGCGGCGCTATGGAGCCGCCGACGAAGGCACACCAGGATGTGCGCTTCCGGCCGACTACATGCCCTGGCGGGTCGCTTCGTGGCCGAGCTGCTTGCGGGAGGTGACGCCCAGCTTGTCGAACACGTGGGCCAGGTGGGTCTGGACGGTGCGGGGGGAGACGAACAGCCGCTCGCCGATCTCGCGGTTGGTCAGGCCCTCGGCCACCAGACGGACGATGTTGCGCTCCGCCTCGGTCAGGCTCGCCCAGCCGGTCGAGGGACGCTGGCGAGGGCCGCGACCTTTGGAGGCGTAGGCCACCGCCTCGGTCATCGACAGCGCTGCCCCGTGACCCCACGCGTCCGTGAACTCCTCGGCGGAGAGTCCCTGCTGAGCCAGCGCGACGGCACGGTCGTAGTCGGGCTGCTCGACCGGAGGGCGGGGGCAGGCGTGCCCCTCACGGAGCGACTGCGCTGCCCCGAGCAGGCGAGCCGCGTGCTCGCCGCGGCCCTGCTCAGCCGCAAGGCCGGCCAGCGCCTCCAGGGAGGCGACCACGCCGGGCAAGCGCCCGATCTCGGCGGAGAGCCTCAATGCCTCGTAGTGCGAAGCTGCGGCCCGCTGGTGGTCACCCTCTGCCCAGGCAAGGGCGCCGAGGCGATACAGCGATCGGGCGATGAGGTGCTTGGACCCACTGTCCCGAGCGAGCGCGAGCGCCTCGTCGAAGCGGGCGCGGGCGGCGGCCAGGTCACCGCGCCTCTGGGATACCTCACCCAGGCTGAGGAGCAGAACGGCAACGTGGCGCCTGTTGCCCGCCGCCTGGGCCAGGGGCAGGGCCTCGGCGAACAGGTGGCTGGCGACGTCCAGGTCGCCCTCCGCCTGCGCGACTCTTCCCAGGAGGCCGAGCGTAACAGCGGTGATCAACGGGGATCCGCTCTCGCGGACAAGGGCCAAGCCTTCCTCGGCAAGGGCCCGTGCCCGGCGACGCTCACCCCGGATTCGTGCGAGCTCACCGAGGAAGACCAGCGCCACGCCCGTCCACAAGAGGTCGCCCAGCTCACGGGCGACCGCCAGGCCCTCCGCCAAGAGCGCCTCTGCCGAGCCGTGGTCGCGCTCCCACAGCGCGACCCAGCCGAGCCCGATCAGGCCGATGCGCAAACCCTGCTTGTCGTACGCATCGCGGGCGACGACGAGACATTCCTCCAACGGTGGTCGTGCCGCCGCGTAATCACCGTGAAAGCACTCACTGAATCCCAACTGGCCGAGCGCGCCGGCCAGACACCACTTGTCGCCTGCCTGCCGGGCCAACGCCACGCTCTCCTGGAACAGCGGGCGGGCAGCGACGGTGTCCTGGAGCCCTACGCTTGCGCCCAGCAGGTACAGCGCCCGGGCGGCGCCCCGGGTGTCACCTACTTGCCGGGCAAGGGCAAGGCTCTCCTTCCCTGCGGCTAGCGCACCGTCAAGGTCACCGGCCAAGGCCGCCAGCCAGCCTGCGCCCCGCAACGCCTTGGCCCGCAGTGTTCTTGACGTGTCCGCGCTCGCCGACAGCGCTTGGTCGAGCCAGTCCCTGCCCTCGCTGAGGTGACCGCGCACCCACCAGAACATTGGCAATGCTGCGGCCAGCCGCACGGCTTGATCTCTGTGCCCACACGTCAGGCTCCACGCAAACGCGGCTCTGAGGTTGGCGTGCTCGACCTCAAGACGCTCGAGCCAGGCCGCCTGCTGGACTCCGGTCAGCTCCGGTTCGGCCTGCTCGGCCAGCCTGGCGTACCAGGACGCATGGCGCTCCCGGAACGCCTGCTCCTCGCCCGCCTCGGTGAGCTTGGCGGCGCCGTACTGGCGGATGCTCTCCAAGACTCGATAACGAGCCTGCGCTCCGGAGGTGTCAGAAACTGCCAATGACTTGGCTACCAGCCCGGCCAGAAGGTCAAGAACCCGGCGGGGCTCCAGGTCGCCTCCGGCGCAGACCTGCTCAGCGGCCTCGAGCGTGAAGCCTCCGGCGAACACCGACAACCGCCGCAGCAGCACCCGCTCAGGCTCCGAGAGCAGGTCGTAGCTCCACTCCAGGGCGGCCAGCAGCGTCTGCTGGCGCGGCAGGGCGGTGCGGCTGCCCCCGGTCAGCAGCGCGAACCGGTCGTCGAGGCGCGCCGCGATCTGGGCGGGTGTGAGCACCGCGACCCGGCCGGCGGCCAGCTCGATCGCCAGGGGAATACCGTCCAGACGCCGGCAGATCTCGGCCACCTTCGGGGCCACCGCAGCAGTGAGCGCAAAGCCCGGCTCGGTCGCGGCGGCCCGCTCGACGAACAACCGCACCGCCTCATAGACCCCCAGCGCCTCGGGAGGGGACCCTTCGACAACCGCAGGCGCCGACAGCGGCGGCACCGGCCAGGCGACCTCACCGGCGAGGCCCAACGCCTCTCGGCTGGTGGCCAGGACGCGCAGGCCCGGGCACATGCGCAGCAGCGCCTCGGCCAGCGCCGCGACCGCGCTGATCACGTGCTCACAGTTGTCCAGCACCAAGAGCAGACGCCGACGGAGCAGGTGGCCGGCCAGGGTCTCGGCCAGGGGACGTCCGGGCTGCTCGCGCACGCCCAACGCCGCGGCCGCCGCCGCAGGCACCAAGCCGGGGTTGGCCACGGACGCCAACTCCACCAGCCAGGCTCCGTCGGCATAACTCCCAGCAAGGCTGGCGGCCACCTCCAAGGCGAGGCGAGTCTTGCCCACTCCCGCCGTCCCGGTCAGGGTGACCAAGCGCGCGCCGCCAAGGAGCTTTGCCACCGCCGCCATCTCCCACTCCCGGCCAACGAAGCTGCTCAACGCCACAGGCAGGTTCTGCGTCACATCCCCGACGACAGCGGATGACGCGCCCTGGGAAAACTCGGGCTCAACCAGCTGAAAGACCTCCTTGACACCGAGATTTGCGCCCACCCCCGCGCCTGTCAACCCTTGGGCGCCCGACCCGGAACCCCATTGTCTGTGTGGCATCGAACGCCTGGACGACTGGGGCTCCCGACGCAGGTGGTCGGGAGGCTCATGCCGATGACGGCGGACAAGCGGTCGCTTCTCGGGCATTGGCTCGCCCGGCTCACCGTGGATCCGCTCGACCCAACCGACCCAGCGAGGACCGCTACTCGGCAGCACCTGCCCCCGGGTCGGCCGGGCGGACGTGGCCACCATGCAGGAGCTGACGTTGCTGGAGCAGCGGCTCGATCACCGGATCGAAGCGGCGAAGTGGGAGGGCATCG
>JBOGEB010000026.1:0-10901 GCA_050743125.1 Egibacteraceae bacterium
GGTAGCAGCCGCCGAGGTTGCTCAACGCCATGGCGAGGTCGGGCAGGTAGCCGGGGTTGTCGCCGGCCTGCCCGCGGTACAAGCCGACGGCCTCTTCGGCGGGGGCGACGGCGTCGATGCGCCGGCCCACCGCGCGGTAGCAGACGCCGAGGTTGCCCAACGCCATGGCGAGGTCGGGCAGGTAAGCGGGGTTGTCGCCGGCCTGCTGGCGGCGCAGGGTGACGGCCTCTTCGGTGGGGGCGACGGCGTCGACGCGCCGGCCCACCTCGCGGTAGAAGAGGCCGAGGTTGTTCAACGCCATGGCGAGGTCGGGCAGGTAAGCGGGGTTCTCGCCGGCCTGCCCGCGGTACAAGCCGACGGCTTGTTCGGTGGGGGCGACGGCGTCGACGCGCCGGCCCACCGCGCGGTAGCAGCCGCCGAGGTTGTTCAACGCCATGGCGAGGTCGGGCAGGTAAGCGGGGTTCTCGCCGGCCTGCCCGCGGTACAAGCCGACGGCTTGTTCGGTGGGGGCGACGGCGTCGACGCGCCGGCCCACCTCGCGGTAGCAGCCGCCGAGGTTGCTCAACGTCCCGGCGAGGTCGGGCAGGTAGCCGGGGTTGTCGCCGGCCTGCTGGCGGCGCAGGGTGACGGCCTCTTCGGTGGGGGCGACGGCGTCGACGCGCCGGCCCACCTCGCGGTAGCAGAGGCCGAGGTTGTTCAACGCCGCGGCGAGGTCGGGCAGGTAGCCGGGGTTCTCGGCGGCCTGCCCGCGGTACAAGCCGACGGCTTGTTCGGTGGGGGCGACGGCGTCGACGCGCCGGCCCACCTCGCGGTAGCAGCCGCCGAGGTTGGTCAACGCCGCGGCGAGGTCGGGCAGGTAAGCGGGGTTCTCGGCGGCCTGCTCGCGGCGCAGGGTGACGGCCTCTTCGGCGGGGGCGACGGCGTCGACGCGCCGGCCCACCTCGCGGTAGCGGATGCCGAGGTTGCTCAACGCCATGGCGAGGACGGGTGCGAACGCCGAGTCCTCGGCGGCCAGCCGGCGCAACGCGCCGATACCCGCCTGGCCGCCATCCGCGCAGTGCCGCCAGACGTAGCGCCACAGGTACGTCGGCTCATCCGGAGCCAACCCGCCGGCCAACAGCTGCGAGTAGTAGCCGACCAGCCGCTCGGCGACACGGGCGGCCCGCTCCTCGTCCCCGGCTCCCGCTGCCGCACCAGGCTGGGCGACCTGACGCAGATGATCGACGAGACGTTGGTGGGACAGCCGGTAGGCGGCCCGGCCGGCCTGCCCGTCCTCCACGATGTACCGGCCGGTTTGCCCCAGCACCCAGAACACGTCCGCCCGCTCGTAGACGACGCCGGTTGCGGACAGCGCCGTGGCCACGACCGGCCACACATCGTCGGGGAACCCGGCGCCGTACGCCCACGCCAGCGCTGCCAGCAGCTCCCCAGCCGCCTGCGGCAGGTCCACATCGCCTCTCCGCAACGGCGGGATCAACGCCAGGTCCCGCTCGAACGCGGCCTCGAAGCTGCGCGCGACCAGCTGCTCCCAGCCCGGCAGCGAGGTGTCGACCGGCGCGGCGCGCAGCTGCGAGGTGACGACCCGCGCGAGCAGGAACACGCCCTCGGCCTGGCCCCGGGCGCTGCCGATGACCACGCCGGCAATCGCGTCGCGATCCATCACCGCAGGCGCCTCCTGCAGCCGTTTGGCGATGTAGCCGCGGACATCCGCCTCGGTCCCCGCGCCCAACGCCTCGTCCCCCAAGTCGAGCAGCCCGGCCGACGCCAACGCCCAGACCAACGACGTCTCGCCATCGGCCGAGGGCAGGTCGCGGGTCGTCACGATCACCCGCGCGAGGCTGGACAGCCGCACAAGATCCTCGGCGATCCGGAACGCCTCCAGCCCGGCCTCGTCCAGCCCGTCGATCACGATGACCGGGCAGGCGGTCGCCGCCTGCAGATCGCCGAGCAGCTGCCACCGGTTCCGCACGCCGCCCCGGTGTCTTGGCAACACGCTGCGGCGGACGAGCTGGCCGTCCAGAACCTCGGCGAGCCGCTCGGCGGTCAGGCCGCGCGCGTGGGCGTGGGCGTGCACCGACCCCTCACCTGGGTCGGCATGCGCCAAGCCCGAGCCGACGGCCTCGAGCAGCGAGTCCCGCTCCGCCGGGTTGGACAGGCTGACGATCCGGCCTACCAGCGCGGACTTGCCGCATCCCGCCGGCCCGGTCACGACCAGCAGCCCACCCCCCGTCTCGGCCCCCATCCACGCGACGATGTGGTCGAGCTGGGCGGTGCGGCCGGTGAAGTACACGCCCTCCTCGTCCGGGGCGCGCCCCTGCGCGGCCAGCAGCAGGTGCTCGACGACCCGCTCGGGCGCGCCGGGGTCGTAGAGCGGGTTGGGCAGCATCACCCAGGCGTTGCCCGCCGTGTAGCTGCTCGGCTGCTGGTCGGGGATGTCCCACTCCTTGAGCAGCGCGTCGATGATGTCGTCGCCCCGCACGCCTTGGGAGTGCGCCGACCACCGCAGCCGCAGCTCCACGTCGCGGGGGCCTTCACGCAGCAGCCGTACCAGCTGCGCGCCGAACACGCCGTCCCTGGCTGATTCCAGCTCCAACGCCGAGGTGAACACGCCGACCCACACGCGCGGCGAGTCCGGCGGCAGGTCCGCCAACACGCGGCTGCCGACCGTCAACGCCGGCAGCGCGCCAGCCTGCGCGTGACAGGTGTCGAACACGAGCAGGATCTGGTTGGCGCCCGTACGGGCCGCGTAGGAAGCGATCGTGTCTGTGGTGAGCAGGGGCGCACAACCTTTGCGCATGTCCCGCGCGAACAGCTGCAGCGTCTTCTCCGACACCGGCACTCCGTGGCCCGCCCATACCACGACCAGTGGACTTCCGGCGGGCAGCACGTCTGCGGCCAGGTCTGTGTCCAGCCGGTCCACCAACGCATTGCGACCAAGATCGGCTACGACGCAGGTGTCGTACCCGTACTCCTTCAGCACTTCAGCCACGTCTTCGATATCCCGGACCGCCCGGGGCAGCTCCTCGAACGTGGGATCGTCATAGACCCCGACGCCGAACCCGACGTACCGCGCGCGGGGCTGCTCGCTCATGTGTCCTCCGTTGGATCCCAGACCAGCGTGGCGCAGGTCACCGGCGACACCCGGGTGGCCATCGCGCCCACCCCGCCGACCGTCACCTGGTACGCGCCCGGCGCCAGCGCCTCCACGACCCCACGGTGCACCCTGCCAGCCGCGCGCAGCCGGACCACCCTGACCGGCTCGCCTGTCTCGCCGGTGACGTCGGCGCGCAGCGCAACCCGTGTGTCACCGGCAACCGAAGCCCGGACCTCCAGGTCCCCCCCGGCCAGGATCAGCTCCTCGACGTGGGCCTCCACCTCGATGTCGTAGGCCGCGCGGCGGATCACCGGCCCGGCTGTCAGCACCCGCTCCAGCTCGTCGAGCACCGACTGGTTGTGGGGCAACGAGCCGTGCTGATCAGCCACCCAGCGCACCGTGTCGCTGTCCGGGGCCAGCCGCCTCGGCGTCGCTGACAGCCGGGGCACGGTCGCGTCGCCCCGCTCGTCCTCCCCGCCGACCGTGAACAGGGTCTCCATGCGCTGGCCGGAGATCCGCGCGGTGGTCCAGGTCCGCTGGCGGGTACCGACGATCGGGATAAGGTCGTAGCCGCCCCCGCCGCCCCCACTGCCCGCCGCGTTCAACTGGTCGTGGAACCTCGCGCCGTCCTCGACCATCTTGGTGGGCAGTTCCGGCACCGACGTCTCGGTCGTCTTCAACAGCTTGCCGGCCGAGTCGATGCAGGCGTACTCGGGCAGCAGCTCGTACATCGACGGCATCGACAACGCCAGCCCGGTCAGGTCGGCTTTCAGCGGCCCGATGCCGGTGTGGACGCCGTTGACCAGCTGGGCCAGCGCCTTGACCGCGCCGCGGTGCGGGGTCCCGATGGTCACGAGCTTGCGCGTGACCTCGGCGCCCTGCTCTTTTTCGAGATACCAGCGGGCGACCAGCCCGCCCATCGAGTGGCAGACGAGCACCAGCTCGGCGTCGGCGAACCGGCCGCCTTGGCCCCGCCAGCGCTCCAGCACCGGTGTGACCCGGGCTTTCAGGCGCCGCCCGTTCACCCGATTGGACAGCCGCCAGTCGTAGGGGAACGTGATGAGGTTGGCGAGCAGGCCAGGCTCGTGCGGCTGCTCGGGGATCAGCCCGCAGGTGTGCTCCAAGTGCCGCAGCAGCACGCGGTAGCCGATGCTCGCGCTCCAGATCCCCGGCAGCAGGTGCAGGCCCTGCACCACGTCGACCGGCTGGACGCCGTCCTCGGGCTCCCCGTCGCCGATCCCCTCGGGCAACTCGAGCCCCCGCACGCTCCGCCCCAGCGTCCGGATCGCCCGGGTGACCGCGCCAGCCGACGGCGCCCACACCAGCTGCCCGTCCTTGCGCAGCGTGCTGCCGAGGATCCCCGGCACCACCACCACGACGTCTCGACCCACCACGCCCGCACTCCCCGTAACGGCCGCCTTGCCTCCCGGCCAGTATGCGCAGCTGCACCCAGAACCGCCGAACGGCATCTGCCAGCAACCGCGCGACGGTTGACCAGCGAGTTGGGCCTCGAGCATGCGCGACGCCGCCGACCTGCTCGGCATGTTCCACCAGCGGGTCGCGCCGCTGCGCAGGCAGGACAGCTGAGTCTCCGCACGCTGCGGCGCCAGCGAGCGTCCGGGGCTTGCGCTAGGGCCAGCGCAGGCTGGGTTCTCGTCTAGCCAGCGAGGCGAGCCGCTCGTCCAGCTCGATCACCGGCCGGAGCATGTTCCACGGGTCCGGGAACGTCCGGCGGACCTTGCGGATCTCCGTGGGCATAAGCCCGAGCCCGTACTCCTTGGCCTCATCCAAGGCGGCGTGGGCGGACGCGCACGCCCGGTCGGGATCTACCAACCCCACGCACGCGCCCATCACCTCCTTATGGAGACCGGACCGGCGGACAGGCAAGGTCGTGCCCTCCAGCGCGCCGTCGAACAGCTCGAGCGCCTCGGCCGGACGCCCCAGGCGCAAGGACCGCGTCCCCGTGAGGACCTGCGGGCGGGCACCGTCCCAGCCGCCCAGCTCGCCTTTCGTGGACCACCAGCCCCAGCCGGGCTCCTCGTACCGGACAAGCGCGACGGCACCCCGCGCATGCTCGAGGAAGCGCCCCGAGCCAAGGTCGTCCCCGAGCGCCGCACGCTCGCGGGCGAGGTAGGCGAACACGTATGCCCGCGCCGCAGGCGGGAGATACCGATAAAGCCCGGCGGCGGCCTCGAGCGCCGCGACGACCTTGCCACGGTCAGGGTCAGGCTGGTAATAGGGGATCCACGCGCAGCCGACCAGCGCGAGCGCCTCCAGCCGCCGGTCACCCGCCTTCCGCGCCAACCGCAACGCATCCGAGAACCAGCCGTCCGCCGCGGCCATCCGGCCAGCGTTCATCTCACCGTAACCCGCCAGGCACGCGGCGTCGGAGGCGACCGCCTCCAGCCGCGTCCTGGTCTCGCCGCGCATCGACGCCCGGCCGAGCAGATCGAGCAGCGTGTAGGCGTGCGCTTTCGCCGACCGGACCACCTCCGTGTCCGGGGTGTCCGCGTAGGCGCTGGCGATGTCGGTTGCGACCCGTGCCGACATGGCCAGATCGCCCGCGCCGATACGGCGGCGTCCCTCCAAAAGCTGCGCGGCAGCGGTCAGCTTCGAGACCGGCAGCAACAGTCCAGCCGATCCGAGCACCTCCAACGCTTTGCGGCGGTTCACCTCTTCGATCCATTCGTCTTCGGTCATCCACGTCCACCATTGCGCTGACTCGAAGGTATCTCCGATCCCCAGCTGTGCGACCGAGCCGACGTCGAAGTACTTGCACAAAGCTCGGCGGAACAACTGGAACGGCCGGTGCAGGCGGGCCTCCCACCGGCGCAGCGTCCGGGTGTTGACCCCGCCGCCCTCCTCACAGCACAGCTCCAGCTGGACCGCCAGCTCCGACCGGTCAAACCCCAGGCGCAAACGGCGGATCTCCAACTCCGTCACTTTCCGCACCGGCTCACCCATGTTCCTGACCCCCTTTATGGCATGTGCTTCACGAGGTGCATCCGAGCGTACGCCCGCAAGCGGAGATGCCCGAAAAGCACAATTTGAGCACTTGTCCGGCCTCTTGACCGGCCTCTTGACCGGCACAAACCCCCCGATCAGCACCAACCGTGGCTCACCCTCCAGGGGGATACGCCTCACCATCAGCCCCATGAGCGCGCAACCTGAAAGCCACCCGAACTCAGCGCGGGTCCAGCGCGTCAAAGGCGCGGTGGCCGTCTTCACGCCGTGCCACGGGGCGCGGGTGCTGTTCCCACCAGACGAGGCAGCCGCGGGGAAGCCGCTGTCCGTGATCTGCCCTCGTGACGGCATCGAGTGGAACCTCCAGCTGGTCGCCGACGAGGCCGGCAAGGGTGCGCTGCGCCCCGTCTGGAAGGCAGCCCGATGACCGGCAGCATCCAGGGCGTGCCCGGGGTGATCCGCGTCGAGCGTGAGATCCCACTGATCGTCTCCTGCGCGGCGTGCGGGCATGTCACGCAGCTGTGGGACGACGAGCCCGTCCAGCTGCTGCCCTGGCAGGTGATCGAGCACTGGCTGTCCGAGCACTGGGACGGCGCGCACGACGAGACACTCCTCAGCAGCAGGGACCGCTCGTCAGCGGCCAGCCGGACCCCGCCCGGGTGCGGGGAGAGGAGGCCGTGATCATCGTGACTACCGACTGCTGCCAACGAGCCACGGCCTTGCCGAGACAGCCGGCCGACCAGGCCGAGCCAGCTGTCGTGCTTTGGTGCGGGCGGCGTCGCCAGCTTCGGCCCGTCGTGGAGCCGCCGGCCGGGATGCGGGCCGTGTGGTCAAACCCGCCTGGGGCGCGGCGACAGGGACGGCGGTGGGGACGATGAGCGCGGAGCTGGTCTTCCTCGACGGGGAGCCGCCCGCCTGGCAAGCCGACGCGGCCTGCCAGGCGATGCCGACGGAGGACTTCTTCCCGGTGGGGTCGACCGGGCCGGCGTTGGACCGGATCGCCCGGGCCAAGGCGATCTGCGCC
Source organism: Egibacteraceae bacterium (assembly GCA_050743125.1). GTDB lineage: Bacteria > Actinomycetota > Nitriliruptoria > Euzebyales > Egibacteraceae > JBOGEB01. The sequence goes on from JBOGEB010000026.1 coordinate 7,083, forward strand.
ACCTGCCCGGTGCGCGTCCAGTGTCTCGACTACGCCCTGGCCACCGGCCAGAACGACGGGGTCTGGGGCGGCATGTCCGAGGACGAGCGCCGCACCGAGCGCCGCCGCCAACGCCGGGACCGATCATGAGTCTTATCTGCGGCTCTGCGGCTGGTCTGGCGACCGTAAGCGTGCCTCTGTCACGCGCCTCGCCAAAGTGGGCGGGCCTTGCCGGCCGCTCTTCATTCGCCTGAACCACCCGCCCTGGCGGTCCTCGTAGTACCGGATCCACTCCCGCGAAGAGCCGTCCTGATGGCAACACTCTCGTGGACTACGGAAGTTGGCCAATCCACAGCATCTTAAAACAATGTGGGCTGTTCTTGTCTAATTGGCAGTAGTGGCTCGCCAAATACCGGCTCGTTCGGTACCCTGCCGTTGATGCCCCACTTCGGGGGAAAGAAAAGCTGCATCGGCTCGGGTGAGGCGTTGAACCGCGCCTTGATGCGCTTTCGCGCGCTGGTCAGCTCAGGGACCGCTTCGCGGCAGTACTTGTCGGTTTCGCAGAACAGCCCCTGGCAGTCGATAGCATGCAGCGGCCGCCCCCAGAGCCCATGGAACGGCAAGCCAAGCCGGACAAATTCCTCGTCTTGCCGCTCCACCATCCAAGCGATGACCTCGGCTGGTGTGTAATCACCGAGATCGAAAAACACTTTTTTGATGCCCCTGAGCGCACCCGGTCCGGCCTGAGTGAACTCGTTTTCGCTGAAGTTGATGAGATCCGAGTAGTTGAGATCGATCGCTGTCTGATACGACATGAAATCGCCCATGAGCGGATAGCCATGCAGCAGCTCATACACTTCACGGAGCGACTTGACCTCCAGCAACCGTTCGCCGAGCGCGTCTTGCAGGAACATATGCCGGAACAGCTCGACGTGGTTACCATGCTTCACGCCCTGCCCGTAGGCATCGGTCGCGCACAGGATGAAGGCCCCAGTGTAGAGGCCGCCGTTCTGGTCTTTGGCATGTTCCAGTGCTTTTACGAAGGACGCAGCACCCAGGTCGTCAAGCGTCGGATAGCGGCCGAGAAAGTCACGCACGCTCCGCCAGGTTTCGATCTTGCTGAAAGCACGGAAGGCAACGATCTGAAAAAGGCGGTCTTCTGGCGAGCACGGCTCGCCGTGGTAGCACACGTGGCGGATCATGTACTGCGAGACCCGATCGGCCGCCCGGAAGACATTGCAGAACTTGAAGGTTTGTATAATCGGGTCGTCCGCCCAGGGCCATGGCATACCGGCGACTCGGCGTTCAAAGGCCCGTTGTCGCTCTGAGGCAAAGTACCAATAAAGATTATAGATACGGTCGCGTGGGACAGGTGGGCGCTTCATCTACTCGTATCCTTCATCTCTTAGCTAGATAGGCAACACCAAAGCGTCAACAAATTCTACATAGGGCGGATAAACCATCGACCAAAGCTTATCAATAGTTAATGAATTGCTAGCTCAATCATAATTTCTGGTGGTGACTGTTGCATCACGTGGGGTGGATTGGTCGGCGGGTGCGTGCCGGTGGCGGGGGGCGGTTGCCGGGCATTCGGACCGGCTGGGTCTAGTGTTGCTCCTGTTGTCGGTGTGGCAGGAGGGCATGCGTGGTCGAGGAGCCAGTGGCGGCAGGGGACGCCCGGCTGCGGGCTGCCAACGCCAGGTTGCGTCAGGTCGTGGCGCGCCAGGACGCCGAGCAGGTCGCCGGGCTGCAACGGCAGCTGGGCCGGGACTCGTAGAGCTCGTCGATGCCGCCCTCAGCCGAGGGGCTGGCCAAGAAACCTGCGGTCGGGCGCCAGCGGGGGGCGCGCAGGCCCGGCAAGCAGCCCGGGGCGCCGGGGAGGCATCTGGCGCAAGTGCAGGCCCCCGACGAGGTCGTCGTGCACGTCCCCCAGACCTGCGCCGGCTGCGGCGGGGACCTCGGCGACGCCCCCACGGTGAAAACGGTCCGCAGGCAGGTGTTCGACCTGCCCGAGATCGGCCTGCGGGTGACCGAGCATCAGGCGCAACAGCGGGTGTGCGGCTGCGGGACGGCGACCACCGCGGCGTTCCCGGCCGAGGCGGGCGCGCCGGCCAGCTGCTCGGGGACCTGCTGGGCACACCGATCGCTGTCGGCACGGTCGCGAACGTGACCGCCCAGGCCGCCGCCGCGGCCGCCCCTGCCGTGGAGGCCATCCGTGAGCAGGTGGCCGCCGCGCCGGTGGCGCATTTCGACGAGACCGGGACCGGGGTCGCCGGGCGCGGCCACTGGACCCACGTGGCCTGTACCGATCAGCCGGCGCACTATCACGTCGATGCCGAACGCGGCCGGGTCGGGATGGACGCCGCCGGGGTTCTGCCCGCCTTCTCCGGGGTGGCGGTGCACGACGGGTGGAAGCCCTACTGCTCCTACCCGCAGGTCACACATGGTCTGTGCAGCGTTCACTTCCTGGGTGCGCTGAGAGCGGCCGTAACGGGTCTGTGGAGAGTTCGCTGTGTAGTCCCAGACCGAGCAGCCGGGTCAGGTGACCGCCGCGACGCGCAAGCCTCAGCCGCGCTGGTTGCGTTTGCCGTTGGCGCCCTGCTCAACTGCGCCGGAGGCGTTTGCGTGACCGCGTCGCCGTCGAGGCGGCTCCCGCGCGGATCACCCTCGCCTGACGTCCCGCCCAGGCCGGGGGCAGACCCTGGCCATCCTGGCCGCAAGGGCGTCAACGGAGCGGAGGTCCCGTTCCCTCATGTATCAGGACGGTGCGCCAGGTCTCAGTGCTTTGTAGGTTGGCCGTGTCGAGATGCCGGGGCACCGCACCCCTGGCGAAGGAGCGCATCGTGACCAAGGTGTTGATCGTCCTGACCAGCCACGCCGACCTGGGAGACACTGGTCGCAAGACCGGCTTCTACCTGCCAGAGGCAGCCCACCCCTGGAAAGTGTTCACCGGCGCCGGCTACCGCGTCGATTTCGTCTCTCCGAAGGGCGGCGAGGCGCCCGCCGACGGCGTCGACCTGAACGACCCTGTTCAGCAGGCCTTTCTGGACGACGCGGATGCCGCCGCGGCGGTGCGCAACACCTTGACACCCGAGCAGGTCGACCCCAGCGACTACGATGTTGTCTTCTATGCCGGCGGCCACGGGACCATGTGGGACTTCCCGGACAACGCTGCGCTCGCCAAGGTCGCAGCCGACGTCTACGAGAGCGGGGGTGTCGTCGCCGCGGTCTGCCACGGACCCGCCGGGTTGGTGAACATCAAGTTGTCCGACGGCTCGTACTTGCTCCAAGACAAGGAGGTTTCGGCGTTTACGAACGAGGAGGAAGCCGCGGTCGGCTTGACCGAGGTCGTCCCCTTCCTGCTGCAGACCAGGCTCACCGAGCGCGGCGCCCGCCACACCGGCACCGAAAACTTCGCTGCTCACGTGGTCGCCGACGGCAGGCTCGTGACTGGGCAAAACCCGGCCTCTGCTACCGGTGTCGCCGAGCGCGTCGTCGAGGCTCTCGAGGAGCGCCCGGACAGCTGAGGCGCGGTGACCATTAGGGCAGCAGGTCGGAGTCGAGCTTGCCCGCCACCACCAGGCTGAACCCCTGGTTCTCGTAGAGCGTGTTGTAGGCCAGGATCTGGAGCCGGTACTCGCCGGGCTCGGGACCGTCCACGATCACCTGCTCCAGGTTGTTCCGATGATCGGTCTTGGCCCAGGGACCGCGGGCCATGTTGGGGTTGCCCGGAAGGCGCTTGCCGCTTGGGGTGACGACGATCAGGTCGAGGTCCTGCTGGAGCCCGTGGTCCGGACGTTCGACCCAGGCAAGGGTTACGCGGAGCGGGAGGCCCGCTTC
>JBOGEB010000026.1:11001-31373 GCA_050743125.1 Egibacteraceae bacterium
GCCGCGCCCGACACCGCTGGGGCCGCCATGCTCGTGCCGGCCAGGAAGTGGTAACGGTCGTTCTGCGCGTAGGGATAGCGCGGCGAGCACGCTCGGCTGCGGGTGGACAGGACGACGCTGCCGGGTGCCAGCAGCTCCGGCTTGACCCGCTCGTCGTCCGTGGGCCCGCGGCTGCTGAAGGCCGCGACGTACTCAGGATCGCCGCAGATCGGCTCGTCTGCTGGCATCGGCTGCTGCGGGCCGCTCGGGAACTGGCGCCAGGTCTTGCCCTGGAACGGCCCGTCGCTGCGAGGCGAGCAGCAGGCGCCGACGGTGAGCACGTTCTTGGCGCCGGCGGGTGACTGGAGCGAGTTGAAGCCGATGCGGCCCAGGTCGTCCAGCTCCGCGGGCTGCATGCCTCGATTCCCGGCGGCGAAGATCACCAGGCAGTCCGGGTGGTTGTAGACGAACTCGTCGACCTCGTAGGCGTCGAGCGTGTAGAGGCCTCCCGCCAGGACGCCCCAACTGTGGTTGTGGATCCGCGCCCCCTCGGCGTAGGCCTGCTCGAACAGCTCGCCCAGGTTGATGGGGAGGCCGGAGAGCCTCCCATTCCTGTCCCGCAGGCTCTGGACGATCAGCTCCGCGCCGGGAGCGACGCCCAGGATCTCACCTCCGGAGGCGGTCCCGTCGCCCGCGATGATGCCGCAGACGTGCGTGCCGTGCCCATCCGGGTCACCCGGTGCCTCGGGTGGCGCCCGTTCGATGACCTTCTTGATCCGGTGCTCGAGGTCCGGGTGCTCGGCGTCCACGCCGCTGTCCGCTACTGCCACGGTGACTCCGGTGCCGTCCCAGGGCAGCTCCGGGGTCCGCTCGCGTGGATCGATCCCGAGCGCCGTGCGGACGAAGGTGTTGGTCAGCTCGGGGAACTGGAACAGATCGACCGACGAGACCTGGGGCATCGTGGCCAGCTCGGCCAAGAGCGGCGAGTCCGGCGCGCACTGACAGCGGAGCCTTCGGCGCCCCACGACGACGTGGCTCGCCCGCGGGTCCTCCTGCAGCGCCGCGGCGACCACCGGGATGTTCTGGAAATCGTGACACCGCACCTCGTAGGTGACTGGCTCGGGCGCTTCTCTGCTGTCGGCGGCCGTCCAGGTGAGACGGGACGGCCCGAGAGGCTCCTCCTCCACGTCCCGGTGGAGCTTTTGGACCGCGGTCAGCCGGCGCAGCGTGTGGGTCACGCTGTATTCGACGACGCGAGCCACGAAGCTCAGGTCTTCGACCACCCGCCGCTGCTCCTCGGTCAGCTCCGCCTTGTAGGCGAAGTCCGGCACGTAGCTGCCGAGCTGCACGCCCAGGTCGTCCAGGGCCTGCTTCCAGTCGTCGCGCATCGGCCCTGCGAGCTGGACGATCCAGACGGGGCTCGCCCCGGCGGCTGCCTCCTGGACGGGGGAGAGCCTCTGCGGCTCGTCTCCCGCTACAGCCAGCAGCTCGCCGGCGGACCGCTCGTCCTGTCGGTCGGGGTCGAGCCACGACAGCTCCGGTGTGGCGGGCAGCTGCTCGACGAGCAGCCCTTTCGCCTCCAAGGCGTTCACGTCGGCCTCTCCGCCGAAGCCGCGGACGTACATCCCGCTCGTGGTGACCGGGCCGCGCTTGCGGAGGATCTCCGTCGCGAGGGACTGCTCCTCGGCGCTCAGGCACTGGACGACGAGGTTGCGGACGGCCATGTCGGCGACCTCCTCAAGTGGGCTCGTAGAACTCGCGCAGCTTGCGCAGGACCGGTGGCAGGTGCCCGATCGACTCCAAACGGTCGAAGTAGCCGGGATCGTCGACGACGGTCGGCGGGTCGAGCGGGATCGACTCCGGCAGCACGGCGGCCGCGAGAAGGTCCGCCTCCCCCGGCTCGGCCGGCGGGTAGTCGTCGTTGTCGAGCAGAAGCGGGAAGTCGTCGGCGCCGACGCTCAGGCTGAACGGCGCTGCGGCCAGCTCAGCCTCCAGCTCGCGCAGATTCGAGGTCGCCTCCTCGAGCTTGGCGAGCGCCGCGGCGAAGGTCAGGCCGCCCAGCTGCGACTGAGGATGCTCCAGGTAGAGCCGCTTGTCCCGCCCGCCCACGACGAGGTCCTCCCGCTTCCCGTCGGATGGCGCGTACCGCTCCATCAGATCGGCGTCGCCGTAGCGCGGACAGCCCGCGATCACGACCAGGCGGACCTCGCGCTCGGTGGCCGCCAGCAGGTTCTCGTAGGGATCGTCGAGCAGGGTGTCCGTCACCAGCAGGTCGGCGTACTTGCCCTGCTCGACCGTCCCCAGGGCGTCCCCCCACCCGACGGCCCGGGCGGCGTTGCGGGTCACGGCCGCGCAGAGGTCGCCGGCCGACAGGTCCGCTCCGTCGTTCTGAGCCGAGAGCCAGGCGACCTTCAGCTCCTCCAGGAGGTTCTTGCTGCCGCTGGGCGTCCAGTCGCAGCCAAGGGTGAACGCAAGCCCCTGAAGGCTCCTCGTGTCGATCGTCTTGCCGTACAGCAGCAGGTTGCTCGAGGGGGACCAGACCACCTTGCACCCCTTGGCGGCCAGCTCGGTGAGGTCCGCCGCCTGGAGCGCCAGACAGTGGATCGCCACCAGCGACCGCTGGAGGAGCTGGCTGTCGACCAGGTTCAGGTAGTGCTTCCGCGTCTGTGCGTCGATCCCCTCACAGAGGTGGTAGAAGTAGGCCGCCCGCGAGGTGAGGCTGTTGCGGAAGCTGGTCACGTCGTCCGGGCTGGAGGGGTCGAGGTTCGCCACCCGGCTGCCCGACTCCGGCAGGCGGTCGTCGTCGGTGTTCTCGAAGTTGCGCACCGCGCCGGTGTAGAAGGGCGTCGAGGCGCCGAACCGCGACCGCATTCCCTGCACGGACGTGGTCCCGCCCAGCAGCACCTTGGCCTCCACGTAGCGGACGATCGCCTTGACGGTGTCGCGGTCGCTCGCCAGCACTCCGAGCGGCATGGTGACGTGCTCACGGTAGCCGCTGTTGCGCTGCCACTGGTCGCGGTTGCCGAACGCGCGTGGCACCTGCCACAGGGTGACGATGTTGTAGACCAGGTGGTTGTGCAGGTCGAGCAGGCCGGGGTAGATCGTGCCCTGAGTGTCCAGGACGAGTGCCCCTTCGAAGCCTTCGGGAGGCGGGTCGCCGCGGCGGGCGACCGCGGTGATCTGCCCGCTGCGCAGGTAGAGCGCACCGTCGTCGATCACCTCGCCGTCCTCCTTCAAGGTGACGACGCGCCCGAGCAGCACGAGCGGCGGCGAATCGGGCTCGTCCACGTCCGCCAGCTCCGGCTCCTGGATCGAGGAAAGCGTCGCGCCGAGATCCTCTGCCGGCGCCGGAGCATGCAGGAACTCCCGCAGGAGGCGCTCCTGCTCGGCGTTCTCCCGCTCGACCGCTCCCTTCTCGTCCCCGGCGACCGCCAGCTCGGGCGTTCCTGCCTCGCCCGGGGCCAGCGGGCGCAGCTGGTCCGCGTAGTCGCACGGGCCGATGCGGTAGAGGTCGTTCGCGCAGAAGACGCAGCCGCCCCGCGGCCGGGCCAAATGTCCGGTCTCCGGATTGAGGACCAGCCGCCCCGCCGCCACCTCCTCGGCGAGCACCTCGATCACCGGCCCCTTGAAGCGCTCGAACTCCTCAGGGTTCGCCGAGGCGTGCGGCAGGAACACGACGCGAGCCGTGAGCGGCTCGCCGTCCGCTGTTCGGCCGTAGCCGAGCCGGATCGGTCGGGGCAGCAGGTCCTCCAGCTGCTCGCCCGGCTGCGGCTCGCCAGCGGTGAACCGCCCCTTCATCGCCGCGATGAACTCCCGGCCGGTCGACTCGCTGAACACCAGGAGCACGACCGGCAGGCTCTGGAACAGCTGGCGCAGGAAGTAGCGCCGCTCGTGGAAGCACTCGCGGACGATGCCGCGCATCCGCTCCTGCCCCATGACCGGCAGCTCAGGGTTGCGGGGGTCGGGCTTGACTACCCACTTCGCCGACGGGCAGGCGACCATGTTCGCGTAGCTCAGGTCCTCGCCGACCGCGAGCGCGTGGCCGGTCCAGCCCATCTTTACGGCCAAGCCGTCGAGCAGGCTCTGGTAGGACGTGTACATCCTCATCGCCACCAGCTCGGCGGGGATGGGCGTGCCGGGCTCGGCGAGCGGCTCGGCGCTGGCCGGTGAGTCCTCGCGGCCGTCGCGCAGCTCGTCGTAGGCCGCCTTGGGGATCGCAAGCTTCGCGACGCTGCGGTAGCGGAAGTAGTGCGCATACTGCAGGAAGTCCTCGAAGAGCGGGTTGATCGCGTTGCGGGAGAACGGCCAGTAGCCCGGCAGGTTGGGGTTGATCCCGACCGACATGATCGGGGCCTTGCGGCAGCCGGAGAGGATCTCCGGCACGAGGGCCGTCTTGCCCGCGTAGACCAACGGCGCCACGATGCCCGGCTGGTCGGGAGGACCCGCGGTCGCGTAATCGTAGCTGTGGTAGCTGCCCCACTCGCCGAAGTAGGCGCAAGGGTGCGGTTGAGGGTCGTAGACGCGCCGCATCGCCTGGCAGGGCATGACCTCCAAGGCGAGCTGCACCTCGGTCGGCAGGTTCAGGATTTTCGGATCGGCCATAGTTTCGAACATGCTCTTAGTCGTCGGCGATCATCGCCCAGGTGGCGATGGCGCTGTTGACGCTCGTCCAATATCCGTACGTCTCGTAGTACCAGACCGCCCAGTGCGCCTGCATGTTGAGCGCGCGCGGTGAGTCCGGCAGGTCGCCGTTGATCTGCGGGTCCGAGGCGTTGCGGATGACGAGCCAGCGCGGCGTCTGGTCGCCCGTGTCCTGCAAGCCCTCGATCACCATGCCGAGGACGGCGTCGCCCATCTCGACGCCGCAGCCGGTCTTCCACAGCTCGTTCTTGGAGGTGCCGAACTCGAAGAAGTCGGTGGTCAGCATGGGCAGGAACGCGTCGAAGTCACGGCCGTCGATCTTGAGGTCCGGATCGGGTCGGGGACCGGGGATCAGCGGCTGGTCGAACTTGTACATCTTGGTCGGGGGGCCGAAGTCGGGCTCGACGAGCCGGTCTTTTTGCAGGGCCAGCAGGGGCTTGGCCGCCGTGAGCCGGCGCTGGGGGATCGGGAGGTCGCAGACGTAGGTCTTGCCGTTGAACGGCTCGTTCTTGAACTCCCGGCTCAGGCGGAAGTGCGCCGCCCGGGTGATGATCACGTCCCCCAGCTCGTGGTCGCCGAAGGTGGCTCCTGCCGTGCCCACGGTGATGACGAGCGAGGGCCGAACCTCGGCGATCAGCTGCCGGAAGAGGTCGGCGACCGGCAGGGTCGCGGTGCCGTCGCCGGTCGCGATCCCGTCCTGGTTGAGATGCAGCTCGGACTTGAAGCAGAGCACCGTCTTGTCGCCGATCCGGGTGGGGAAGTAGCTCCCCAGTCGGTTGACCTTGCGCGCGGGAGCGCCGTTGCGGATCTGCGGCAGGTAGCTCGTGCCGAAGAACCGGTCGTAGCGGTACCAGTTGTTCCGCGAGAAGCCCGGCGTCAGGGTGTCGGCGAGGGCCTCGACCTCGGCGACCGTCCAAGTGACCGCCAGCACGTCCGCGTGGGGGAGAGGATCGGAGGTGCCCGGCTCGACCTCGAGCGGCTGCGGCTGGGGTGCGAGACCCTCCGGCCAGGGCAGGCCCAGGTCGGCCAGCACCGCCGGCTCCGCCTCCACCTTCCTCGGGCCGAGGTCAGCGGCCGTCAGTCCGAACTCGATGACCTCCCGCGCGCGTTCGATCGGGTCGCTTTCCGGCTTTTCGATGTTCGGCATGGCGCCGTGTCCTCCGATCCTTCTTTAGGGCGTCCGAAACCGCGTTCCGCACGCCTCATTGCTCGCGGTTCGACACAGGTTTTTGGTGGAAACGTCGGACGGTCAGGTTCTTGAAGACGATGTGGTTCGCCACGATCGGCAGGAACTCCAACGGGTTGCTCTCGCGCTCCTGTCGCCAGCGCTTGCCGGCGCAGCGCAGATAGACGACTGGGTTCAGCGTGTCGTTGCGGGCAACGCCCACGCACACCCAGTCTGGCGCGTCGACGTCGTTCCGGTAATAGGCCGCGAAGTACGGCCCCCGGCGGTCGAGCCGCAGCCGCCCGCCCCGGGGGGTCTTGCCGTCGCCCACTGGCCGGCCGTACTGGTTGCTGTCGTAGTCGGTCCCCAGGTTCCAGTTGATGCGGTAGCCGTCGTCCTCGTCATGCTCGACGCCGACGAAGGGCGGGGCACCGTGCGGGTCGAAGAAGGTGTCCTTGTTGCGGAACGACGCGGGCGGCTGCGGCTGGTGTGCCCCCGGGTCGACGTTGACCACGGCCATCTCGAGCATGGTGGCCTGGGTGACGGTCTCGGTGGTGTAGTCCACTTCGGCCGCGAAGTCGCCGGCGATGCCCTGGAGCAGCCCGACACCTCCGCCCGAGTAGAAGGGCCAGTTCCGGTCCGCGTCCATCAGGCGCACCTCGAGATCCCCCACACGCCGCTCCAACTCGTCGCTCGCCGGGAACGGGGGGAGCGGGCCGTCGTAGGCCCCGATCTCCACGTGGACGCCGTCGGACTGAAAGACGCGGCCGAACAGGTTGGCCTTGGCGTAGCCGTGTGCCCACCGGCGGGTGTCGACCGTCTCGCCCGCGAACGGCTCGTGGACCCAGGTCCATCCCCGCCGCACAAAGGGGGCGACGTCGAGCATCGAGTCCGTCGAGACGGACCAGACGAACGGTCGTTCGTGGAGCGCTTCGTACTCGGCCTGCGTGAAGACGCCCGGGTCGCGGAACGGGTACAGCACAGCGCCGACCGCCAGACCCTGCTCGGCATGGAGCTGCTCGAGCTTACGTCCGAAGCCGGTGAGCTGCCCGTCCCGCCCCAGCACGCTGTCGAGGTCGGTCACCAGGCCGTCGGCGCCGGTGTCGAGCAGCAGCTGGACCTGCCCGTCGGGGTCCAACTCCCAGTCGAAAGCGGCGACGCGAAGATCCGGCGCAAGCTGGCGGGCGAGCTTCAGGTTCTCCGGGTCCTTGGAGTAGCAGACGACCTCGGCGGCGAGGTCCCGGTCGAGGAGCGCGCTGACAGCGCCGCGAACGAGCTCTTCCCGCCGGCCCGTGTGCAGCGAAGCGTCGTGCTTCAGCTCGATCAGCTTCTCCACGCCGGGTGGCAGCAGGTCGAGCAGGTCGGGGAAGGTCTCGATCTGCATCGGCCGCTTGCCGTGGTAGTAGACGAAGCGGGTCGCGCCGCGCGGCTGGAAGGTCTGGGAGACGTCCTTGGTCAGCAGCTCGGCCAGCGTCAGGTCCAGAATGCGGCCGGTCTCGCCAGTCAGGCGGTCGATCGTCGGGTCGTGCGCGACCACGAGGTGGCCGTCCCGGGTGAGCTGGACGTCGAACTCCAGCACGTCGGCGCCCGCCACGTATGCCGCCAGGAGCGCGACGCGCGTGTTCTCCGGCGCATGGAGGCGGTTGCCCCGGTGCGCGGCCACTCTGAGGACGTGTGTCGAAGCTCCTCCAGGGCTGCGTCGCGGAGTCGCCGGCGGTGGCTCGCCAGGGCTTCTCACCGTCGGCATCCGCCCAGAGCACCCGACTCTGGCCAGGTTCTGCCATACGTGCTCATGCCGTCACCGCCTTGCTGCGAGACCGGTCGAAAGAGGCAGCGACGCTCTCGCAGACCCGGTAGGCGTTGGCGATCTGCGTCAGCGTCGGATTCGACGCCCCGGCCGTGGGCATGAAGGCGGAGTCCAGGACGTAGAGCCCGGAGACCGTGTGCGACTGGCAGTCGGCGTCGAGCACAGAAGCGTGCGGGTCGGTGCCCGCCCGCAACGTCCCATGGTTGTGGCCGTAGCCGGGGTTCTCCGGCTTCTGGGGATCGAAGCGGCGGATCTGCCCGCCGGCGTCGGCCATGATCCGGCAGACCTTCTCCAGGCAGTACTTCGAGAGGTCGACGTCGTACTGCGGGTGGGTGTAGAAGACGCGGGCGGCCGGCAGGCCCCAGGGATCCTTCTCTTGGTCGTCGAGCTCGACGCGGTTGTCGTACGTCGACAGCGTCTCGCCGGTGAAGGAGAAGGAGACGCCCGCCTGCTCGCGCAGCTCCACCAAGCGGCCTGTGAGGGCCTTTCCCCACAGCTCCTTGGGCCGCTGCGGCTCGTAGCCGGTGGCGCGCAGCACCTTGATCGGCGGCGCCACGGTCAGCGGGTCGTAGATCGAGAACTTGCCCCCCTTGGTCAGGTAGGTGTCGGGGTCGTCGATGACGTAGAGATCGCGGAGCTGGAGGCTGCCGAGGGCGGTCCGCGGCTGAAACAGACGGTCCGGCCCCTCGTCCCACACCGGGTGGCTGGGGAAGGTGATCTCGGCTGTCCCCTTGGTGTGATAGGTCAGGTAGTGGCCGATCATCTTGTGGGGATCGGGGATCTCGGACAGGAGGAACAGACGCGCCGACTCGATCGCCTGGATCGAGACGAAGACGAGCGGCGCCGTGAGCACGAGCTCCGGCCCGTCGAGCTCGGTCTTGTAGGCGACGCCGCTGACCCGACCCTTCTCGTGCACGACGCGGGTGACGCAGTGACCGGTCCGCAGGTCGCACCGCCCGGTGGCCAGAGCCCGGGCGAGCACCGTGTTGGTGCTGCTCGCGCGGTCGTTCACGGCGCAGCCAAAGCCTTGGCAGAAGCCGCAGAAGGGGCAGCCCGGCCGCCCGTCGTAGGTCCTGGAGTTGATCCCGCGCGGCGAGAGGTAGGGCTTCATCCCCGCCCGGCCGAACGCCCATTGCAGGAACTTCGTCGAAGCGTGGGGGCGGATCGGCGGCATCGGGTAGTCATAGCCAGGCCGTGTCGGCTCCTGGCGCTCGTTCTGGTTCGCCTTGCCAGAGACGCCCCACTCGTGCTCCGCCCGCTCGAACCAGGGTTGGAACTCGTCGTAGGTCCAGGGCCAGTTGACCATCGAGGCTCCGGCGGGCACCTCCTTCAGCACGTCGAGGACGGTGAAGTCCTCGCTCGTGTAGCGCGGCAGGTTCGCCTCCCACAGCACGGTGGCCCCGCCGACCATGTTGCCGATCCACCAGCGCTGAACCCGCTGGCGCTTGCCCGCCGAGTCGACGTAGACGTTGACGTCGTTCATCCCAGGGGTGAGCGCTCGGTGCTCGAGGAAGTGCAGCTCGTCGTAGGGGAGAAAGTCGTCCGCCGTCCAGTGGCGCCCCTTCTCGAGGACGACGACGTTCATCCCGCGCTGGGTCAGCACGCGCGCGGCCGTGCCGCCGCCCGCGCCGCTGCCGACGATGATCGCGTCGGGACTGTCGATGCTCACACGACCTCCTCGGGCTGTTGGAGATATCCCAGCCAGCGCCACATGACGCGGTCCTTGTTCCCTCCCCACCGCGGGTCGGCGAAGCATCCCTGGAGGCAGTGGCGCCAGAGGGTCTTGAAGAGGGCAGGCTGCCCAGTCCCCGGCGGCAGCTCGAGCGGTGAGAGCTTGCCCTGCTCCAGCTTCTCCAGCAGATCGGTGGTCTCTGCGCCCTCCAGCAGCTCCAGAGGCTTGCCGTAGACCTGCCGGGCGTGGGCGTCGAGCGCCGCCAGCCCGGCACGGTAGAGCAGCCGCCAGGCGGGGATCTCGTCGTAGACCGCGGTGTCCATGGCGAGCAGCAGGCTGACGAAGCGGGCCGCCCCGGCATCGCTTGCGCCCGGAATGCGGCGGTCCGGGTCGCGCGGCACGATCTGCGCGAAGATCACGTCCAGTTGCTGCTCTTCCGCGTTGCTCAGGAAGCCTGACTGCGGCATGACGTAGGGCCAGGTGACCGGCTGGTTCGTCGTGGGCTGCTCCATGGTCGGTCCCTCCGCAGCGCTCAGGTTGCGAGGTCGGCTTCCATCTCGGCGACAACCGTGAGATACAGGGTGAGGTCTGCCGGGCCGATGCGGCTCATGAGGTCCACGATCACGGCGTCGTCGGCGTCGGTCAGCAGATCGCCGAGCTTCTTGAACAGCTCGTCGTCCTCCTTGCGGATGTGCTCCTTGTACAGCTCGACGAACCCGCGGGCGCAGTGGATGAAGTCCCCCAAGGCGTTCGTGTCGCCCGAGCGGATGCGCTGCAGGGCGATGTCCATACCCCGGAAGTAGGTCCTCCCCTGGTCGTGCTCGAGCGCCACCCAGGCGCACTCCCCCGGGTCAAAACCGCGCGCCAGGGCGAAGGGGATGAGCACCTCCTCCTCCTTACGGTGGTGGAACGGATCGACGAAGTTCCTGGTGAGCCAGACCAGGAGGCCCATGGCCCGCAGCAGCTTCGGGTCGGCCGTCACCGCTGCGCCCTCGCCCGCGAGCCGGTCCGAGATCGTGATCGCCGCGCCCACGATGCGCTTGTCCACGAGGTGATCCTCCTCCATGAGGATCTCGGCGAGCCGGCCGCTCGACTTGGCGTCGGGCGGCAGCGCTTTGACCGGCTTGTGGAGAAACTCGCGCCCGGGCGGGAAGGGCTTGAGCACCGCGCGCATGCCGGCGGCCTGCGCGCCGATGACCTCGGTCAGGTTCTCACCCACGAACAGGCACCGCTGTGGTGGCAGCCCCATCTGCGCCGCCGCGAACGCGAAGATCTCCGGCTTAGGCTTCTCCACTCCGGCGTCGTGGTTGGTCACCCAGCCCTGGGGATCGAGATACTCCCAAATACCCGCCTCCACCACCATCGCCTTGCCGTCTTCGGAGCTCACGTTCTCCGGCAGGTTGGTGATCAGGCCGATTCGAAGACCCACGGCCTGCTTCACCGCCTCCAACAGTTGGTCCGTCGTCGGCTTGTATTTGATCAAGTGGCCCTTGCGGTCCACGACTCCCAGGGTGTCGCGGATATCGAAGAAGATCGCTTCAACCTGAACGTCACCTGCCGCCTGATCTGCTTGCGCTGGTTGCATGGTCATCCTCCGAATGGCGCTTGCGGAGGCCGCCCGGGAAGGCATGCTTCAAACTCGGTCATGCGCTCTGATCATGCTCTTTGGGGTTCGGCGCTCGGCTGTTCGTTTTTCCCCGTCCCACCGCTGTCGACGACGCCCACCAGGGCCAGACTAACGCTTGCCACCGTACCGCTGCCTGCTCACGGCAAACTGGAGGATCCGGTAAGGCGGGACGGACGGTGCACCGGCACGCAAAGCCCAGGACCGACCGCCTCACGGGTCTCGAACCCGTCTCAGCGGTCGAGCATGTCGCCGGCTGCGTCCTGGCCGGCAGCCATGGCCGTGCCCGGGGCACGTAGGGACGCCAGCACGCGGGCGCGTACCAGCAGCCAAACCCCTACGGTCCAGCCGAGCGCCATGAGCCAGCCGGCCAGGACGTCGGACGGGTGGTGGAGCCCGAAATAGACCCGGGAAGCGCCCACCCCGACCACGAACGTCGCCCCTGCAATCACCGCCGCCCACCGCCAGCGGTCCGGCCAGGCCAGAAGAGCCAGCGCAACGACCAGCGACATCGAGGAGATCGCATGGCCGCTGGGGAAGGAGTCATAACCTGCTTCAACCGTGACCGTCCGCTTCGCGACCAGGTCGACCGCGACCGCCAGCAGGAACATCCCACCCAGCAGCAGCGCCAGCCGCCGCCGCCCCGGCGGTAACCCGAGCACAACGACCACACCCACCAGCGCCACGAGCGCCAGCTCGTAGCCTGTCGGCAGCACGTCGGCTGCGCGGGCCACAGCATCGGGGCGGGGTCGGTCGAAGGTGTCCTTGAGCACTCGCCCGAGTAGGCGCGCCCCCTCGAAAGCCACCACGAAGAACGCCGCAGCATGGAAGCGCCGTCGGGCGAGCAGCACCGCCAAGACGATCGCGGCGAGCAGCAGGACGCCGACGCCTCCTCCGGCCAGCGTGAAGAAGGTCATCACCGGTCCCAGCAGGTGCGGGCTGGCCCCTGCCGGGACCCTGGTGGCATCGAAGAAGATCGGCTCGCGCCTGGCCACCTCCCCGGCCAGACAGGCGAAGGCCAGCACCGAGCCGACCAGCACCACCAGCGGCCACAGCCAGCGACGGCCGGTCTTCGGGGTCATGTCAGCCTCCTCCGTCAAGGTCGCGTCCAGAGACGGCGCACGGCAACCCCTGCGGGTCGTCCCCGCGGTCGCCAACAAGCGTAGTGGCCGGGCTGACCAGTCCGCCCCCGCAAGGCCACCGCCCGTTGGTGACCACCAGCGGAGCCCGACGAGGCGCGACCCCTCATGAAAAGTACTCAAAACACGCTCTGAGACGCAGTGTCTCCGGTCTCCAGCTCCAGCCATGCTCAGGCTGGTGTGATTCCTGGTCGGCCGTTCTCAACCACGAACGACGCCTTCGTCGTCACTGGCGCGCCGGGGACGGTGACCACGTCGACGGCGCGCATGTCGGTGCGCCACAGGCCGGGGGTGACCTCGCAGCGCAGGTAGCCACGCCGGCGGTTGTGGAAGCGGACGTGGGGGCTTTCGGCGAGCACCGTCTCGGCCTCCCGCGTGGTCTCGGACCCGTCACCCTCCGAGCTGATCGACGTGGCGACGAACTCCGCGCCCACCGTCGGCGAGCGCTCGTCGTCAAAATCCACTTTGAGGTCGCTGGCCCAAAACGCGTGGGCGTCTCCGGTCAACGCGACGAGGTTGGGGATCCGCCGGGCGGCCACGAACCCGAAGATCCGGTCGCGAGCCGCCGGGTAGCCGTCCCACTTGTCCATGAAAAACGTCCGCTGCGGTCCGGCGGTGAAGTCACGTTGGAACATCGGCACCTGCTGCGGCACCACCTTCCAGCGGGCCTGGGAGGAGCCCACGCCCTGCAGGAGCCATCGCTCCTGAGCGGCACCCGTCAGCGTCGCGACCGGGTCGAACGCTCCCGGGCAGGGAGGCTTGATCCGGTCCCCGCATGGCTGGTCCGTGCGGTATTGGCGGGTGTCGAGCACCCACAGATCGGCGAGGCCGCCGAACGCAAGATGCCGGTACAGCCGCGCGTCGGGTCCCCTCGGGCGCTGGGCCCGGCGCAGCGGCAGGTGCTCGTAGTACGCCTGATACGCCGCGGCACGCCGCGCCCTGAAGGCGGCGCGGCTGTCCTGGCCGGGGCCTTTGGCGTTCTCCGTGACGAGGTCGGCGTAGTTGTTGTCGAACTCGTGGTCGTCCCAGGTGGCGATCCACGGGAACGCCGCGTGCGCCGCCTGCAGGTTCGGGTCGCTCTTGTACAGCGCGTAGCGGTTGCGGTAGTCGTCAAGGGTCCTGACCTCGGCGGAGTTGTGCTGCCGCGGCCAGTCTGGGTGGGATTTCCCCTCGTAGATGTAGTCGCCGAGGTGGAGGACGAGGTCCAGGTCCTCGACGGCCATGTGCTGGTACGCGGTGTACAGGCCCTGCTCGTAGTGCTGACAGGAAGCGACCGCGAGGCGCAGCCGGTCGGGGACCCCCACGGGCGCGGTGCGGGTGCGCCCGGCCGGGCTCACCACGCCGCCCGCGCGGAACCGGTAGAAGTACCAGCTCGCCGGCTCGAGGCCGTCGACCTCGACGTGCACCGAGTGCGCGAGGGAGGGGTCGGCGGTCGCGACTCCACGGCGCAGCACGCGCTTGAACGACTCGTCCGCGGCGAGCTCCCAGTCGACGGGCACGGGTCGGGGCGGCATCCCACCGCCCGCGAGCGGATCAGGCGCCAGCCGGGTCCACAGGACCACGCCGTCGGGCAGGGGGTCACCAGACGCGACACCGAGCGTGAACGGGCCACTTGACCCGGCAACGGCTTGACGCTTCTCGGCCCGCGCGCCGAAAGTGGCCTGCACGCTGGGAATGCGTGCCACGGCGAGCAGCGCAGCGGCCGAGCTCGCCGCGTGGAGAAGACATCGGCGGTTCTGGCGAGCCGTGGCGTGGTCAACTGGGGTTTCCATGCCTCCTCCCGCGACGGCCGAGCTCAGGTCGAATACGCCAAAAGGCGAGTTGGCCGCAATCAAGTACGAATCAGGTAGCTGGACTATACGCCCTAAAACCCCTACACCAGCTAAACTCTGCGCCAATTAAACGTGAACACCGACCCTATGAATTTGGGGCGTTGTTCATCTTTTGGCAGCAGTCGTGCCTGTAGCCGCCCACACGCGAGTGGTTTCAATAGAGGTATCTGGTCTGTGATCCCGCGTTTATGGCAATAGACGCAGATATTGGGCGTGTCGGAATACTGAAAAAACTTCGGCGACGGGCTACGAGGCGCTTGCGTCGGCGGAGCGCGGTGTCAGCGTGCTGGCGGCGGCGCCGAGGGCGAGCCACAGCCAGAAGTAGCGCTCGTAAGAAATCTGGAGGAACAAGCTCGTGCCAAGGTAGACGAGGATGGCGAGCGCGACGCTCGTGACCAGGCCCGCAAGTCTGGGATCGGCGACGAGCAGCCGACGCCGGGCGCGGGTGAGCCCGCACAGGGTCGCCACGACCGCTCCCAGGAAGCATCCCAGCCCGACAATGCCGGTTTCCGAGGCGATGTCGAGCAGAAGGTTGTGTGCCTGCCGGGGGCCGGGCCGGACCTTGAAACCGCTGCCCTTCACGTAGTCGTGATACTTCAGCGCGTACATGCCGGGGCCGACGCCGAGCAGCGGATGGTCGGCGAAGATCTTCAGGCCCGCCGCAGCCTCGCCGAGACGTCCCCGGATCGCGCCGTCGGCTACCCCCCTGCTCGTGTCCTGCGTGATCGCGCCGGGCGCTGTCGCGATCGTCCCCAGCCGCGCGGCGTAGCCGGGAACGGCGAGCACGAACGCGACAAACACGACTCCAAACAGGGCCAACTCTCTGAGCCGAACGAACCGAAGCAGCAGGGCAGCCAGGACGCTCACCGCGATCCCTACTGCTGCGCCGCGGGAGAACGTGTAGGCGATCGCCACCGCGATCAGCGCGGTCGCGCCGAGGGCGGCCGCACGCTCGATGGTCGAACGTCCCTGGGTGAGCCGCAGCAGCCCCAGAGGCAAGAGCGCCGCCATGATCTGCGCGTAGCGGTTCGGTTCGCCGAGCGGGCCGCCTTGGCGCGGCGGCTGGGAGTCCACGGGCCGGATCGTCCCCGCTGCGTCGTAATAGGCTTGGACTCCGAGCTCGTCGGGCTGGGCGAAACCGTAGTAGCTGCGGCCATAGTCCTTGGTCAGCGTCTGGTACGCGGTCAACCCGCCGAGGAACGCACCGACGAAGAGCAGCGCCCACACGAGCCGCCGCAGGGACTGCGGAGTGCGCACGACGTTGGTGACGACGAAGAACAGCAACAGCCCCTCGAACAGGAACTGCGTGACCGACTGCCAGCTGGTGGGCGTGTCGCTTGACAGCAGCGCGCTGACGATCTGCACAGCGAGGTAGGCCAGCGCCCACGGCAGCGCGGACGCCAACACGATGGGTTGGCGTTTGGCGAGGACCTGGTTGGCCAGCGGGATGAGAAGGAGGAGCGGCACGGCAGCGCCGACGAAGACCGGGACGTGGTGGACGCGCACCGCGATGACTGCGGCGTTGCTGTAGATCAGGATCACGACCGCGACCGTGATGAGGTCAGGGAAGAACACTGCCGCGCCCAGCAGGACAGCCCCGGCAACCACCACCAGCGCGACCAGCGGCGCCTTGGCGGCGGTGACAGCGAGCCCGGTGACGAGCGTGAGCGCGATCCCCAAGACAAGCGCGGACGTTCGGGCGCGGCTGCTAGGTGCGCCCACGGTCGAGGTGTCGAGGCCGGCCATGACAGCCTTCACCTTAGCGGCCTCTCGAAGGAGCGTGGCTGAGGGGAGCGGAGCCGGACTGGTACCAAGGGACCGGGTGACGCGTACGGGACGCTCCAGGAACCGCCGTGTCTGCAGCCGTTGATCCCGATCCCCGAGGGAGGGCGGTCCCGCGCTGGGATTGCTCTTTAGGCGTCGCTGTCGTCTTGAGTCTTGCCCTTGACGAGAAGGCCGAGGCGACAGAGGGGACGAATTACGCTGCTGAGCGTATCGCTACGGTTGCTTGCGAAGTAAATATTCTCCCCGTCTTTTGACCAGTCAAGCTGACGGTTGTTGGCCAGGCCGGTGGTCAACTGTCTCACCCCCGAGCCACTGCTGCTCATTGTATAAATTTGGAACGTGCCCGTGCGCTTGCTGGCGAAAGCGATGTGGGCGCCGTCGGGAGACCAGCTGGGACGGGTATCAGAGGCCGGATTGTGCGTGACGCGGGTCTGGCCCAAGCCGTCGGCACTCATCACGTAAATCTCCATGTTGGCGTCTCGTCTGCTGGTAAAAGCAATCCGGCGTCCGTCGGGTGACCAGGCAGGGCGGGCGTCTCTGGCCAGGTTGTGGGTCAGGCGCCGCACCTGCGAGCCGTCGGCGTTCATGGTGTAGAGCTCGAAGTTGCCGTCCCGATCACTCTCAAAGACGAACCTGCTGCCGTCCGGAGACCAGGCGGCATGCCAATCGCTTGCGGAATTGTTGGTCAGGCGCCGCACCTGCGAGCCGCCGGCGTTCATGGTGTAGAGCTCGAAGTTGCCGTCACGATCACTCGCAAAGACGATCCGACCTCCATCGGGCGACCAGACCGGACGGATGTCTGCAGCCGAGTTGTGCGTCAGGCGCCGCACCTGCGAGCCGTCGGCGTTCATGGTGTAGAGCTCGAAGTTGCCGTCCCGGTTGCTTTGAAAGAGCACGTGTCTCTCATCTGGTGAAGAAACAGGCCGGACGCTTCTACCTGGAGCGTGGGTGAGGCGCTTCTGCCCAGATCCGTCGGCACTCATCGAGTAAATGTCCATGGCGCCCTCCCGATGGCACCAAAGCCTCGTGAGCGGGAGCATGGCCAGCACTGCGAGCATGACCGGCCCGGACACCAGAACAAGGCGTCGCTTTGAGCGGGGACCACGCCTGGCGCGGGTGCCCGATGACGGACTGGCCTCACTTTCCTCAGTGAGCAACTCTTGTCTCCTGCGTTCGCGCAATGGCAGCTCCGCATACATACGCCCGCATGCCGCACGCAACACTCTAAGATGTCTATTTTGTCATAAACGCTAGCATGTCGCCAGCATCAAAGGGCGAGGTTTTCAGATCTGTTGCCAGGAATTTACGGTCTCGTCCCTTTTCGGTCATGGGACGGTGATCCAGGCGGCGTTGCGACCGGCACCGAGCACCCTCTGACGGGCCGTGATGACCCTCTGCGGCACGGCTGTGGTGAACGGTCGCACGGCGGGAGCGCCCAACGCCCCGGCACGGTTGTACCGGCGAAGAAGCCCCAGCGAAACGCCACGCCTTGCCGCCGAGCTCCTCAAGCACGCTCTTCGCTGCTCCATGAGTAGCGGACGCCGGTCAGCTCCTCGGACACCGCCCACAGCCGGCCGGCGGCGACCGGGTCGCGGGCGGCGGCGCTCGCGCCGACCTTGGTCGGGTACCCGCGCAGCTCACCACGCCCGTCTGGGCCGACGTAGTCACCGCCACGGACGTCGGCCGCGGTGGCCGCGTACAGCGTCGGCAGCGCGCCGGCGGCGGGGCTCTGGGCGAACAGGCGGTTGGCGAGGCCCATGACCCGCTCCCCCACCCGTGACCCGGACATCTGCGGTCCGCGTCGCTGCAGGTTCGTCGCCGCGTACCCAGGGTGCGCGGCAACGGCGGCCAGGTCGGCGCCGGCCGCGCCGGCCCGTCGTTGCAGCTCGAACGTGAACAGCAGGTTGGCGAGCTTGCTCTGGCTGTAGGCCCGCCACTTCCGGTAGCCTCGGCTGCCGTCGAGGTTTTCGAAGTCGATCCGTCCCATCCGGTGGGCACCGCTGGAGACGGTCACGACGCGGGCGGACGGTGCGGCGAGCAGCAACGCGAGCAGCCGCCCAGTCAGCGCGAAGTGGCCGAGATGGTTCGTTCCGAACTGCAGCTCGAAGCCGTCGAGCGTGAGCCGGTACGGCACCGCCATGACCCCCGCGTTGTTCACGAGCACGTCCAGCCGGCTGTGCCGCTGTCCGACCCACTCGGCGGCCTCGGCCACCGAGTCGAGATCGGCGAGGTCCAGCCGCAGCACCTCGACCGCCGCGCGCGGGTGCTCCTTTCGGACCGAGGCGGCGGCCTGGTCACCCTTCGCAAGGTCCCGGCACGCGAGGAGCACATGCGCGCCGTGGCCGCCCAGCGCCCGGACAGCCGCGAGCCCGATGCCGCTGTTGCCGCCGGTCACCAGCACCAACGACCCTGACAGGTCGCCGATGTCCTGCGCGGTCCACGCCATCATGCCCCGCCCGTGAAGTACCGGAGGTCCCGCCACCACAGCGAGTCGTCCCGGGTGAGCGCGGGCGCCCTGATCCCCTGTGTCATGGCCCAGCGGAACCGGTAGCGGTCGAGGATCCGCCCCGGCAGGAAGATCGCTGGATGTCGCATGGCCTCCCCTCCCTGACTCCAGGGTAGGGGGTGGGGCGGAACTCCTGTGCAGGGGTGGCCCCCGGCGGTGTCGAACGACCCGCCTTGACGGCGAGGACGGTGTTCGCCCTTGTGGCCAGGATTCGTCACGCATGCGTGACGAATCCTGGCCATATGACGATTCCTGGCCACAGCGCTGACATGCATCACGCACGGTCAAAATGGGATGCTCACGATGACGCTGGGTCAGCTGCAGGCGGACGCGGCGGGGGTCGCTGCGACCCGCGACCGGCACGCGCTCGAGGCGTGCGGCACCGGCGCGCTGCGTCACTGCACATCGGGAAAACAGCAACGTTATTTATGCCCAAGCCCTAAGAACGTGTTTGAGATTGTTGTGGGAGGTCGCGTCGCGTCGGGTTCCGCTCGCGAAGAGCCTTTTAGGTCGGAGCCTCTTTCCGGGACGCGACGCGACCGTCTTGTCAGACGATCGCCATATATTTTTGTTACATCTGAGGCTATTCGGCGGCCAGGGGCTGGGGGAGTCCCCCATAGACGGCCGCCGAAATCGCGCTCCGCTTCGCTTCGCCCACGGGGCAACGCCGCGGTTCTCAGACACGCTCTAAAGGAGCGGAACCCGACGCGACACGACCCCCACAACAATTCAAACACGTTCTCGCCGCTCGGAACCCGCCCAGGGGCACCCGCTCTGGCCCGTTTTGACCCACGCTCTGAAGACTCGGCGCACAGATGAGGCGATCGAGCGCTCGAAGGTTCAGTGGCCCCCTCGCCGTGACGCTCGCCGTCGTCGCGATGGCGCTCGCCTTGATGCTGGCCGTGGCCATGCAGCGGTTGCGTTCTCCGGCCACCCCACAGGCGCCCGCGCCGCCGAGGGCGCAGGCGGCGGTCACCCAGCCGGCGCCCACGCCGGTTCCCCGCCTGCTCATGCTCACGACCCACCCGCAAGGCGCCACGATCACGATCAGGGCGGCGGACGGATCCACCCAGACCGGCACGACCCCGTTCGCCGGGACGCTGAAGGGCGGGGACCTCGAGCTGGCGGTGAGCCTCGACGGCTACAACCGGATGACGCGGAGGGTCGCGCTCGACCAGGACCGCGGCCTCGATCTGTGGCTTGACCCGAAGGGGCTGCTCCATCACAAGATCGGCGAGCTCACGACCGGATCGAACCCAAAGCAGGTGGCCTTCTCCCCCGATGGCCGCCAGCTATGGGTGACGCTGCTCGGCGGCAAGGGCGTCCAGGTCTTCGACCCCTGGACCCTGCAGCGGCTCGCGGAGATCGAACTCGGCGCGCACGGGGCGGTCGAGGTGATCTTCAGCCGTGACGGCCTCACCGCGTACGTGAGCCAGATGGAGACCGCCTCGGTCTTCGAGATCGACCGCGGCACGTTCGCCGTGCGCCGGCAGCTGCCCACCAAGGGCGTCTGGAGCAAGGTGATGGCGCTCTCACCGGACGAGCGCACGCTCTACGTGGCGAACTGGTCGAGCAACGACGTGTCGGAGATCGACCTCGGCACCGGCACGGTCCGCCGGCTGCTCGCAACCGTCGGAATTCCCCGAGGGCTTTACCCCACCCCGGACGGGAAGCGGCTGCTCGTGGCCGGCTTCGGCCACGGGCAGCTCGCGCAGATCGACCTGGCCAGCGGCCACTCGCAGACGCTGCTCGACACCGGGGGCGCGCTGCGCCACCTGGTCGGCGACCCCAGCGGGGGCACGGTCTACGCCGACGACATGGCGAAGAACGCGGTGTACGCCGTCGACCTGGGCAGCGGGCAGCCCCGCAAGCTCGCCGACACCAACCAGAAGCCGAACACGATCGACCTCTCGCCGGACGGCAAGGTGCTCTACATCTCCAACCGCGGCGCGAACGGCCTGTCCTACAACCTTCCCGGTCCCGAGTGGGGCTCGGTGCTCGCGGTCGACACCGCCACGGGCAAGGTGCTCGACGCGATCGTGGGCGGCAACCAGACCACCGGCCTGGACGTCTCCCCGAGCGGGCGGCTCCTCGCCTTCTCCGACTTCCTCGACAACCGGGTGCAGCTCTTCGAAATCCCCCCGCTCGCCACCCTGGCCAACGGCGGTGGCGGCAGGGCCACCACCCACCTCGCCGACCTCCCGAAGCGGCCCGGGCACTAG
>JBOGEB010000027.1:0-31330 GCA_050743125.1 Egibacteraceae bacterium
TTTCGATGCGGGGCGCGCGTGTGAGCAGCTCGCTGTCCAGGTCGAGCAGTTTGTCCGCCACGCCGTCGGCCGCGTCAGGGTCCAGAAAGATCCGCGACATCTGGGGCAGCCTACGACAGCCGGCACCTCGACTGTCGCACAGCGGCATAAACAGCGGCATAAATTGGACGCATGAGCAGCCCCGACGAGCTGTGGCGGGAGGCCGAGCGCCTGGACCGTGAGGCCCAGCGCACCGACGACCTCGCGGCTGCGCTTCGGACGGAGGCACGCCTGCTGCCCGAGGGGATCGAGCTCGCCACGCGGTGGATCACCGAGTCGGTCTGGGAGAGCTCGGTCGCCGACCAGGCCCGCGCGATGCTGAGCCGGGAAGCGGGCTCCGTCCATCAAGGCGCCAGCGACCTCGTCCGCGCGGCGATGGAGCTTGAACGCCGGGCGGACGACCTCCGCCACCTGGCCCATCAGCACCGCCGCCAGGCCGAGGCGCGCTAAAGCAGCCCGGTCAGCGCCTTCACCGGAACCTGGAGTCCGTGGAGCATCTGGAGGTCCTCGGCGGCCGGGCGGCCGAGCGTGGTGAGGTAGTTGCCGACGATCATGCCGTTCGCGCCGCCGAGGATGCCGGCCGCCTGAAGGTCGCCGAGGACGATCTCACGCCCGCCGGCGTAGCGCAGCGTGGCGAACGGGATCACCAGCCTGAGCAGGGCAATCCCGTGGAGCGCCTCGGGGGGGGACAACAGCGGCGCCTGCTCGAGCGGCGTGCCAGGCCGGGGGTTCAGGAAGTTGACCGGCACCTCGGCGGGCTCCAGCTCGCGCAGCGCGAGCGCGAGTTCGGCCCGCTGGCGGGGCGTCTCGCCCATCCCCAGCAGCCCACCCGAGCACAGCTCCATCCCTGCCTCGCACACCCAGGCGCAGGTGTCCCACCGCTCCTGCCACGTGTGGGTCGTGCAGATCTGCGGGAAGAAGCTCTCGGCCGTCTCGAGGTTGTGGTTGTACCGGACCACTCCGGCGGTGGCCAGCGTGTGGGCCTGCTCGCGGGTGAGGATGCCGGCGGACACCGCGACCTCGAGATCGGTCTCGGCGTGGATCGCCTCGACCGAGGACAGGATGTGCGCCATCGCCTTCTCGTCCGGCCCTCTGATCGCGAGGACCAGGCAGAACTCCGTCGCGCCACCCGCTTGCGCGGCGGTGGCGGCGCCGACCACCTGGTCGCGTGACAGGTACGGCTGGGGCTTCACGGGCGTGTTGAACGCCGCCGACTGCGAGCAGAACGCGCAGTCCTCGGGGCAGCCGCCCGTCTTGGTCGAGAGGATCGACTCGAGGGACACCAGCTCGCCGCACCACGCGACGCGGACGCGGTGTGCGAGGTCGAGCAGC
Source organism: Egibacteraceae bacterium (assembly GCA_050743125.1). GTDB lineage: Bacteria > Actinomycetota > Nitriliruptoria > Euzebyales > Egibacteraceae > JBOGEB01. The sequence goes on from JBOGEB010000027.1 coordinate 1,372, forward strand.
CGGGGCAGAGCGCCCGTGTCCTCTGCGAGGTCAGCGAGCGCGTACGCCTGATCGGCGTCGATGAGTTCGCGGCGGTCGAGCAGGGCAGCCTCGACGTCGTTGAGCAGGGGGGTCATGGGCACCGGAGTCTAGGACTCACAGAGAGGTCGGCGAGGTCCAGCTCCGGGACCACCGCGAGCACCGGCGCGAGCGCGGCGAGCGCGTCAAGGTTGGTCCGCTCTACGACGCCCGGGGCGGTGGGGTAGCGGCTCACGACGATGCCTTGAACGCGCAGCCCGCGCGCCCACGCGGCCTCGCACGTCAGGCGGGTGTGGTTGAGCGTGCCGAGGCCGGGCCGCGCGACGACGACGAGCGGGAGGCCGAGGTCGGCCGCGAGATCGGCGAGCGTCGTCCCGTCCGTGCCGAGCTCGACGAGCAGCCCGCCCGCGCCCTCGCCGACGACGTCGTCGAGGCCCGAGAACGCACCGAGCAGGTGGGCGCGCGTGACCCTTGCGCCGGCGCGGGCGGCGGCCACCGCGGGGGCGAGCGCCTCGGCGAACCCCGGTCCCTGCCGGGTGGGGCAGCCCGCGAGGCGCGCGACGACCTCGACGTCCGGCTCGTCGATGGCCAAGCCGGTCTGGACCGGCTTCACGTACGTGCAGCCGGGGCGGTTCCGGCAGAGCAGCGCAGCGACGACGGTCTTGCCGACGCCGGTGTCGGTGCCGGTGACGAGCAGCCCCCTCATCGCGCGGCTTGTGCGCTGGATCTCGGCGCCGTACCGCCGAGATCCAGCGCACAACGGACGGCGCGGTCGATCTCGGCCTCGGTGTGCGCGGCTGAGATCGCGAAGCGCAGCCGGGCGGTGCCGGGCGGCACGGTCGGCGGGCGGATCGGGACGACGAGGAGGCCGGCCTCGGCGAGCGCCGCCGAGGCGCGCAGCGCGGCCTCCGGCTCGCCGAGCACGAGCGGCACGACGCACGCGGCCGGCTCGGCGACCCCGAGGCCGGCGGCGAGCCGCCTGGCCAGCCGCAGGGCCGTCGCGCGCCGCCACGGCTCGGCGGCGGCGATATCGAGCGCCTGGAGCGCGGCCCCGACCACAGCCGGCGCCGGCGCGGTGTCGAAGACAAACCCCCGGGCCCGGTTGCGCAGCCAGTCGCAGAGGGTCATGGCGCCGGCGACGTAGCCACCCGCCGCCCCGAACGCCTTCGACAGCGTCCCGAGCTGGACGCTTACCCGACCGGCGCACCCCTGCGCCGCCGCCGTGCCGCGCCCGTCCGGGCCGAGGACCCCACAGCCGTGTGCGTCGTCGACGATGACCATGGCTCCGTGCGCCTCGGCGACCGCGCAGAGACCGGCCAGGTCGGCCGCGTCCCCGCCCATCGAGAAGACCCCGTCCGTGATGACGAGCCGGCGGCGCGCGGTTCGTTCGGTCGTGGCGAGCAGCCGGTCGAGCGCCGCGACGTCCCGGTGCGGGTAGACGTGCACCTGCGCGCGGGACAGCCGGCACCCGTCGATGATCGAGGCGTGGTTGAGTGCGTCACTGAACACCGCGTCACCCCGGCCGACCAGCGCGGGGATCGTGCCGGCGTTCGCGAGGTAGCCGGACGAGAACACGACGGCGTCCTCGGTGCGCTTCCACCGGGCGATCGCTCGCTCGAGCTCTCGGTGGAGCTCGGTCCCGCCGGTGACGAGCCGGGACGCTCCTGACCCCGCACCCCATGTGCCCGCCGCGTCCCGCGCTGCCTCGACGACCCGCGGGTCGCCCGCGAGCCCGAGGTAGTCGTTGCTCGACAGGTTTACGAGCCCGTCCACGAGCGGCCCCGCCCCGGTCGTCCGGTGCCGCAGTGCCCGCCGCAAGCCCGCCGTCTCCAGCTCGCACAGCGCCGCCCCGATCCAGCCGAGCGGGTCACCCATCCGCGGGCAGGACGGTGAAGGTGCCGCCCTGCAGGGGCTTGACCATGCGGAAGCAGCGATGGTCGAAGCTCGCGACGCGACGCGTGCCCAATCGGTGGGCGAGCACAATGAGCGACGCGTCACCCAGCCCTAGCTGCAGATCGCGATACTGCCGCGCGACGTCTCTTGCGAGCCGCAGCTCTGACCGCCCGAGACACTCCACCGCCAGCGCTCCCTCGGCGAGGTCATCAAGAAACTGGAGCTCGACGTCGATGCCCAGCCGCGTCAACACAAGGTGATCGGCTTCCGCGGCGACGGCTTCGGAGGTGACCAGCGGCCCCTCAGTTCGCAGGAGAGCGGCAACGACCTGGTGGTTCGGATCATTGGCGTCAGTCCCGGCGTAGAGGGCGCTCGCATCGACGATGAGCGTCAACGCTGGCCCATGACCTCGTCATAGAGCGCATCCGCGTCCCAGGTGACGGGTGTCGGTCCGCCAGGACCGCGGCCCTTGCCCATGCTGTGAAAGGCCCGCTTCGGCGCCTCCCCGCAGATTCGCCGGACACCCTCGCGGATCAGCTCGGACTGCGACTTGCCGGTCACCGCAGAGACCCGCCGCAGCTCGGCCGCCTCTTCGTCGCTTAGGTACACCGTGGTTTTGCGCATGCCCTATAGGGTACCAGTCACGTCCCGCACGGCCCGCAGCAGCGTGGCGACCAGGAAGCGCAGCTCGTCAGGGCTCATCGCGAGCGCTGGCATGACGACAAGCACGTCGCCCAGCGGGCGGATCGCCAGGCCGAGGTCGCGCGCGCGGCGGCAGACCCGCGCGCCGACCTGCGCCTGGGGCGGGAACGGCGTGCGCGTCCCCCGGTTGCCGACCAGCTCGATCCCGGCCATCAGCCCGCGTTGGCGGATGTCGCCGACGTGCTCCAGCCCCTCGAACGCCTTGAGTTCTACCGCCAGGAGTTCGGCCAGCGCACGCGCGCGGCCGAGGACGTCTTCGCGCTCGAACAGATCCAGGCTCGCGAGCGCGACCGCGGCCGCGAGCGGGTTGCCCGAGTAGCTGTGGCCGTGGAAGAACGTCCGCCCCTCGCCGAGGAACGCCTCGAAGACCTCCGCGGTCGCCAGCGTGGCCGACATCGGCAGGTACCCGCCGGTCAGGCCCTTGCCGAGCGCGAGCAGGTCCGGTGCCACGTCCTCGGCCGCGCACGCGAACATCGTCCCCGTCCGCCCGAATCCGGTCGCGACCTCGTCAGCAATGAGCAGCGCCCCGTGGCGGCGGGTGATCTCGGCCACCCGCGTGAGGTGGCCGTCCGGCGCCGTGACGATCCCCGCCGCACCCTGGACGAGCGGCTCGACGATGACCGCCGCCACCCGGTCCCCGTCGCGGTCGAGCACGTCCTCCAGGGTGTCGGCGCACGCGAGCGCACAGGACGGGTAGGACAGGTCCAGCGGGCACCGGTAGCAGTACGGCTGAGCGAACGCGTAGGTCGGGAAGAGCAGCGGCCGGAAGATGTCGTGGAACGCGTCTATGTGGCCGACGCTCACCGCCCCGAGCGTGTCGCCGTGGTACGCGTCGCCCATCGACACGAACAGCGACCGCCCAGGCTCACCGCGGAAGCGCCAGTACGCGTACGCCATCTTCAGCGCGACCTCGACCGCGCTCGCGCCGGACTCGGAGAAGAACACCCGCTCCAGCCCGGGTGGCGCGAGCGCGACGAGCCGCGCGGCCAGCTCCACCGCCGCCGGGTTCGCGAGGCCGAGGAAGGTCGTGTGCGCCACCCGCTCGACCTGCGCGATGAGGGCCTGGTCCAGCTCGGCCCGCCGGTGCCCGTGCACGTTCACCCACAGAGAGGAGTTTCCGTCGAGGTACCGCCGCCCGTCGGTGTCGACCAGCCAGCACCCCTGTGCCCGCTCGATCACCAGCGGCTCGTCGGCCACCCACTGGTCCATCCGCGTGAACGGGTGCCACACGTACCGCCGGTCGAGATCCCGCAACCGCTCCGTGTCCATGGTGCGCAGCCTAGAGCGCGGCCCGCGCGGCGGCTCGGGCATACTCCATACTCAAGGAGTTCATCTGCCGTACGATCGACTGCTGCAATGCAAGAACGTAACCTGGACGCCGCCCTCGAAGCTATTCAGCAGGCTGCGGGCGCGTGGCAGGATCGGGACTTCTACGGCGAGGAATACGTCGAACGGATGCGACCCGGGCGCCGTCCCGAGCGCTCATAGCCCGAGCGCTCATAGAGCGGCGCAGGTAGGGACCGCTCCACTGGAGCCTCGTGGTGAGAGCCGAGGTGCTCGCGGACCTGCGTGCCCCATACTGAGGACCTTCCTGACATGAGCGGGCGGTTGCGGATTGTGATCCTCGGCGGGGGACCGGGGGGGTACGAGGCTGCGCTGGTGGCCGCCGAGCACGCAGCGGACGTGACCGTCGTCACCAACCAGGGGCTGGGCGGCAACAGCGTGCTGTGGGACTGCGTCCCGTCGAAGGCGCTGGTCTCCTCGGCGGAGGCGATGGGGTGGATGCAGGCCGCGCACCGCCTGGGCGTCCGCTCCCCGACCGGAGCGGACATCGCCGCCAAGGCAGGCGTCGACATGGGCGCGGTGATGGACCGCGTGCAGGCCCTCGCGCGGGACCAGTCCGAGGGCATCGCCAAGCGGGTCTCCAGCGAGGGCGTGCGCGTCGTCGAGGGCGTCGGGCGGCTCGCTGGGAGACAGACGGTCGAGGTCACGTGCCCCGACGATCGGACTCGCGTCCTACCAGCCGACGTCGTGCTCGTCGCCACCGGGAGCCACCCGCGGGTCCTGGGCTTTGCTCGCCCCGACGGGGAGCGGGTGTTCACCTCGCGGGAGCTGTTCGCCCTGCGGAAGGTGCCCCGCCGGCTCATCGTCGTCGGCTCGGGCGCGACCGGCGCCGAGTACGCGCACGCGTTCGCACGCTTCGGCTCAGAGGTGCACCTGGTCTCGAGCCGGGACCAGATCCTCCCGAGCGAGGACCCTGACGCCGCCAAGCGCATCGAGGACAGCTTCGAGCGCTGGGGCATGACGATCCACCGGCGGCGGCGCGCCGTCGACATGGAGCGCAGCGCCGACGGCGTGCGCGTGAGGATCGGCGAGCAGGAGTGGATCGAGGGCAGCCACGCCCTGTACTGCGTCGGCCAGGTGCCCTCGTCCAGGGGAGTGGGGCTGGAGGCGGCCGGCGTCGAGCTCGACGAGCGCGGCGCGATCCCCGTCGACGGCGTCAGCCGCACGAACGTCCACACGATCTACGCCGCTGGCGACGTCACGGGGGGGATCATGCTCGCGACCACCGCGGCGATGCAGGGCCGCATCGCGATGTGGCACGCGCTCGGGATGGCGGTCGTGCCGCTCCGACGCGACGCGATCGCGGCGTGCATCTTCACCCATCCCGAGGTCGCGTCGGTGGGGATGAACGCGGGAGAGGCCGAGTCCTCGCAGTTGCCCGTCGAGAGGGTCTGCCTCCCGCTCGCCGGCAACTCGCGCGCGAAGATGGCCGAAGGCACGGACGGGTTCGTCAAGATCTACGCGTTGGCGGGGTCAGGGACCGTCCTCGGCGGGCTGGTCGTGGCCGACCGCGCGAGCGAGCTCATCACCCCGCTCAGCATCGCGGTCTTCAACCGGCTCTCCGTCAGCCAGCTCGCGTACGCGTTCTCGATCTACCCGTCGCTGTCCGGGAGCGTCCAGGAGACCGCCCGCCTCCTGATGGAAGGCACCGGTCTGACAACAGGTCGCGGGACGGGCGAGGCGGGCTAGGACGGCGAAGAGCGCCTCGCCGAGCAGCTCGGCCAGACGGACCGACGCCACCAGCACCAGCGCCGGGCCGCCGCCGACCGCGGGGGCGACAGCGAGCGCGGTCGCGCCCTCCCGTGGGCCGAGCCCGCCCGGGGCGAAGACCGCGAGCCGCCCGACGAGCTGGCCCAGCGCGTAGGCGCCGACCGCGCGCAGCCCGCCTGAGCCCAGCGACCCGCCCACGGCGACGAACAGCGTGAGGAAGGCCGCAAGCCGCAGCCCGCTGTTCAGCGCGTAGAGGGCCGTGACCCGGGCAGCGTCACCGCGACGACACCGCACCCGCTCGAGTGCCCCCGCCACCCGCCGCCCGGTCAACCGCTCCAGCGGCCTCCAACCGAGCACGGCTGCCACCGCCCGGAGCAGGAGCTCCGGGCGGACGAGTCCCACGACGAGCACCGCCGCCGGGAGCACGCCGATCCACGCGAGCCACGTGAGGCCGGACGCGCCTGGAAGCCACCAGGGCGCGGTCGCGAGCACGAGCATCGCGGTGATCGCCGCCTGCCAGGCGACCTCGACGAGCGTGGTGAGCGCCCCCGCGGTCGCGGAGAGCCCGTAGCGCCGCCCCGCCACCGCGCGGCCCCCGACCTGCGCCGCCCCGACCGTGTACCGGGCGAGCTGGGACACCGACCACACCCATGCTGCGGCCCGCGCCCCGATCCGCGCGCCCGCCGCGCGCAGCACCACCCGCCAGGCCGCGACGACCACACCGTTGGCGGCGGTGTTGGTGACGACCGCCACCGCCACGGGCACGAGACCCGACAGCCCGCCGCTCGCGCCGGTCGCCGCCATTCGCCCACGCAGCGCGAGGCCGCACGCGACCAGGACGGTCGCCGAGGCCGCCCACCCGGCGGCCCTGCGGATGCGCCCTGACCTGAGCATCGCCCTGACGGCCCCCTTCCCGCGCGCGGGGCTGGTTGTCCGGCGTCGATCACCCCTGGGTCTGCGGAGCTGGGGGAGTGGGCCCATCCTCGAGAAGACGGCGGCGCTAGCCCGCCGCCGGCTCCTCGATCGTCGCGAGCACGTCGCCGGTGCCCACGACCTCACCGGCCTGCACGTGCAGCTGGGTCACGACCCCGTCGCGGTGGGCGAGGACGTGGTTCTCCATCTTCATCGCCTCGAGGACCAGCACGAGGTCCCCCGCGGCGACCGTGTCGCCGACGTCGACCGCGATCTTGATGATCGTGCCCTGCATCTCGGCGACGAGCGCCTTGTTGCCGGCACCAGCCGGCCTTGGCGGCTGCGCCGGGCGCTCGGCGCGTGGCTCTGGCTCCGCAGCCTCGCGCCGCTCCGTCGTCGAACGCTGCGCCGTCGAAGCCTCGGACCGCTCGGCGGGCCGCTCCGGCGCCGGGTGCCGCCCAGGGGCCGCCGGCCGCCGAGCGCGGTCGGCGGCCGGGCCCGTCTCGAACAGCGCCACCTCCAGCCGCTTGCCACCGACCTCCACGATGAACGTCCGGGACGGGACGGCCGGCCCTGTGCCTTTCTCGGCGGCCGCGGCCGGCTCGAGCGCGGAGAGGTCCCACTCGCGCTCGACCGAGATCGTCGAGACCTTCCCTTCGACGAAGTCGGGGTGCGCGAACGCGAGCCGGTGGAAGTCGATCGTGGTGGGCACGCCGACGACCTCGAACTCGTCGAGGGCGCGGAGCATCCGCAGCCGGGCCTCCTCGCGGTCGGCCCCGTAGGTGATCAGCTTGGCGAGCAGCGAGTCGTAGGTCGGCGGGACCTCCCACCCGGCCTCGACGCCGGAGTCGACCCGCACCCCCGGTCCGGAGGGTGCGCGCCAGGTCGTGATCCGCCCAGGCGAGGGCACGAAGCCCGCGGCGACGTGCTCGGCGTTGATCCGCGCCTCGATCGCGTGCCCGCGGAGCGTGACGTCCTCCTGCGACAACGTGAGCGGCTCGCCGGCGGCGATCCGCAGCTGCCAGTGCACAAGGTCGAGGCCGGTGACGATCTCGGTGACCGGATGCTCGACCTGCAGCCGGGTGTTCATCTCGAGGAAGAAGAAGTCACCGTCGGCGTAGAGGAACTCGCAGGTCCCCGCGCCCTCGTAGCCGACCTCGCGGGACACCCGCACGGCTGCCTCGCCCATCCGCTCGCGGATTGGCTCAGGCAGGCCGGGCGCGGGCGCCTCCTCGATGAGCTTTTGGTGCCGGCGTTGGGTCGAGCAGTCACGCTCTCCAAGGAACAGGCAGGTTCCGTGCCGGTCGGCGAGCACCTGGACCTCGATGTGGCGGGGACGGTCCAGGTAGCGCTCGACGTAGACCTCGCCGCGGCCGAACGCCGCGAGGGCCTCGCGCTGCGCGCTCTCCAGCGCCTCCACCAGCTCGGACGGCTCGCGGACGACCCTCAGCCCGCGCCCACCCCCTCCGAACGCGGCCTTGATCGCCACCGGGTAGCCGTGCGCTTGGGCGAACGCGCGCACGACCTCCGGCTCCTGCGTCGGCTCCAGCGTCCCAGGCACGATCGGGCAGCCGGCGGCACGCGCGACCGCCCGGGCGGACAGCTTGTCGCCCATCGCCGTGATCGCCGCGGGGGGCGGCCCGACCCAGACCAGCCCGGCAGCGGTGACGGCCTCGGCGAACTCTGCGCGCTCCGCGAGGAACCCGTACCCGGGGTGGATCGCGCCCGCGCCCGCATCCTTCGCGACCGTGAGGATCCGGGCCATGTCGAGGTAGCTCTGGGCGGGTGCGGCCGGGCCGAGCAGATACGCACGGTCGGCGGAGCGCAGCCACGGCGCGAAGCGGTCGGCCTCGGAGTACACCGCGACGGTCTCCAGCCCGAGCTCGCGGCAGCCGCGCAGCACCCGCAGCGCGATCTCCCCCCGGTTCGCGACCAGGACGGGGCCGAGGATTGATTGCAGCGTCGTCACGGGACTCTCCAGGTCCGGGTGAGGGGCAGCGCGCATGGTAACGGTTTGCCGCACCTCCCCCTCGCCGGCAGAATAGGCGCTCACGAGAGCGCTTGTGCGCTGGTTCACGATCCTTTAGAGCGTGTCTGAGAACCGCGGCGTTGCCCCGTGGGCGAAGCGAAGCGGAGCGCTATTTCGGCGGCCCTTGCCGCCGAAATAGCCTCAGATATAACAAAACCAGACGACGATCGCCTGACAACAGGGTCGCGTCGCGTCCCGGAAAGAGGCTCCGACCTAAACGGCTCTTCGCGAGCGGAACCCGACGCGACGCGACCCCCCGAAACAGTTTTCAGACACCTACTTAGAGGAGTGCCGCATGGCGCGGACCCTGCTCGTGCTGCTCGCCCTCGTCACCGCCCTCGCGCTGGCTGGGTGCAGCAAAGAGCAGCCGGAGTTCACCGCGAACGACCAGGTGCCCGCCGAGCAGCGCACCGGCGAGGCGCCCGCCGGTGGCGTCGGTGGCGGTCAGCAGGCTGGGACGTTGGCCGGTGTTTGGGTCGTGCAGGGCGCCGCGCTGAAGTTCGACCAGGCGCCGACGACGCTGCCCGCTGGCAAGGTCACGATCGAGTTGCAGAACATGTCGGGGCTCCCGCACGACGTGGTGTTCGAGGGCGTGCAGGGCAGCAAGCCGGTCGTCGAGACCGAGGGGAAAGGCTCCCGCACCGGAACCGTCGAGCTGACGCCCGGCACCTACACGTACTACTGCAACGTCCCCGGCCACCGCGGCGCCGGCATGGAGGGCACCGTCACCGTCCAGTAGGCGGGTCCTCGGCCCTTTGTGGCCAGGGTTCGTCACGTATGCGTTACGAACCCTGGCCACAAGCCGCGAGACGGGGGTCGCTCGCGCTGGCGAGGGGGGCGCTGCCGAGGGCTTCCAGGCGGGCGGCCCGCTGCCAGGGTGGCTGGGGAGCGGTACGGTGAGCGTCTCCGTCGGCGGCGAGGTCGAGGGCGAGCAACACGGCAACGACCTCCTCGGCCGTGGGCTGACCGCGGATGACCTGCAGGCGGGTGCTGAACGCGAGGCTCACAGCGGGATGTTGCCGTGCTTGCGGGCGGGGCGGTGCACGCGCTTCGTCAGCGAGAACCGTAACGCCTTGACGAGCGTGGGGCGGGTCTGGGACGGCTCGATCACGTCGTCGAGGTAACCGCGCTCGGCCGCGCGCCACGGGTTGCAGAGCTGCTTCTCGTACTCCTCGATCAGCTCAGCGCGGCGGGCATCGACGTCAGCGGCGTGCTCCAGCTCCTTGCGGTGCAGGATGCTCACCGCACTCTGAGCACCCATCACCGCGATCTCGGCGGAGGGCCAGGCGAAGTTTGCGTCCGCCCCCCCGTGCTTTGACCCCATGACGTCGTACGCGCCACCGTAGGCCTTGCGGGTGATGACCGTGAGCTTGGGGACGGTCGCCTCGCAGTACGCGTAGAGGAGCTTCGCGCCGTGGCGGATGACCCCGCCCCACTCCTGCGCTGTGCCGGGCAGGAACCCCGGCACGTCGACGAACGTGAGGATCGGGATGTTGAACGCGTCGCAGGTGCGGACGAACCGGCCGGCCTTCTGCGCGCTCGCGAGGTCGAGGGTGCCGGCGAGGTGGAGCGGCTGGTTGCCGACCACGCCGACGACGTGGCCGTCCAGCCGAGCGAGCCCGATCACGATGTTCTGTGCCCAGTGCGGCTGGATCTCGAAGAGCTCGCCGTCGTCGACCACGCGGGCGACGACCTCACGCATGTCGTACGGCACGTTCGAGCTGTCCGGCAGGAACAGGTCGAGGTCGGCGTCGGCGCGCAGCGGATCGTCGACCGGCTCGAGGTACGGCGGCTCCTCCAGGTTGTTCGCGGGCAGGAAGGAGAGCAGGCGCTGGATGTCCGCGATGCAGGACTCCTCGTCGTCGGCCGCGAAGTGCGCGACCCCTGACCTGGCGTTGTGGGTCATCGCCCCGCCCAGATCCTCGAACGTGACGTCCTCGCCGGTCACGGTCTTGATGACCTCCGGTCCGGTGATGAACATGTGCGAGGTCCCCTTCACCATGAAGACGAAGTCGGTCATCGCCGGTGAGTAGACCGCCCCGCCCGCGCACGGCCCCATTACGCCGGAGATCTGCGGGATCACCCCGGACGCCTGGACGTTACGGTAGAAGATGTCGCCGTATCCGCCGAGCGACACGACGCCCTCCTGGATGCGCGCGCCGCCCGAGTCGTTGAGGCCGACCAGCGGCACGCCCATCTTCAGCGCGAGCTCCATGACCTTGACGGTCTTTTCGGCGAACACCTCGCCCAACGACCCGCCGAACACCGTGAAGTCCTGGCTGAACAGGCACACCGGCCGGCCGGCGATCGTGCCGTAGCCCGTCACGACGCCGTCGCCGGGGACGCGCCGGCGCTCGAGGCCGAACGCGGCCGCCCGATGCGCCGCCAGCCGGTCCGTCTCGACGAAGGAGCCCTCGTCGAGCAGCAGCGCGATCCGCTCCCGCGCGGTGAGCTTGCCCTTCGCGTGCTGCTTCTCGATTGCGCGGGCGGAGCCGGCGTGCTCGGCCTCCTCCACGCGTCGGCGCAGCTCCTCGAGCTTCGCCTTGGTCTCCTCCACCACAGGGCGATGCTAGTGGTCCACCCGCATGCTGGCGGGCGGTGTCCCGGGCGCTGTCCTGCAAGGCCGGGTGTGCAGTCCTGCAAAGTGGGGTAGTCATCCGGCGTCGTAGCGTCGTAGAGGAGGGTTGATGCGTCCGTCCGTCGTCGTGGTCACGGGTTCCAGCGCTGGGGTCGGTCGCGCCGTTGCGCGGGCGTTCGCCGCGCGGGGCGCCGCCGTGGGGCTGCTCGCGCGAGGTCGCGCCGGACTCGAGGCGGTCGCTGCGGAGGCCCGCGAGCTCGGGGGCCGCGCGGCGCTGGCGATACCGACCGACGTGGCCGACGCTGAGGCGGTCGAGTCGGCGGCCGACCGCGTCGAGCGGGAGCTCGGCCCGATCGATGTGTGGGTGAACAACGCGATGCTGTCGGTGTTCGCGCCCGCGTACGAGATCACTGCGGCCGAGTACCGCCGCGTCATGGACGTCACGTATCTCGGCCAGGTGCACGGCACGTTGGCGGCCCTGCGCCGCATGCGCCCGCGCAACCGTGGCGCGATCATCCTGGTCGGCTCTGCGCTGGCCTACCGCGGGATTCCGCTGCAAGCGGCGTACTGCGCCGCGAAGCATGCCGTGGAGGGGTTCTTCGATTCGCTGCGCTGTGACCTGCTCCACGAGCGCAGCGCGGTCCGGGTGAGCCACGTCGTCCTTCCGGCCTTGAACACCACGCAGTTCGGGTGGGTGCGCACGCGCATGCCTCGCCAACCGCAGCCCATCAAGCCCATCTACCAGCCTGAGGTGGCCGCGCGTGCGATCATGTGGGCCGCCGAGCACGGTCCGCGGGAGATCAGCGTCGGCTATCCCAGCGTGCTGACCTGCTGGGTGAACAAGCTCGCTCCGGGCCTGCTCGACCGGTACCTCGCGCGCACCGCCGTGCGTGGCCAGCAAAGCGACCGGCTGGTGGAGCTGGCCGACTGGCAGGACAACATCGACCGGCCGTTGGACGACACCGAGGACCGCGGAGCCCACGGTCGCTTCGGTGGGGAGTCCGCTGACCGCAGTCCGCAACTGTGGGCAACCATGCATAAACCCCATGTGGCCGGGCTTGTCATGGCTGGCGGCGCCTTGGCAGCGCTCGGCCTCGCTCGACGCCGTTGACTGCTGAGGCGCACCATGTCAAGCGCGATCCGCCCAAGTCCCGCGGGCACACCTGCCGGCGAGCTCCGTGCCCGACGGGACGGCCTCGGACGCTCGTCCACTGACCTGGCCGAGCGCGTCAGTGATGGGGGCTCGTGGGCATCTGCCCGAACCGCCGATCCCTGGTCTTGACGCCGACAAGGTCGACGCCGCAGGGGAGGCGTACGTACGTAGCGCGCTCGACTCCCGACGCCGGCTCGGTCTACCTTGCCGTAGAGCCTTGTTCCGGCGTGAGCACATGTGTCGGAACACCGGAGGGCGGTGTCGCGGAGTCGCTGACGAAGGCGCACCAGGGCGGCTCACCGCGGGAAAACCCGAAGATGACCAGCGGAACTCGCCCAAGACACCACTCTGGGGCCATGTTTCGACACATGCTCTTACCCTGTGGCGGTTACGCGCTACCTTCGAGCCCGGAGCAGCGCTCGGTCCCCGTAGACCAAGATCGTATGACGTGCGCGATTGAGGGCCGGACCTTGCGGGAATGACAGGGCTATGAGCTATCTCCGATGCCTCGCCCGGCCGATGCTGGCGTCGATGTTCCTCGCCGGTGGGCTGGACGCACTGCGCAACCCCGAGCCGAAGGTGCCGATGGCGCAGACGGTCGCGCCGAAGGTCGCCGCTGCGCTTCCTGGCCTGCCCGACTATGACACTGCGCTGCTGGTCCGTATCAACGGGGGTGTCCAGGTCGGCGCGGGTACGCTGCTCGCTTTCGGCCGCTTCCCGCGGCTCTCCGCCCTCGCGCTCGCGGCGAGCCTCGCCCCGACGACCGCGGCAGGGCACCGTTTCTGGGAGTACGACGACAGGGCAGCGCGCCAGGAGCAGCGGATCCACTTCTTCAAGAACCTGAGCATGCTCGGCGGTCTGCTCCTGGCGACGATGGACACCGAGGGCAAGCCCGGTCTCGGCTGGCGCACCCGTCACGCGGCTGAGCACGCGGTCGAGCACGCCGAGGCGGCAGCTCGCAGGAGCCGCCGGGAGATCCGCCTCGCCGCCAAGATCGCCCGTGCAAAGGCCGAAACTGCCCGCGCCAAGTTGGCTGCCTGATCGCGGGTGTTCGTGGGCTGGGTGCTGCACCGAAGCCGCTCTTGACGCCAAGGTGGTGGTGAAACCGTAGCCCGGTCACCTCGCCTGCGGCGGAGCAACTGCGACGGGCCTGGGATACGCAGAAAGGGTCGGGGGCGCGGCTTCGAGTACTTCGACTCGCGAAGCGGCGAGAAGATCCTCGATCCCGACACGCTCCAGCGGATCCGCGACCTCGTGCTCCCGCCCGCGTGGACGGACGTGTGGATCTGCCCCTATCCGAACGGGCATCTCCAGGCGGTCGGCGTCGATGCCGCGGGGCGACAGCAATACCGCTACCACGACGTGTGGCGCGAACGGCGCGACGCGGAAAAGTTCGACCGGATGCTCGACTTCGCGGCGCAGCTACCGCGGCTGAGGAAGATTTGCGCGGAGCTTTTGGGGCGTAAGGAGCTCGACCGGGAGCGGGTCCTCGCCTGCGCGGTGCGGCTGCTCGACCATGGGTTCTTTCGCATCGGCACGGAGGAGTACGACACGTTCGGCCTGGCTACGATCCGCAAGGAGCACGTGACTCTGCGAGACGGGACCGTGACCTTCGACTACCCCTCGAAGGGCGGAAAGCAGCGCCTCGTCGCGGTCGTCGACCCTGCCGTAGCGGAGGTTGTCGGGATGCTCGAGCGGCGCCGCAGCGGCGGGCCGGAGCTGCTTGCCTACCGCGAGGGCCGACGCTGGGCGACCCTAAGAACGTGTTTGAGAAGTATTTCAGGGGTCGGGTCGCGTCGGGTTCCGCTCGCGAAGAGCCGTTTAGGTCGGAGCCTCTTTCCGGGACGCGACCCGACCCCTTGTCAGTTGATCACCGCATGTTTTTGTTATATCTGAGGCGGTTTCGGCGGCCAGGGCTGGGGGAGTCCCCCACAGACGGCCGCCGAAACCGCGCTCCGCTTCGCTTCGCCTACGGGGCAAGGCCGCGGTTCTCAAACACGTTCTAAGCTCGTGGGACGTCAACGCGTTCATCAAGGAGCACTGCGGGAACGACTTCACCGCCAAAGACTTCCGCATGTGGTCGGCGACGGTGCTCGCCGCGGTCGCCTTGGCGGTGTCCGCCGCCGCCGCGACGTCGAAGACCGCGCCGCGGCGGGCGGTCAGCCGCGCGGCGAGAGAGGTTGCTCACTATCTGGGCAACACCCCTACCGTGGCGCGCCGCGCCTACATCGACCCGCGCGTGTTCGACCGGTACCAGTCTGGCTGGACGATTGCGGGCGTCCTGGACGAGTTGGGCGCAACGTTCGGCGAGCCCTCGATCCAAGGCCGGGTCGAGGAGGCCGTGCTCGACCTCCTCAGGGAGCAGACGTCGTCGGATGACTTGGAGCGGGCGCCAACCTGACTGGTGGTGCAAACGGAAAGTTCCGTGACACCGAGCGCCCGGGCGGAGTGCTCCCCGCCTCGCAAGGCGAAGCGCTCCGCGCGGGTCGCGCCGTGTGCTGGTTGTCCTCGAGCGATCCGCAACGCAGCGAGGTGCGGATGCTTTGCGCACGAATGCCACGGGTTTTTCCGCGCGGACCACTAAGAGCGTGTCTGAAAACTGTTTCGGGTCGCGTCGCGTCGGGTTCCGCTCGCGAAGAGCCGTTTAGGTCGGAGCCTCTTTCCGGGACGCGACGCGACCCTGTTGTCAGGCGATCGTCGTCTGGTTTTGTTATATCTGAGGCGGTTTCGGACGGCTTGTGGCCGCCGAAACCGCGCTCCGCTTCGCTCCGCCCACGGGGCAAGGCCGCGATTCTCAAACACGTTCTAAGATCGGTCTATGGCAGGACCTCCAGAGGAGTTGGTGCGCGCGCTCGTTGAGGGCAGGCTGCTGACCGGGCTGGAGTGGCACGAGATCGCTGGGTCGACGAACACGCTGGCCGCCGAGGCCGCCGCGCGTGGGGTGGGGGAGGTCCACGCGGTCCTCGCCGACCAACAGACGGCCGGGCGGGGACGTCAGGGGCGCGGTTGGCGGGCGCCGCCCGGCACGTCGTTGCTGTGCTCCCTGGTCGTGCGGCCGGCGGTGTCCACGGGCGTGCTCGGCCTGCTCCCGCTGCTGACCGGACTGGCGCTGGCGGAGGCGGTCGACGCGGCCAGCCCTGGCCTTGATGTGGCGCTCAAGTGGCCGAACGACCTGCTCGTCGGCGGGCGTAAGGCGGCCGGCGTGCTCGTCGAGTCCGGGCCGGCGGATGCGGTGATCGTCGGCGTCGGGATCAACGTCGACTGGCGCGGCGTCGACCGCCCGCCAGAGCTGGCCGCTGCGACCTCACTGGCTGAGGCCGTAGGCGGGCCGGTGGACCGGTGGGACGTGCTCGCCGCTCTCGTCAGGTCGTTCGTT
Organism: Egibacteraceae bacterium; assembly: GCA_050743125.1. Classification (GTDB taxonomy): domain Bacteria; phylum Actinomycetota; class Nitriliruptoria; order Euzebyales; family Egibacteraceae; genus JBOGEB01. Next base: position 17,087 of record JBOGEB010000027.1, read on the forward strand.
GTCCGTTACCGCGCCTGGCCCACCCAGCTGACGGGCTTCCTCGACGCGTACCGTGAGCGCTGCGCCACCATCGGCTCGCCGGTGCGGGTCTCGTTGGTGAGTGGCGAGGTGGTCTCCGGTCGCGCTGTGGACGTCACCTGCGGCGGGACGCTCCTCCTCGGCCTCCCCGACGGCGCCACGAGAGCGGTCACCGCCGGCGACGTCGAGCACGTCCGCTGACGCCAACCGCACATCTTCGCTCGAGCGCGAGGCGTCCGGGGTGGTTCGTGGGCGGCGTGCTGAATACCTGCGGCAACGCGTTGGACCGGCACGTGGAGGGCGGTGTTCAAGCAGCGCAGGGTGGTCGCGCGGGCTGCCGAAGACCCGCTCCGGCAAGATCCTCCGGGGCACGATGCGCCGGATCGCTGACGGCCAGGAGTACACGATCCCACCGACGATCGACGACCCCGTGATCCTCGACGAGATCATCCAGGTGCTGGCGAGCAGGCCGTAGCAGCTCCGACCCCTTACCTTCCGCGGCGCGGATCGACAAGAGCGGAGCTTCGGCGTCCTGCGTAGGTTGGCGGTGGAAGCACCGGCGCGTGGGTTGGCGAGGAGAACCGCGATGCCTGAGAGCGTGTGGCGGAGCATGTGCCCGAGTTGGGTGTCCTGGGCGGGTTCCGCTGGTCGTCCGTGGGTTTGGAACGGTGGGACGTCCTGGTGAGCATTCATCGGCGACTCCGCGATGCGCCCCTGAGGAGTTTCGACACCTGTGCTGAGATCCCGTTCAGCGCGCTCACCCCCCTGTCGTTTCTGGAGCGGTCGGCGGCGGTCTACCCGGACCAGATCGCCATCGTCCACCGGGACCGGAAGCGGTCCTATCGCGAGTTCGCTGCTGAGGCCACCCGCCTTGCCCAGGCACTGAGAGCCTCGCGCGTCGAGCCCGGCGATCGCGTGGCGTACCTGTGCCCGAACATCCCGGAGCTGCTCGTGGCGCACTTCGGCGTGCCGCTGGCGGGCGCGGTGCTCGTGGCGATCAACACCCGCCTGGCGCCCGCGGAGGTCCGCTACATCTGCGACCACTCCGGCTCGAGGCTGCTCGTCGCCGACACCGACCTCCTGCCCACGATCGAGCCGATCGCGGCCGAGCTCGAGACCGTCGGCGAGGTCGTCACCATCGACGACGCCAGGATCGCCCCCGCCGTCGAGGGGCCGAGTTACGACGACTTCCTCGCCCGGGGCAGCGACGAGCCGCTGCCGTGGACGGTCGACGACGAGCACGCGACGATCGCGATCAACTACACCTCCGGCACGACCGGCCGGCCGAAGGGCGTGATGTACACCCACCGGGGCGCGTACCTCAACGCGCTCGGCGAGATCGTCCACTCGCGGCACACGCCGTCCAGCGTCTACCTGTGGACGCTGCCGATGTTCCACTGCAACGGCTGGTGCACGGCCTGGGCCGTGACCGCGATCGGCGGCCGGCACGTCTGCCTGCGGGCGGTCCGGGCGGACCGGATCTGGGAGCTGATCACCAGCGAAGGCGTCACCCACCTCAACGGCGCCCCCACGGTCCTCACGACGATCGCGAACGCCCCCCAGGCGAGGCCCTTCGACCACGAGCTCGTCGTCACCACCGCCGGCGCGCCGCCCAGCCCGACGGTCATCGCGCAGATGGAGGAGCTCGGGGCACAGGTGGTCCACGTGTACGGTCTGACCGAGACGTACGGCCCGCACACGGTGTGCCAGTGGCAGGACGCGTGGGCCGACGAGGAGCCGGCCGAGCGGGCGCGGCTCCAGGCCCGCCAAGGCGTGGCGATGCTCATCGCTGACCCGATCCGCGTGGTCGACGAGCACATGGACGACGTGCCCCGCGACGGCCAGACGCTGGGCGAGGTCGTCATGCGCGGCAACAACGTGATGAAGGGGTACTTCGAGGATCCCGAGGCCACCGCGCAGGCGTTCCACGGCGGCTGGTTCCACTCCGGCGACCTGGGCGTGTGGCACCCGGACGGGTACGTCGAGCTGCGCGACCGCGCGAAGGACGTGATCGTGTCCGGCGGCGAGAACATCTCGACGATCGAGGTCGAGCAGGCGCTCGTCAAGCATCCGGCAGTGCTGGAGGCCGCGGTGATCGGCGTGCCCAACGAGCAGTGGGGCGAGCGGCCGAAGGCGTTCGTGATCCTCAAAGACGGGCGGAGCGTCACCGAGCCGGAGCTCATCGCCCACGTCCGCGGGCTCATCGCCCACTACAAGGCACCGGACGCGATCGAGTTCATCGACGAGCTGCCGAAGACCTCGACCGGCAAGATCCAGAAGTTCGCCCTCCGCGAGCAGGAATGGGCGGGCCAGGAGCGCCGCATCAAGGGCTGAACCCAGGCTTGGAGTATGAGGAGCACTACCGCGCCGAGCAGGAGCGGCAGTCGCAGTGGCTGACGGAGCACCTGGGCCTGCGCGCCACGTGACAGAGGACCGCCGCCCTCCTGGCCCACGGCGGCACGCTGCCTAATCAGCGCCCGTGTCGCGACCTCCACGTACCGGCGGGATGTTGGTGCGATCATTGACGGAGAGCTGGTGAAAGGACGCTGGCGTGCGCGCTGTCGTAGATCTGGATCGGGGCTATTGCGAGGCAGCTCGGGCCGCCGCGCTAGCTGGTGTGCCCCGATCAACGCTCTACCACTGGGCTCGGGAGGGCGTTGTGGTCCCGTCCATCTCTCCCGTGAAGGAGAAGCGCTGGTCGTATGCCGATCTTCTCAGGCTGCGCGTGGTGAGCTGGCTTCGCCATCCGAAGTCTGACGGCAATGGTTCGATTCCTCCAACGCCGATGCGGCAGGTGCGGTGGGCGCTGCAGGAGCTCGATCGTCTCGGTGTGGAGTGGTGGCGCCACACCGAGCACGGTCAAGATCGCAGGGCGCTCCTGGTTGACCGGTCAGGCCGGGTGTGGATCGACGATCCGGTGCGGAACATCGCGGGTGAGTCCCCCCTGCTTCCACGCGAGTTTCTCGATCTGATCGCTCCGTTCGAGGCTGGGTGGCGCCAGGGGCCGGACTTGCAGCAGCCGCGGCCACACTTGCGCATCGTCCCTGGCAAGGTGGCCGGCGAACCCCACCTGGCCCGGTCGCGCCTCACGACTCGCACCGTGGCGGCGCTCTCATGGAGGGGCTTCTCGCCCGACCAGATCGCCGCGCTCTACCCGGACGAGGACGTATCAGGGCTTGCGGAGGCCCTCGACCTTGAGCGCCAGCTCCAACCGTCAGCCGCAGCACGCGCTGCCGGATAATGGTCGCGGTGGAGCAGATCCGGATCGCCCTCGACCAGAATTCCCTACGCCCATCCTCCACGCCCTGGGCGGGTACATCCCCGAGGTTGAGCTCATCCCGGTACGGGCAATCGACGCCCGACTGAGCACGCTCGATGACGATGACCTCATCGTCGCGCTGTATCAGTTGAGATACCCGGCCTTCGTCACGAACAACTAGCAAGATGCTGAGGGCTCCCGCAGTGCTGGTTGCGCTTGACCAGACCAGGTTGAGCGTGTTCGCGATCGAGGGGTTGGGAGACGACCCGGTGAGAGCAGCCGGTGCTGTCCTCCTCGATCTGCCCCCGGCGGTCAAGAGAATGGTGGCCAGACGTCCACAAGTGTTCTGGTTCAGACCACGCGCTCCGCGGCCGTGGCGGTCGCGTGATCTGCGGCGACCTGTCAGTCGATGATCTCTACGCCTTCCACAGGCGGTCGCCTGCCGCATTGCGCAACCCGCTCCTGAACTGACGTCCTGGGGTCTACCCTGACCCCTCATGGGCTCGCGTGAGGGCCGACGCCTGACCAGCGCCAGTGCGCAAGGCGCAGGAGGACAACAAGAACCAACCGGGGGGCCGCCGATTTCTCCTACGGCGAGATGGAGAGGCGCCGTCTCGACCGCCCCAGGTCGGGAGCCGAGCGGTTAATCCTGTTCCTTTACTGGCTGGTTTCCGGGTACGGGCTGCGCGCGTGGAGGGCGCTGGCCGCGGTAGGGATCCTGTGGCTGGTCGTCTCCTGGCTGCTTGCCGGATGGGGGTTCGCAGCGGCTGGCTCGTTCCCAGCGGCGTTGGTCTACAGCGCGCACACGGCCATTGGCGTGCCGCACTATGTGCAGATCACCTGGTGGATCGTGCGCTCTGTCCTGCCCGGCCTGGCGCTCCTGTCGATCCGTGAGCGCGTAAAACGGGCTCTTGGCATGTGTCCCGTGGGTGGTGTCGGGCGCGGGTCAGCCGGCTCGTCGCCGGTGTGGCCGGGCGAGCGGGTCGGGCGGGTGCATGCTGAACCGGCCGGTGTCCGGGTCGCGGGCCACGAGCCAGCCGTCGTGGTGGATCTTCCCGTGACAGCCCCAGCAGGTTAAACAGAGGTTGTCCTCGTCTGTGGGTCCCAGATCACGTGTCCCTTTAGGGTGGGTGGGTGGGGGAGGTTGGCGCGGTCCACCTCGGCGTCACAGCAGATCATCTGCGCGGTCGCCGCGCTGACCGGGCCGACCCCGTCCAGGCGCGCGGCCGGCGCGCCAGGCTCGCCGTCCAACGCCTCGGCGGTGGCGATCAGGATCACGTGCGGGCGCTGCGCCGCCACCTGCGGCAGGTCGCCTGCGTCGAGTGAGCGCCGGGCGAGTTCGACCAACGCGTCGGCCATCCGCTGCGGGTAGGTCCGGTCGTCGGCGTGGCCGGCCTTGCGGGCCAGCGGGTCCAACGCCGCGGTCACCGTGGCGCCGCCGACCGGGTCCAGCCTGGCCTCCACACGCCCGGACCCGTCCGCGCCGTCCGCGGTGACCGACGCCCGCCGGTTCGCCCACGCGCGGCGCTCCCGTCCTGCCAGCGCGTCCGGGTCGACGGTGTGCGTCCAGGCGTCCACGTGCTCGCGCAGCCGGCGGCGGTCCAGCCCGCCGCCGTCGCCGGCCACCAGACGGTCCAGGTCCTCCCGCACGTCCGGACGCAGCTCCTTGGCGGTCTGCACGGCGACCTGCGCCTGCCCCAGCCCGATCGTGCCCGCTCGGACCGCCGCGGCGGTCTCGGGCAGCCCCTCCAGCCCGACCGCCGTGTCGGCCTGCGCGCGCGCCTCCCCGCGGGTCAGCCGCAGCCGCCGGGCCAGCAGGTCCGCGGTCGACCGCGCGCCCTCAGCCCGCCACGCCTGGCGGGCGTCGACCGCGGCGACCCGCCGCAGCTAATGCAGCGGCCACGGTTTCTACACGGTGCAGCCGCTCGATCGACTCGGCCAGCGTCGTGTCGTCGACCTGCCCGTCCAACGGCTGAGCGCCCAACGCGGCCAGCGCCTGTTCGATCAGGTCGAGCAGCGCGTGGTCGTCGAGCGTCTCGACCGCCTCCTCCACCTGGTTCGTACTTATGTTCGTATTGTGTCATGTGGCGGTGTGGTTGGCAAGGGCTTGCACGAACTTTGTGTGTGTGGGCTGTGAGCGGAGTGGCTGCCTGGGCAGGCTGGTGTCAGCGCGGTGACGCGCACCCGCACGCCGGCGTCTCTGCCGGTCGTCGAGCATCCGGAGCCTGGGGGCGGCAGGCGCGACGGCCGCGCAACCCACCCCACAGGTCCATGCCGTGAGCGCGTCAAACGCTGACACGCCGGCCGATCTACGCTTGCAGGCCATGAGCGAGGTGCTGACGACCAAGGCCGATCCCACGTCGGAGCAGTTCCAGCGCAACGCCGAGGCGCACGCCGCGTTGGTCGCGGACCTGCGCGGGAGGCTCGACGAGGTCGCGCTGGGCGGTGGCGAGAAGGCGCGGGAGCGGCACACCGCGCGCGGCAAGCTCCTGCCCCGCGACCGCGTCGATGCGCTGGTCGACCGGGGCTCGCCGTTCCTTGAGCTGTCCCCGCTGGCCGCGCACGGCCTCTACGACGGCGACGCCCCGTCGGCGGGGATCATCACGGGTGTGGGCCGTATCGAGGGCCGCGAGGTCGTGATCGTCGCGAACGACGCCACCGTCAAGGGCGGGGCCTATTACCCGATGACGGTGAAAAAGCACCTCCGTGCCCAAGAGGTCGCGCTCGAGAACCGCCTGGCGTGCCTCTATCTCGTGGACTCCGGCGGGGCGTTCCTGCCCAAGCAGGACGAGGTGTTCCCTGACCGCGAGCACTTCGGACGGATCTTCTTCAACCAGGCGAGGATGTCCGCACAAGGGATCCCGCAGATCGCCGCCGTGCTCGGCTCGTGCACCGCGGGCGGGGCGTATGTGCCGGCAATGAGCGACGAGACGGTGATCGTCCGTAACCAGGGCACGATCTTCCTGGGCGGGCCGCCGCTCGTGAAGGCCGCGACCGGCGAGGTCGCGACCGGCGAGGAGCTCGGCGGCGGCGACCTCCACGCCCGCACCTCCGGCGTCGCCGACCACCTTGCCACCGACGACGCGCACGCCCTGCGGGTCGTCCGGTCGATCGTCGCCACGCTGCCGCCCAAGCCCCACCGGCCCTGGGACGTCACCCCGGTCGAGGAGCCGGCCGTCGACCCCGCCCAGATCTACGGCGTCGTTCCGACCGACACGCGCACGCCCTACGACGTCCGCGAGGTGATCGCGCGGATCATCGACGGCTCACGGTTCCACGAGTTCAAGGAGCGCTACGGCGCGACGCTCGTGACGGGGTTCGCGCGCGTCCACGGGCACCCGGTCGGGATCGTCGGGAACAACGGGATCCTGTTCAGCGAGTCCGCGCTCAAGGGCGCGCACTTCATCGAGCTGTGCGACCAGCGCCGGATCCCGCTCGTGTTCCTCCAGAACATCACCGGGTTCATGGTCGGACGGGAGTACGAGGCGGGCGGGATCGCGAAGGACGGCGCGAAGATGGTCACCGCGGTGTCCTGCGCCGTCGTGCCGAAACTCACGGTGATCATCGGCGGCTCGTTCGGGGCTGGGAACTACGCGATGTGCGGTCGCGCTTACTCGCCGCGGTTCCTGTGGATGTGGCCGAACGCCCGCATCTCCGTGATGGGCGGCGAGCAGTCGGCGACGGTGCTCGCGACGATCCGTCGGGACCAGATCGAGGCGCGTGGAGGCAGCTGGACGCCAGAGGAGGAAGAGGCGTTCAAGCAGCCGGTCCGCGACCAGTACGAGCGCCAGGGCCACCCGTACTACTCGACCGCCCGGCTGTGGGACGACGGGGTGATCGACCCGCTCGACACCCGCATGGTGCTCGGCTTGGCGCTGTCCGTCTGCGCGAACGCCCCGATCCCTGGGCCGCGCTACGGCGTCTTTCGCATGTAGGCGGGCGAGGACAGCGCTGGTGGGGCTTGTCGGTGCTCGCGGCGGGGTTGGGCGCTGCGTGTAAGGATGCCGGCATGAGGTTGACCGCGAAGGGCGATTACGCATTGCGGGCCAGCGCCGAGCTGGCCGCTGCGGTGGATCAGCATGCTCCGTTGACCCGCGAGCAGATCGCCGTCGCGCAGCACATCCCGGCCACATTCTTGCTGCGCATCCTTGCCGACCTACGCCGCGTGGGGATCGTTCGCAGCCAGCGGGGCGCCGAAGGTGGGTACTGGCTGGCACGCGACCCCACCGAGATCACCCTGGCCGAGGTGATCCGCGCGGTTGAGGGGCCGCTGGCCGAGATCCACGGTGATCAGCCGCAGGACATCAGCTACGACGGCGCGGCCGCTGCCCTCCGGGACGTGTGGGTCGCTCTGCGCGCGGCGGAGCGCCGGGTGCTGGAGTCGGTCACCCTCGCTGACGTGGCGAGTGGGCGCCTGCCGGGGTTCGTGGCGGAGCTGACTCGTGACCCTGACGCCTGGGCCCGCCGTAACCGCTGATCGGCCCATGATGTGCACGTTCAGCCAGATAAGACCGGAAGCGCACATCTGACCGGAAATGCTGGACGTCGGCTCGGGAGGCAGGTCAGGTTGTGGCTGCGGTGACGATGTCGACCACACGCGCGACGACGGCGTCGGTCGGCAGGACCTGGACCGTCCCGGTCGCCCGCTCCGTGAGCTCCACCGTGCCGTTGGCCAGACCCCTCGCGCCCACCGTGATCCGGTACGGGATGCCCACCAGCTCGACGTCCCGGAACTTCACCCCGGGTCGCAGCTCGCGGTCGTCGATGATCGCGTCGATGCCCGCGGCCGCGAGGTGCTCATAGATCTGCTCGCCTGCCTTGATCGTGTCCGGGTCATGCCGGTCGTTGAGCACGACGACGGCAACCTCGAACGGCGCGACCTGGACTGGCCAGACGATGCCCGAGTCGTCGTGGTGGCATTCCACGACGGCGGCCATCGCCCGGTCGATCCCGATCCCGTAGCTGCCCATGATCGGCGTGACCTCACGGCCGTCGGCACCGAGGATCGACAGGTCGAGCGCCTCGGAGTACTTGTACCCGAGCTTGAAGATGTGGCCGACCTCGATCGCCCGGAGGACCTCCAGCGGCTGGCCGCAGGTCACACAGCGCTCGCCAGCGCCGACCTGGCGCAGGTCCGCCCACAAGCCGACCACGAGGTCACGGTCGACATCGACGCCACGCAGATGCACGTCGTCGACGTTCGCCCCGGTGAACATGTCCCGCCTGCCCCGAAGCGCCTCATCGGCGATCACCGGCAGCGCGACGACACCGACCGCGCCGAGGCTGCCCGGGGAGGCCCCGAGCGCGTCACGGATCGCGTCCGGATGGGCGGGCCCCACGGCCTGGGCTCCTGTGGCATCGACCAGCTTCTGCTCGACCAGACTGTGGTCCCCGCGTAACAGGACCAGGGTGAGCCGGCCATCGACGACGTACACCATCGTCTTGATCTGGCGGTCGGCGGGGGCGCCGAAGTCGCGGGCGAGATCGTCGATCGTGCGCACGTCCGGGGTGTCGAAGCGCTCAGGCGCTGCCAGCCCCGACCCGTCGACCGCTGGCGGCAGGGCGGCGATGGCTTTCTCGACGTTGGCCGCGTAGCCGCACGATCGGCACCGGACCACGAGATCCTCGCCGGCCTCGGACGGGCACATGAACTCGACCGAGGCGCTGCCGCCCATGCTGCCGCTGGACGCCTGCACGGGGATGGCGGGGACGCCGAGCCGGGCGAACGCGCGTGTGTACGCCTCATGATGCAGGTCGAACGACCGGTCCAGCCCCTCGGCGTCCAGGTCGAAGCTGTAGGAGTCCTTCATGGTGAACTCCCGCACCCGGATCAGCCCGCTCTTGGGTCGAGGCTCGTCACGGAACTTCGTCTGAAACTGGTACCAGATCTGGGGCAGGTCGCGGTACGACTGCAGCTCCAGCGCCAACGTGGTGAAGATCTCCTCGTGGGTCATCCCCAACGCGATGTCGGCGCCCTTGCGGTCTCGCAGGCGGAACATCTCCTCGCCCATGGCCTCCCAGCGCCCGGTCTTCTGCCAGATCTCAGCCGGGTGCATCGCCGGCAGGATGAACTCTTGGGCGCCGATTCGCTCCATCTCCGTCCGGATGACGTCGATGACCTTGGCGCGTACCCGGACAGCGAGGGGGAGCAGCGTGTAGTGGCCAGCCATGAGCTGGCGGATGTAGCCGGCGCGGACCAGCAGGCGGTGGCTGACCGCGTCGGCATCCGAAGGGTCCTCGCGCAATGTGGGGACGTACAGCTGGGACCAACGCATGATGTTCGGGCTTTCGCTTCGGACGGACAGTGCGCCGCCGCACGAGGGCACAAGACGACACCCCACGGCGAAGCTTGAAGTGTAGTGGGGCGCCCCAGAACATGTGTCGAGACTCCTCCAGGGCGGTGTCGCCCCTCTCTGTCACTCGCAGCCCGGTCCCCACCAGCGGCCGTGCGAGCGAGTAGCGTCACGCGGACGCGCGCGCAGCCCCGCAGCGTGGCGAAGCCGGACGCGTTGGCGAGACGCCGGGCGAGCGCGTGGTAGGCGGCAGCCTCCCCGAGGTGGTCACAGAACGTGCGCCGCGCGCGGCCACGCACGCGGTGCCACGCATCAGCACCCCGCCCAACGCATGTGCAGCGCGTTGCGGTGCTGGCGGGCGTCGACCAGCAGGTCACCACCGGGCGGGAGCCGACGGCTCACGCGCTGCTCCTGCCTTCCTCAGGGTCGTTCGATACGTCCCGCCGCTGCGCTGGCTGTGCCGCAATGTGCGCGTGGCTGGCCAACCATGGGAAATGACGGGCACGACACAGAGGACTCGGTCGGACGCCGAAGTGTTCTGGTGCTTGCTGATGTGTCGTAGTGGGGAGGCCACGGGTAGCATCCGTGCTGCGATGGGCGAGGGCTCCAGGATTCAGGTCACCGTTGACGGCCGGGGTGTGGCCACCGTGACGATGGACCGCCCCGAGGTCCGCAACGCTTTTGACGGGCCGCTCATCGCCCAGCTCGGTGAGGCCGCCGGCGTCCTTGGTGGGGACCCGGCGGTGCGGGTGGTGGTCCTCACCGGCGTCGGAGGGGTGTTCAGCGCGGGCGCGGACCTGGACTGGATGGGGTCGATGAAGGACCACACGTTCGAGGAGCATCTCGCCGACTCGGCTCGCGTCAACGCGATGCTCCGGGCGCTCTACGACCTCCCCGTACCACTGGTCGGCCGGGTGAACGGGCATGCGCTGGGCGGTGGGGTCGGCCTGGTCGCGGTCTGCGACGTCGGGATCGCGGCCGAGGACGCGCGGTTTGGGTTCCCCGAGGTCACGCTTGGGCTTGCCCCGGCGGTGATCTCCCCGTACGTCGTCCGCAAGGTCGGTCACTCGTTCGCGCGGGCGGTGTTCGTCACCGGCGAGCAGTTCGACGCTGACCGCGCGCTCGCGGCTGGGCTCGTCCACCAGGTCGTGGCCTCCGCCGGCCTCGACAGGGCCGTCGGCGCCGCAGTCGACCGCTGTCTGCGCGCCGGACCGCAGGCGGTCGCGGTCGCAAAGCGGCTGGCCGACCTCGCGCTGCGGCCGTTAGACGAGGCCACGGCCGCGACGCCCGCGCTGATCGCCGCGCTGCGGGTCAGCGACGAGGGTCAGGAGGGCATGCAGGCATTCCTCGGGCGCCGCCCGCCGTCGTGGCTGCCGAGCGCCCGTGAGAGGGTCCGGAGCCCCAGAGGGGACCCTGGGAACGCCCCCGGACCGCCGTGATGTTCGACACGGTCCTGATCGCCAACCGCGGCGAGATCGCCGTCCGGATCATCGGTACGCTGCGCCACCTGGGCATCCGGTCGATCGCGGTCTACAGCGACGTCGATGCCGACGGGCCGCACGTCGCGCTCGCTGACAGCGCCGTCCGGCTCGGGCCCGCTCCGGCCTCCCAGTCCTACCTGGCGGCCGATCGCATCCTCGACGCCTGCCGCCGGAGCGGCGCCGAAGCGGTCCATCCCGGCTACGGGTTCCTCGCCGAGAACGCGGGCTTCGCGCGCGCCTGCGCGGACGCTGGCGTGGTCTTCGTCGGCGCGCCGCCCGAGGCGATCGAGGCGATGGGGGACAAGATCCGCGCAAAGCGGACCGCGCGGGCTGCGGGCCTGCCGGTCGTGCCGGGCGTTCATTGGCCCGGCATGACCGACGTGGAGCTTGTCGAGGCCGCTGCCGACGTGGGCTTCCCCCTGCTCGTCAAGGCTTCCGCTGGTGGGGGTGGCAAGGGGATGCGCGTCGTCCGGGACCCGGCGGGGCTGCCCGAGGCGCTCGCCGCCGCCCGACGCGAGGCCAAGGGCGCGTTCGGCGACGACACTCTCCTGCTCGAACGGTTCCTCGATCGACCTCGCCACATCGAGGTTCAGGTGCTCGTCGACCAGCACGGTACCGTCCTCCACCTCGGCGAGCGCGAGTGCAGCCTCCAGCGTCGCTATCAGAAGGTCGTCGAGGAGTGTCCGCCGCCGGGACTGGACGACACCACCCGGAAACGCATCACCACTGCCGCGCTGAACGTGACCCAGGCATGCGGCTACGTCGGGGTAGGCACGGTCGAGTTTCTGGTCTCGGGACGTGACTTCTTTTTTCTGGAGATGAACACGCGGCTCCAGGTAGAGCACCCCGTCACGGAGTTCGTCTACCGGATGGACCTCGTCGAGCAGCAGCTCCGCATTGCTGCCGGTGAGCGACTGGCCCTGGACCCGCACCCGTTCGGTCACGCGATCGAAGCCCGCGTGTACGCCGAGAACCCCGCCCGCGGGTTCCTGCCCACAGCCGGGGTGGTCCGGGAATACCTGGAGCCGCTCATGCGGGGCCGCGTGCGGGTCGACTCCGGGATCCACGTTGGCTCCGAGGTAGGCAGCCACTACGACCCGCTGCTCGCAAAGCTGATTGGATTCGGCCCCGACCGCGAGACCGCGCTGCGCCGCCTGGACGGCGCGCTCGCTGAGCTGGTCATCCTCGGGGTGGGCACGAACACGGCGTTTCTCCGCCGCCTGCTCGCCGACCCGGACGTTCAAGCGGGTCAGCTCGACATCGGACTGATCGAGCGGCGTCTCGACGCGCTCGCCGAGGACTGCCCGCCGGACGACGTGCTGATCGCCGCCGTCATGGCGCGGTTGCTGAAGCTGGAGCCACCGGGTCCGGTCGTCGACCCGTTCGACCTGCCCGGCGGCTGGCGGATCGGCGCGCAGGCGTGGACGTGCTGGCGCATGCGCGCAGAACATGCCGATCCGGTCGACGTCCGCGTGCGCGGCCGGGCGGTCAGCGCGGAGGTCGCAGTCGGCCAGGGCGGTGTTTCGCGTCAGGCCAGCGCATGGTGGCTTGAGAGCGGCCTGGAGGTCACGCTCGACGGTGAGACCCGGCGGTACGCTCATGTGGAGCATGACGGCGTGACTTGGCTCGGCCGGGACGGCGGGGCATGGGCACTGCGGGAACAGGACGCCGCCGACCGCCGCGCTGACGAGCCCGTGGATGCGGGCCCGCTCACCGCGCCGGTGCCCGGTACCGTGACGGTGGTCCAGGCTGCGGTTGGCGACCAGGTCACCATGGGGCAGACGCTGCTCGTCGTCGAGGCGATGAAGATGGAGCACCCCATCACTGCGCCGATCGACGGCGTGGTGACGGCGCTCCCCGTGACCGAGGGTCAGCAGGTCGGGATGGACGAGCCGCTCGCGGTGGTGGAGCCCTCGTGACCGCCTTTCGGCTGGGCGGGCTCCCCGAGCGGGTCACGATCTACGAGGTCGGCCCACGGGACGGGCTGCAGAACGAGCAGGCGAGCGTGCCGACCGCCGTGAAGGCCGAGTTCATCCGCCGCCTTGCGGGCACCGGCCTGCGGGTCATCGAGGCCACGGGTTTCGTCCACCCGAAATGGGTCCCACAGCTCGCGGACGCGGGTGAGCTGCTCGAGATGCTCGGGTTGCCGCACCGTGCAGACGGTGTGCGCTACCCGGTGCTCGTGCCGAGCGAGCGGGGCTTGGAGCGGGCGCTCGCGGCGGGAGCCGACGAGATCGCGATCCTTGGCAGCGCGACCGAGTCGTTCGCGCAGCGCAACCTGAACCGGACGGTCGCCGAGTCGTTCGCGATGTTCGCTCCCGTCGTCGACCGCGCCACGGCGGCGGGCATGCGGGTTCGCGCGTACCTCTCGATGTGCTTCGGCGATCCCTGGGAGGGGCCGGTGCCCGTCGACCGCGCTGCCGACATCGGCGTGCGCCTGCTCGAGCTCGGCTGCGTCGAGCTGAGCCTGGGCGACACGATCGGCGTCGGCACCGCCGGGCACGTCAACGCGATGCTGTCGGCGCTCTCCGAGCGCGGGGTCGGCCCCGATCGGCTTGCGGTGCACTTCCACGACACGTACGGGCAGGCGCTCGCGAACACGCTCGCTGCGCTGCGCTGCGGGGTCAGCGTCGTCGATGCCTCGGCGGGCGGCCTCGGCGGCTGCCCATACGCCCGGTCGGCCACCGGCAACCTGGCGACCGAGGACCTCGCCTGGCTCTTGCGGGGACTCGGGATCGAGACCGGGGTCGACCTCGACCGGCTCGTCTCGACGAGCCGGTGGATGGCCGCCCAGCTCGGCCGCCCCAGCCCCTCCCGCGTCGTGCAAGCCCTTGGATCAGGTGTCGAAACTCCTCAGGGCGGTGTCGCGGAGCCGCCGACGAGGGCTCGCCAGGACGTCTCACCGTTCCAAACCTAAGAATGACGAGCGTGGGTCGAAACTCCTCAGGGCGGTGTCGCGGAGTCGCCGACGAGGGCTCGCCAGGACGTCTCACCGTTCCAAACCTAAGAATGACGAGCGTGGGTCGAAACTCCTCAGGGCGGTGTCGCGGAGTCGCCGACGAGGGCTCGCCAGGACGTCTCACCGTTGTAAAACCCAAGGATGGCGGGCATGGCCGTGGTGCTGTTCGTCGCCGGCCTGGCCCGCTTCGTCCTTGGGGCCGCACTGCTCGTCGTCCTCGCCCTGCTCGTGGTC
>JBOGEB010000028.1:0-31311 GCA_050743125.1 Egibacteraceae bacterium
CGGCCTGAGCGCCCTGCTCGACCTCGTCCCACCCAGGCCACGGTGCGACGTGACGGTGTCGAACGGTGATCGCCCCCGCCGAGCACGGCCCGGTCCCCCTACCTGGAGCAGGTGGCGTAGGGCAACCTGACCACTGGCGCATCCAGGACGCCGATGGCCGGTTGCCGTTAGCCGTGTACTCGCCAAGCCGAGGGAGGTCCATAAGTTATAGACTCTCGGCATAGGCGAAAAGCATGAAACAATGAAGAGGCTGTGCTGAGTGGTTGAGGGCTAGAGATCGAATGGTGTTATCAGCAACCGAGGTTGAGAACTATCATGCTCGGGGCTACATTGGGCCATTCAAGCTGTGTACCCCTACAGAGATGGCAACAATTTACAGGATCATAGACCGCGTTGTTTTTAGTAATCCTAATCCGATCTCTGGACATTATTCGTATGCACGACATCAAGACAGCAAGATCGTTTACGATCTCTGCACCAGCCCGGTGATCATCGAGCGTCTTGCGGCCCTTTATGGACCAGATCTCATCCTGTGGAACTCTAGCTTTTGGATCAAAAATCGCACTAGTAAAATCGTCCCCTGGCATCAGGATTTACATTATTGGAAGGTGGCATTTAGCTTTACAGCATGGATAGCGATTACATCGACTTCAAAGTCTAACGGGTGCTTGAAGGTCATTCCTGCATCACACCACAAAATACTCCCAATGGCTCCAGCACCACAATCAGCGTTGTTTGAGGAAATGGCAGATACCGCTCTTTTAAACGATGACAAGTCTATAGAACTGGAACTCAGAGCAGGCGAGTTTGTACTGTTCAGTGATCGGATCTTACATGGATCTGACGTTAATCATGCCAGTGACGCAAGAATAGGCCTCGCGGCCCGTTACACAATACCGTGCATAAAACTCTTTCAAGATCAGCTGCCCTTCTTTCCAGGACACAAAGCATTTCTGGCAAGTGGACAAGATAAGTTTAACCTGAACGACATGGGCGCTCCTCCATCAGACTAAGGCCAAGCCGCCTTGATATGGTGCTCGGGCTCGTTCACCATATCGTGGTACTCCTTTAGGGCGTCTCCAAGGCGTGATACAACCTCAAGCGTCACTGGGTAACAGGAACACATGACGTGCGTAACTCCCAATTGCTTATAGGAGTACAGGCATTCTGCTATCTCTTTAGGGAAGCCGGAGACAAATTGATCTGGGCTGTTTATCCATGCGGGCAGCTGACCCAGTTCTGGATAAGCGATCGTGATGCCACCGCTGATCTCCAGCGTCGCCAGCTCCCGTCCTACCTGTGCGCACGCCTCCCGTAGCGCGGCGCGCTGCTCAGCGACCTGACTCAGCGGTCCCAGCCAGTCCGTGTTCCATATGTCGGCGTGGCGCGCTGCCAGTCTGAGCATGCGCGGGCCACGGGCGGCCACCATGATGGGAAGATCTGCCTTATGCCCAGCCCATGGCTGGATTTCGCAGTTTGGCGCTTGGTAGTAGGTGCCTCGGAAGTCAACTCGACCACTGCGGACCAGAGGCACAATAATCCCAAGCGCTTCTTCGAAGCGGGCGACGCGGTGGTCGAAGGGAATGCCGAAGGCCTCGAACTCCGGGCGGTGCCAGCCCGCGCCGAGTCCAAGAATAAGGCGGCCGTCGCTGACCTCGTTGAGCGTGACTGCCATCTTCGCCAGGACTGCCGGGTTGCGGAAGGCTGTACAAAGAACGAGTGTCCCGATCGAGCACTTGCTGGTCACCTCAGCCAAAGCCGAGAGTACGGTCCACGCTTCCCAGAAGCCCACGGTCGGCTTCCCGGGAAAACGGTGCAGGAGGTGGTCGTAGACCCAGATGGAGTCTAGGCCCATAGCCTCGGCCTTCTGAGCCCAGCGGCGAGTTTCCCGGTAGTGAAGCGCTCGCCCTAGCACCTCATCCTCTGCCAGCGGAATTACGAGGCCAACCTTCATCTCGATGCGTATCCCCTTACGAGCCCGCGCCGCCAGCGCAAGCAATTGCCCCGTGCTGGGCCTCGCCCACGATGCAGTCCCGCCCCCGTATGGGGAAAGGCCCCGGCGTCTTTGGCCTCATGGCGTCCCGATTACGCTCTAGTCGGTCCCAGTCGCTGGACATCGCCATAAATAACGAGTGGACGAACGCACCGGCTGCCACAGCAACGCTTACGTGTTATGGTCCAGTGTCGGGTGGTCCAGGCAGCGACCACAAATCCTAGCGCAGCCGACGCTTCACGGCGCGGCTCCAACCACACCGGCCGGACCGCGGATCAGCCTGGCGAACAGCACGGTGGGCTCCCGCCGCGAAGTCGCCGCTATGACCTCCCCCTGGCTGTCGATGATGCCCGACGAAGTCGGTACGAAGTCTACGACCATCCCGTTTGAGTACACTTCCTGGCCATAGCGGTTGGCAAGGACCAGGGCAGACCTCCTGTCCCGTGCAATTTGTCGCCATTGGGTCAGCCAGGGCTCCCGGCCGAGGTCGTCGTACCAAGCTGCAGGGACGGCGAAGAGGCCTGGTCCGTTTGCGGCTGGCGGAACGTCGGTGCGCAGGAGATGACTGCAGATGGTGACCTCAAGGGTGCCCAGCGGTGTCATCAGGCGCGTCGGACCCGACCCGAACCCGGTGATCCACCTGTACGGAGGCACTTCCCACCCCTCCGGGTGGGGTGGCGCGCGGTGGGTAAAGGGCTCCGTTTGCGGCGTGGCGATCACGGCCGCGTTGAAGAGGCGACCAGACCACAGATCACACTCCGCCATTCCCACGACGATGGTACTGTGAAATTTCTTGGCGAGCTTCGACAGTCGTCTGCTGAAGGGTCCAACTATCGACTGGGCGTGCGGCGCTATTTCCTCCGGAGCCTGGAACGCAAATCCTGACAGCGCCAATTCGGGTGCGACGACCAGGCGTGCGCCCTGGACAAGAGCAGACTCAATTAAGGCGAGCAAGGCTGGTCCATTATGGTCGGGTTTGCTCCTCAGCGGCCGAAAGTGTATTGCGGAGACCAGCAATGACGTACTCCCTTTACCACAGCGTACGTTTCGCCAGAGAGTATGACCAAGTCGTACGTCAAGGCTACCCAATCCACGCTCTCGCGGCACAGACTCTGGCGTCCTTTGCGTCAATCAGCCCTCATCAGGTGGTGTTCGATCTAGGGGCAGGGACAGGATTAGCGGCCGCTGAGGCTCTCCG
Organism: Egibacteraceae bacterium; assembly: GCA_050743125.1. Classification (GTDB taxonomy): domain Bacteria; phylum Actinomycetota; class Nitriliruptoria; order Euzebyales; family Egibacteraceae; genus JBOGEB01. The sequence goes on from JBOGEB010000028.1 coordinate 3,192, forward strand.
CTACCAGCCACGTCAGCTAATCCTGCTTGATTCCTCTCAAGCGATGCTCAAAGTTGCCCGCGAAAGACTGGCGTCAAGCGAAGCCTACGTCCCCATGGGTATTGAGTATGTTGTCGGCGATGCTCTCCGGATGGCGGAGCTGGTTGAGCCTGCCAGCATTGATGTGATTATATCCAACTATGCCTTTGGGCTCTTTCGCAACTTGCAACGTGCGATGAGACAGGTCAGCTCGGTCCTCCGCCCCGGTGGCACGATAGTATTCGACGTGCTTCCCCCCATTGGCCCCACCACCCATTTCCTGTCGCTGACGCCCCCCGCTCGGGCCTTTCACCAGAAGTTGGCGGCCATTCTGGGTAAGTACGGGCATCAGGCCCAACACCGAAGACTGCAGTGCCTTGATCTTCAGACATGCCAAACCATCGCGAGCGCAGAGGGCCTACAAGTAGTCGACACCCTTCACACCGAGTTCGTTTTCGACCTCAATGAGGCAGAAAACATCTGGCGCTACGGCTGGTATTTCAGCATCCCGACACATCCTTATTTACGACGTCTACCACGCTCCGCTCTCGCTGAGATGGTTGAGACAGCCATCATGCAAACACGGCATACTCAAGACTATCAAGCTTGGCTTGAGGCCGGCCAAGTGCTGAGGGAGAGCTACGTCGCAGCGAAGTTGAAAAAACTGACGGGGACTATCTGCTAGCGAAAGTAGGAAGGTGCCCCACGCTACGCCACACCCACGCCTTCGTCCCGTTGTCCGCCACCGCCACGGCATGGCCTCGGCGGTCCGAGGCAAAGCTTCATGTTTCATGAGTACGCCTGTCAGCTACACCCACTGGTCGTGCCGCATTGTGGGCAGCAATGGCAGGAGCCGGCGCGGATCATCGCGACTCCGCACTGGTAGCACATCGGCGCATCACCGTGCATGTCATCGACTGGTGCCGGCCGGTCTGCCGGCAGGATGGTCCGGCCGGTGGTGTCGGTGAGCGGCGCGGACCAGGGCTGAGGGGCCGGTGCCCCGGCCTCGAGCGCCGCGCGCTCCCCCATCGTGTAGATCCCCAGCGCCTGGCGCCGGTCGATCGGCAGGTACTCGATCGCGAGCCGGCGGAACAGGTAATCGACGATCGAGGTCGCGAACCGCACCTCGGGATCGTCGGTCATCCCGGCCGGCTCGAAGCGCATGTTCGTGAACTTGCGGACGTACACCTCGAGCGGCACGCCGTACTGCAGCCCGATGCTCACGCTGATCGCGAGCGCGTCCATCACGCCCGACAGCGTCGATCCTTGCTTGCCGAGCTTGACGAAGATCTCACCGAGCCCGTCGCCCGGGTACTCCCCCGCGGTCAGGTAGCCCTCGGCGTCGCCGACCTGGAACGAGAACGTCTGCGACGGCCGCTGCTTCGGCAGCCGCCGTCGCACCATTCCGGCCTGTGCAGCGGCCTGCTCGGTCGTGTTGGGGGTTTCCTTCTTCGTCGCGAGCGACAGCGGCTGCGCGATCTTGCAGCTGTCCCGATAGACCGCCAGCGCCTTCAGGCCCAGCTTCCAGCCCTCCACATAGAGCTGTTCCATGTCCTCAACGGTTGCTGATTCAGGCATGTTACACGTCTTGGAGATTGCGCCACTGATCCAAGGCTGGACCGCAGCCATCATCTTGACGTGGCCCATCGCCGAGATCGACCGCTCGCCCATCGCGCAATCAAAGACGGGCAGATGCGCAGGATCGAGCGCAGGAGCGCCTTCGATTGTGGCGTATTCATCGACGTAGGCGACGATCGCCTCGACTTGCCCGGGCTGATAACCGAGCCGCTCCAACGCCACTGGCACGGTGCCGTTAATGATCCGCATCGTCCCACCGCCAACGAGGTTCTTGGACTTTACCAGGCCAAAGTCCGGCTCTATTCCGGTCGTATCACAGTCCATCATAAACCCAATTGTTCCCGTTGGGGCCAAGACCGAGGCTTGGGCGTTTCGTACCCCGTGCTCCGTGGCGAGCGTGACCGCGTCGTTCCAAGAGTCGCGGGCCGCCTCAAACACGTTCGCGGGTGCGAGGGCGGAGTCGATGCGGCTCAGTGCGTCACGGTGTTTCCGCAGCACCCGTAGCATCCCGTCACGATCACGGGCATACCCATCGAACGGACCCTTGAACCTGGCCATTTCCCCGGACATGCGGTACGCGTGGCCGGTCATGAGCGCGGTGATCGCCGCGGCCCATGCGCGTCCCTCGTCGGAGTCATAGGGGAGGCCGAGGCTCATGAGCAAACCGCCCAGGTTCGCGTAGCCCAGGCCGAGCTGCCGGTACGCTATGGCATTGGCCGCGATCTTCTCCGTCGGATAGCTCGAATTGCCGACGATGATCTCCTGCGCGGTAAACATGATCTCGACCGCACGGCGAAACGCTTCGACGTCAAAGACGCCATTTGCTTCAAATTTTCTTAAATTCAGTGATGCGAGATTGCAGGCTGAGTTATCGAGATGCATATATTCCGAGCACGGGTTCGAGCCATTGATGCGGCCCGCATTCGGCGTCGTGTGCCAATCGTTGATCGTGGTGTCGTACTGCATCCCCGGGTCGGCGCACTCCCAGGCGGCCTGCGCGATCTGACGCATCAGGTCGCGGGCACGGACGGTCTTGACGGGCGCGCCCGTCAAGACCGCGCGGAGCGTGAACTCCTCGTCGGCGAGTACCGCCTGCATGAACTCGTCGGTCACCCGGACCGAGTTGTTCGCGTTCTGGTACTGGATGCTCGCGAAATCCCGGCCGTCGAGGTCCATGTCGAAGCCGGCCTCACGCAGCGCGCGCGCCTTGCGCTCCTCCCGCTGCTTACACCAGATGAACTCCTCGATGTCGGGGTGGTCGACATTGAGGATCACCATCTTGGCGGCCCTCCTCGTCTTGCCGCCCGATTTGATCGTGCCGGCCGACGCGTCGGCGCCGCGCATAAAGCTCACCGGACCCGACGCAGTGCCGCCTCCCTCGAGTAACTCGACCGAGGAACGGATCTTGGAGAGATTCACGCCGGCGCCGGACCCACCCTTGAAGATGGTCCCTTCCTCGACGTACCAGTTGAGGATCGAGCCCATCGTGTCCTCGACGGACAGGATGAAGCACGCCGAGCACTGCGGCCTGCGGCCGTCGATGCCGACGTTGAACCACACCGGCGAATTAAACGCTGCTTTCTGATTGACAAGGACGTGTTTGAGCTCGGCGTTGAAGGCCTCCGCAGACTCATCGTCGGCGAAGTAGCTGTCCTTGTGACCCCAGTCGGTGACCGTGTCGGCCACGCGATCGATCGTCCGCCGGACGCTGCGCTCGCGCTCCAGGGTCCCCAAGTGTCCGCGGAAGTACTTCTGGGCCACGATCATCGTGGCGTTGTGCGACCAGCTCTTCGGAAACTCGACATCGCGCTGCTCGAACGCTGTCTTGCCGGTCTTCCAGTCCTTGAGCACCGCGTCTCGGAGCTCCCACTCAAACTCGTCGTAGGGGTGGATGCCCGGCATCGTGAAGTACCGCTCGACCTTGAGGCCGAGCCGACCCGTCTCGGCTGCGGGCATCGCGCGGAGCGCTCGGTTCACGGTCACCAATGGACTCTCCTCGCTGGGACGGCCTTCTCTGCGAAGCCGCGTAGCTACAGCCGTAGAGTAGTTACATGGATGTGACTATGCACCCGTTGGGGTCCGGGAGTCAAGGCGCTGCAGCCGGCCGGAAGAGCGCCACGCTTCCTCCGGATGAGGGGCTCGGGCGGGGAACCATCGGCCCAGACCCACACCGGCCCAGTGGGCACAAAGAGGATCGCCCCCAGCCGTGGCACAGCGGTACAACCGGGTCTTCGGTGGGCGACCGAACCGTTAATCGCCGTTCGTCAACGCTGCCGGCACGCGCACGGCCATGCGCTCATCCGGTGCTGATGCCGACCGGCGAGCGAGGTCACGCGCCGCGCCACTGCACGCGGTGGAGAGCAACGGGTCACCGTCGTGGGGGCCGCTCCCGCCGTCCCTCACTGGTCCGCCTGTTCGGCGCGCACCACCCGCGCCGCCTCGACGAGGTGGGTCAGCGCGGGGACTACCTCCTCCCACCGGCGGGTCTTGAGCCCGCAGTCGGGGTTGACCCACAGCTGCTCTGCGGAGCACACCTCGAGCGCCTTGCGCAGCAGCGAGACGATCTCGGACGTGGTGGGGATCCGGGGGGAATGGATGTCGTAGACGCCGGGGCCCAGCTCGTTCGGGTAACGGGCGTCTTCGAACGCTGCGAGCAGCTCCATGCCCGAACGGGACGCCTCGATGAAGATCACGTCGGCGTCGAGGTCGGCGATGGCGGCGATGATGTCGTTGAACTCCGAGTAGCACATGTGGGTGTGGATCTGGGTCTCGTCGTCCACGCCGCTCGAGGCAAGCCGGAACGCCCCCACCGCCCAGTCGAGGTATGCCTTCCATTCCTCCCGACGCAGCGGCAGGCCCTCCCGCAGGGCCGGCTCGTCGATCTGGATGATGCGGATGCCGGCAGCCTCGAGGGCGGCGACCTCGTCGCGGATGGCCAGGGCGATCTGGCGGCAGGTCGCCTCGCGCGGCAGGTCGTCCCGCGCGAACGACCACTGCAGCATGGTCACCGGGCCGGTGAGCATCCCCTTGACCGGCTTGGGCGTCAACGACTGGGTGAAGCTGGCCCATTCGACGGTCATCGGGCCGGTCCTGGCGACGTCGCCGTAGATGATCGGGGGCTTGACGCAGCGGGAGCCGTAGCTCTGCACCCAGCCATGCCGGGTCACGGCGAACCCGTCCAGCAGCTCGGCGAAGTGCTCCACCATGTCGTTGCGCTCGAACTCGCCGTGGACGAGCACGTCGAGTCCGATCTGCTCCTGGAAGCGGACCGCCTGGGTGATCTCGTCGCGCAGGAAGCGGCGGTAGCCGGCCTCGTCCAGGTCGCCACGCCGGTAGCGGGCTCGCGCCTGGCGCACCTGCGGCGTCTGCGGGAACGAGCCGATCGTGGTGGTCGGCAGGACCGGAAGCCCTTGGAGGGCGGCCTGGCGAGCCCGGCGCACGGGATAGGGGCTGCGCCGCTGCTGCATGGCAGGGGTGACAGCGGCCAGCCGCCGGGCCACGGCCTCCTCGTGCACCCAGGGCGAGTCCCGCCGGGACCCGAGCGCCGCGCGGCTGGCCTGCAGCTCCTCCGCTACGGCGTCGCGGCCGTGGCGCAGGCCGGTGGCGAGCACGACGACCTCGCGCAGCTTCTGGGCGGCGAAGGCCAGCCAGTTCCGCAGCCGGGCGTCCAGCTCCTTCTCCAGGTCGAGGTCGACCGGCACATGAAGCAACGAGCAAGACGGCGCCACAAGCACGCGCTCGGGTCCGAGACGTTGCGCGGCGCGCTCGAGCAGCGCGAGGGCGGCATCCAGGTCAGCGCGCCACACGTTGCGCCCGTCGACGACGCCGAGCGAGAGCGCCATCGACTCGGGCACCTCATCCAGTGCCGGCTCCAGCTGCTCGGGGCCGCGGACGAGGTCGATGTGGACGGCGGCCACTGGCAGCCGCAGCGCGGCATCGAGGTTGCGCCCAAGCCCCGAGAAGTAGCTTGCGACCAGCAGGCGCAGCTGCGGGGCGGCCTCGGCCAGGCGGGCGTAGGTCGGCCCGAACGCGTCGCGCACCTCAGGATCCAGGTCCAAGACCAAGGCGGGCTCGTCGATCTGCATCCACTCCGCGCCGGCTGCCGCGAAGCCGGCGAGCAGCTCCTCGTAGACTCCGACGAGCGCCGGGAGCAGCGCGAGCGGGCTGGACGACGGCTCCCGCATCTTGCCCAGGAGCAGGAACGACACCGGTCCCAGCACGACAGGCCGCGTCCGGACGCCGAGCTCGACCGCCTCCCGGAACTCCTCCAACGGCTTGGCCGAGGCGAGGCGGAACCGCTGGCCTGGCCAGAACTCTGGGACAAGGTAGTGGTAGTTGGTGTCGAACCATTTCGTCAGCTCGAGGGCTGGTGTCTCGCTGCCCCTCACCCGACCGCCCCGTGCCATCGCGAAGTAGGTGAGCAGGTCGAAGGTCTCCACCTCGGCGTGGCTTCGGTACCGGTCCGGCACGGCGTCGACCATCACGGCCGTGTCCAGCACGTGGTCGTAGAGGGAGAAGTCGTTCGACGGGACCTGGTCCAGGCCGAGCTTGCGCTGCAGCTCCCAATTGTCCCGCCGGATCGCCGACGCCGACGCAGCCAACTGGGCCTCGGAGATCTCACCGGACCACCAGCGCTCCAGCGCTCGCTTCAGCTCACGCTGCGGACCGATCCGCGGGAACCCGAGATTCGTCGAGATCACCATCGTCGTCATGCTCCTTCAGGTAGAGGGGCTACAGGCGTGTGGGCTCCTTCCGAGTCCACGGCCGCGAGGGTAGCGCCGCGTGAGGACGCAGTCTCCGTTCCCGCAGACCGCTTCAGTGTGCCTACGTCGGGCTCGGGGGTCCGAGGGCGAAGCCCTCATTCGTGGTCCGCGCGGAAAAACCCGTGGCGTTCGTGCGCAAAGCATCCGCACCTCGCTGCGTTGCGGGTCGCTTGAGGACAACCAGCACACGGCGCGACCCGCGCGGAGCGCTTCGCCTTGCGAGGCGGGGAGCACGCCGCCCGGGCCCTCGGTGTCATCGGGGGCATGACATCGACGGCCGTCTGAGCTCGTCGGTGCTGCCGATGAGCTCCGCCAGGCGCAGTCGTCGTACCAGCGTGCCGCGACGAGACTCCCACGCGATGGTGCTGCTCGTCCGGGGTGGTGTCGAGGTGGCGAGCTGGCCGCTGATGGCAGGCGCCCGTATCGACCTCTCCATCATCGACGAGCTGGGACGGATGCAACTGGCGGCCCGTCGTCTGGGCTGCGCGATCCGGCTGCGCGATGCGTGCGCTGAGCTGTCCGAGCTCCTCGATCTGGTCGGGCTGGGTGAGGCCGTACCGTGCGTCGCCGGCCTACGGCTGCAGCCGGGCAGCCAGGCCGAAGGCAGCGAACAGGTCGGTGTCGAGGAAGTTGTGGTGCCCGACGATCCTGTCGCCTGAGACCTCGATGACCTGGATGGCCCACGGGTAGTGGCCACCCTGTCCGTCGGGCCGGTACGAGCCGAACGCGGCGCAGCCGTTGGCCGCCGTCGCCACCAGCCGCGAGCCGCGGCACTCGATGCCCTGGCCCAGGAACCACAGGCTGATCTCGACCGGCCCGCGCAGCCAGAAGTCGTACGGCGGCATCGACATGACGGCGGCGTCGCGGAGGAGCGAGACGAGCGACGTGATGTCGTAGCGTTCGAAGGCATCGACGTACCGGGCGAGTCTCGCCTGGAACTCCGGTGTTGAGCTTGTGGCCAGGATTCGTCACGCATGCGTGACGAATCCTGGCCACACGGGCCTCTGGGGCGACCGCAGCTTTCCCGTGGGCGAGGGGGGACTTGAACCCCCACGTCCTTGCGGACACAGGAACCTGAATGCCATCAGCCGTTGGGCTGCCGTCCAGCCTCGTCCTGTTCTTACTGGTCAGGGGTCTGTTGCCCGAGGAGCGTTCGTGCCCTGTCCGGCGCTGTACAGCCCTCCCTGCAGCAGGCCAGCGAATTCCTCGCCGCGCTCCCCGCCCCGCACCGCGACCTGGACGCCGCCCGCCAGTTCGCCGACCAACTCCGCACCATCCGCACCCCACCCCCGCCCCTCAACCCCGGCTGACGGGTGGTCAGCCGCGAATTCCCGGCAACGGCTGTGGATGCGCGGGCGCACTCGCCGCCTCTGTCGATCGATGCATCGGGACCGTGATGAACGCGACGATCTCGTCAAGTCCAGGGTCGTAGCTGTCGGTTGTGGCCACGTGTAGGGACGTCACTGGCAGCGACAGGGGTTCGAAGGGGTGGTCGGACGCCCGGCGCATCTCAATGTCCGGAGCCCGGGTGGTGGTTCGCTTCGCCCGTGGTGTGCCCTGCTGTTCGAAGCGCCGTCGGGCGATCCGTTGATGTGCGAGCTCCGGGTCGATCGTGCAGTGAATGATTCTCATGTCGGCCATCGCGAGAAGGGGCTCCAGGCCGATGCGCCAGCGATGGTCCTGAAACGCCGCTTCGGCGACGAGCGTTACGCGGGACGCGACAAGCAGCTCGATGACCTTGAAGAACGCATCGAAGGCGACCTTCGCTACGTCGTCTTTGCTGGCCAGCTTCAGGTCGTGGTCGAACGTGTGGAAGATCCCTTCGTTGATCTCGTCTCGCGAGATCAACGGACATGACACCGCCTGCGCAAGCTCACGCGCTAGAGTCGTCTTGCCGGACCCCGGGCGCCCGCTCACGATGGCGAGAGTCGGCCTGCGACTGCCGCGAAGCGTCATCGGGCGCAGCATCCCGGGAGGTGGTCCATGCGGCCTTTCGCACATCGTCGGCGTGCGCAAGATGGTGGAGGGACGACGAACCGTCGGCCGCCACCGTCATTCTATGCCCGCGGGCGTCACAATCGCGCCAGCCAGCCCGCGCTCGGCATCGGTCGGCCACTGTCGCCCCGTGATGCGTCCGTCTGAACCCCGCGCCGTGTCTGAGTGCTGGCTGCCACGGCTGGTCGCCACTGACGTTGATGGGACGCTAGTCGGTGCGCGCTTTGCCGTCAGCGAGCGCAGTGCCATCGCGCTCCGCCGGGCGGCTGCCGCTGGTGCGGTAGTCATATTGGTCACCGGGCGTCCGCTGCGCCGCCTCCAGAGGGTGTACGCGCAACTGGGCGCCTACTACCTCGCGATCTGCGCGAACGGGGCGGTCGTGTACGACCCCGCCCAGGATGTGGTGCGTATGTGCCGGCCGCTGGAGCCCGCCCAGGTCCGCGAGGTGTGCCTGCGTCTTCGGGAGCGGGTACCGGACGTGGTGTTCGCCGCGCACGTGGACTGTGGTCGGCGGATGCTGCACGAGCTGGGATGGCCGGCACATCCCGATGTCGGGGAGGCGGCGTTCCCGGTCGGGCTGAAGGAACTGACCCGTGGACAAGTGGTCAAGCTGCAGGCTCGTGCCCCGGGGCAGGATTCGGACTGGTTCACCAAGCTGGTGACTGAGACGGTCGGCGACCTGGTGGAGGCGACCCGCCAGGGCTACCGCGGCCTTGTGGAGATGACGCAGGTGGGCGTGACCAAGGCGACCGCACTGGCAGCCCTCGCAGAGGAGTTGGCCATCCCGCCCGCCGATACCCTTGCCTTCGGCGACATGCCCAACGACGTCTCGATGCTGCGCTGGGCGGGCCGAGCGATCGCGGTCGCCAACGCGCATCCCGAGGTCCGCGCCGCCGCCCATGAGACCACGTTGTCGAATGTGGACGATGGGGTGGCCGTCTACCTGGAGCGTCTCCTCGACTGCCTTTAGAGTCCGAACGCTTCCGTGACTCGCTGCGCGAGATGGTCCTCGGTCATTGTGGGGTCGACAGCGATGGACGGCAGCTCGAGCCGTGTGGTTTCTTCGTGTAGGCGATCGGTGAACAGCTCGTCGCGTTCGAGCAGGTTGCGCAGAGCCTTTTCGGGGTCGCTGGTCTTGGCGAGAAACCCCCACGCCGGGCCTCCCCGGCTGTTGAACACGGCGCGGCGGAACTCCGGTGCTGGAAGAAGCCACACGGCGTGACCTGGGTCGGCGAGAACTGGTTTCACGAGGTACGGCAACGGCCGGAAGCCCTCCACGATCACACCCGGTTCGGTCGGGAGCCGGAGGAGGTCCTCGACGATCATGCTGAACCCTTCCCCGCGGAACCAGTGGAACGTTTCGAGCATTTCCTGCGGGGATCGGGTTACCCAGCGCTCGTCCATGTCCATGGCAATGAATTTGCTCAGGTACGGGGAGTCTTCGGGCGTGCTGCGGCGCCCGTGATCCGGCATCACGTCGTCGGACGCGTAGAGATGCAGCCCGTGCTGGTCTGCTATGCGCTTGGCGATGGTCGACTTGCCGGACCCGCTTCCGCCGCCGATCCAGTAGACGTGGCGCAGCTGTTCACGCAGGTCTGCGGCGTCGGCGGTCGCTCCGTGTTGTTCAGTTGGCATCCTTTGGCCTCCCGGGTGACTCCCAACCCGAGAATGGCTACGCCGGGTGACGCCGCGCGGTCTGGTAGAGGTCAGCGTAGCGACGGGCAACGCCGCTCCAGTCGTGGTCGGCCATCCGCGTGTTGTCGGCCGGCTTCAGGTGGCCCCCGAGGGCCCTACTGAGCTGGTCGCGGAGAGCATCGATGTCGTACGGCGCCACCGAAGGGACGCCCGGGAAGGCCTGGAGGATCTCGGGCACCTGGTCGGTGACGATCAGCGGGCAACCGCACGCGATCGCTTCGAGAGCCACCATGCAGAACGTCTCGAGGTAGTTAGACGGCACCACCGCAACGTCGCTGGCGCGGTAGTACGACGGCAGCGTGTGGTGTGGTACGAAGGGCACGAAGGTCGTCGATGCGTCGATGCTGAGTTCGCCGACGAGGCGGAGGAGTTCTGCCTTGATCGGGCCGTCGCCGATGATAAGCAGCCTGGTTGCGCGAGAGGGCGGCTTGAGCCGGGCGAATGCCTTCAATAGCGTCTCGACGTTCTTGTCGGCGGCTAGCCGGCCGACGTAGAGCACGATGCTGCTGTCGGCCGCAAGTCCCAGGCCGCGACGAGCTTGCTCGCGATGGCCCGGCGTGAAGTGGCACAGATCGATACCCGGCCGGATCACGGCCACGGGTGGCATACCGGCCGTCGCGAGCGCTTCTGCCTGCGCCTGGCTGATTGCCACCAGGGTCACGTTGTCGCGAATGGTCTGGATCCGGTATCGCAAAGCCTTGTCGTCAGTTGGGCTCGTTCCGCGTGGCAGCCACCGCCCGACCCGACCCCAATGTGTCACGACCAGCGGGCCGCTGAACCTCGTGAGCAGCGCCTCGGCATCCTCCAGTCCTTGGACATGGATCACGTCTGCGGAGGCGATACCGGGGAGCGACGCCACAGCGTCCAGCCAGCGCCGTCGGCGCAGATTCTTTCCGAGCGTTCGGACGTGTGCCGGGCTGGCCTGGATCACCTTGTCGAGCCAGACGGGCCACCGCAGGTACGTGGTTGGGATGCTGTCGAGGCGGTCGAGGTACTCCATGCGCGGGCCGCCGACGAACAGTTCGACGCCCACGCTGTGCGGAGGAAGGGATCGGGCTAGCTGAACCATGCCGATCTGGCCGCCGGGGACACCGGCCCCGCCGGGCACGCCGGATTGGCTCCGCATGATCATCGTAAGTCTCATTGGGGTCAGTCGCCGGGAGTGATCAACCCCGTCTCGGCCGGTTCGCGGCCCGTGGGTTGCGACTGGACGGCCGGGACCGTCGATAGCAGTCGTATGAGGACGTCGGGTTCCACGGCCGACATACGGTAGATCGACACACGGCCTCGGTCCGCGCCGTAGACCTCGACGGGAAGGGTGAGCTGCCAGACGACCCGGCCGTCCATGGTCAGTTGGAACGCTGCGCCCGCCGTCGAGTTGGTGACGAGAAGATTGCCGTTGGGCAGCCGCTCGCAGCCGCCCGCCAGCGGGCAGAAGAACGACTGCGGAGGCTGTGCCGACCAACTCCAGACCACCTGGCCCGTGCGCGGTTCGACCGCGATGAGGCGTGTCCGGCGCATGTCGCGGCCGTTGTCGAACACAAGGATGCGGCCGTCGGGCAGCATCGACGGCTGGTGGGGGCCTGACAGCTCGTCCGCGCCCCACCACCATCTCACTTCGGCGCTGGACAGGTCGACCACTGAGATCGTGTTGAACTCGCGCATGCACAGCAGGACATCGCCGCGGTCCCAGATGCCGCTCGGATGCGGATCCAGCAGCTCGAGGGTATTGGTGTGCAGGACGTCGCAAGGCGAGCCAGGAAGGGCGCGCAGCCGCTGGAGTGCGCGCCGCCGCTCGCCGTGGTAGCTGGTGATCTCCAGGAGCGCGAGCGTCTCTTGCGCGATGGCAAGGGGGACGTCGTCGTCCGGCGTTGGCCATCCGCGGCTTCGGAACTGGCTGCTGCGTTGCCGGATCGAGTTGTCGATGAGCCGGCGGAGGCTTGGGTTCGTGCACAGGACGTCGTAGAGCGATATCTCCGTCCTCATCGTGCCGGCCGGGTCGACGACCGCGACGAGGTTGTCCAGCACGACGTGGTCAACTCCACCGCTTCCGACACGCCGCGGCGCCTCGGTGAGCACGAGGATGGTTCCGTCGTCGTCGATGGCGAGGTCGTGGTGCGCAGCGATGTCGCAGGACCATACCAGCGCCGATGACGGTGTGAGCTTGAGGACCGAACGCAGCGGAACGATCGCGAACGGGTTGCCGGAGGTGTCCACCTCCACGTGGTTCCAGCCGCGCAGATAGCTGGGAGGATCGTCTTCGGGCCGTGGCTGATCGGCCGGGTGGCTCCACCTGTGCAGGATCGCACCGCCGCTGTCGACGACGTATGCGACGGGAATGGGGTAGCAGGAGGCCGGGGAGAAGAGGTAACCCCTCAGGCTGTCATCGTGGTGGCGGTCCGAAGCTGCGTCATGTCGGATCTTGACCTCCATGCCGGCTGCCGGCGACGAAGAACCGGCTGATGTCGGCATGCTCGGGCGGATCCTGGCGGCAGATCCGCTCGTGGAGGTATCCGAGGATCTCGTCGAACAACAGGTTGGGCATGCGTTGCTGCTGCGCGATGAGATCGTCGCGGAAGCGCTCCACCGCGATCATCCACTCGCGGTAGGCGAGCACCACAGGATCGCTGGACGGCCATTTGGCGTTGATGTACGCCCTCGCAATCGCGAACTTCGACGGCGAGATCAGCTGCGCACCGGCAACAAGGCCGGCCACGCTGGGAACCTGGTGATAGATAGCGGTGATCTTGTCTACGAAGGCCACCCGGTAGCCAAGGACCGTGGTCAAGGCGATCCAGAGGTCCCAGTCCTCGCACACCTCCAGCGACCCGTCGAACCGCACCGGCGTGTCCTTGAAGTTGCGCACGATCACTGAGCCGGTATGCAGGTAGTTCGCGACCAGAAGGAACCGAGGATCGTACGGATAAGCCTTCAACGGATATCCGGCGAGATCCGTCGGAAGGCCATCCAACCGCCTGTCGGAGACGAGGGCGCCGAGGTACACAAAGTCCGCATCACCGCGCTCCAAGGGTTCGCACCCGAAGGCGAGGTGATCGGGCAGGAACAGGTCGTCGTCGTCGAGGAAGGCAATGTATTCGCCGTCGGCGAGTCGGATGCCAGCGTTCCGGGCCGCTGCAGCACCAGACCGCTGGTCGAGTTCGACAAGCTTGACGACCAGCCCGTCGCTCCAAGACCCAACGGCTGCGGCCACGGATGACCCGCCATCGTTGATAACGATCACTTCGACATCGCCGCGCGCACTCTGCGCGGCAACGCTGACGGCGCCAAGTGCGGCGTCGAGGAGACCTGGCCGGTCGAGGGTGGGGATGATGACGCTGACCAGAGGCCGGCTCGAGCGTGGCCGTCCTCCACGATGGCTTTGAAGTTCGTCATGACCAGGCTCGAAGGCCATCGTCAACATGACTCGCCCTCCCTTTCCGCTGTCATCCCAGCTCGAGCGTCACGGCCTCGATCAGATTCGAGACGATCTCGTTCATCAGGCGCGCGCCGATCGCTGGGCTGGCCGCGCTCGCCCGGTAGACGACTCCGGTCTGTGTCTTCAGCGCCTCTGGGACCGGGAGGATGAGGTAACGCGCCCGCCGGGGGATGCTGTCGTCCGCGAGCAGGTCATGGCGTACAAGATCAGGCGCGGCATGCATGACCAGGCTTGTCTCCACTGTCGCGGCATGGTGGTCGTCCTGGCGGCTGACGCCGGTCTCGGCGGCGATCGCGTTTCGGCTGTCCTCGGTCACCACGTCCCACCAGGTGGCCGCCATGACGCGAGCTTCCGGTGCTCCGTCGATGAACAGGTCGACCGCCTCACGCAAGGCTCCGAGGTTGACCTTGTGTGAGTCAAGGAGGAGGAAACGGCGGGCACCGTGGCGGTAGGAAGCACGTAGCACGTCGAGCACGATGCTGGTGAAGGTCGACGCGCGCAGGTTGGTCATGCCTGGGAACTCCCCGCCGCTGGCGGCCGGGTCTGTCCTCAGACCGTACGGTCTGGTCGATGCGGATACGCCACGGCGCGCCGGCGGTGAGCTGCTCGCCGACGAGGTATCCCTCGCGCAGCCACCGGTAGATCGTGAACTTGCTCACCCCCAGCAGCTGCTCGGCTTGTTGGACGCTGACCACGACGGCATCATCGCTGGGGGGTGTGACAGGTTCGCCGGCGAACGCCGGGATTCCGTGTGATTGGCGCAGGCTTTTGACGCGGGTCCTGGTGAATCCCAGCCCGGTGGCAGTACGCCGCTGCTGGCGGGACAGGATCAACGCGATGGTGGTGTCGTCGTAGACCGCGGCTAGGCGGCGGACCAGGTCGACGGTGTCCTCGTCGGTGGTGCGGAAGTGGCCGCCGGGACGGTTCAGCGTCATCGTCAACTCGGTGGCCGCGCCGCCTTGCCAGACAATCCGCAGCTCCGCTTGACGATCGGCCGTGTGGACGGTGACGACGACCTCATCGACGACCGCGCGCAGCAGCTACTTGCGTTCGCGGATCGTGGTGGTAGGCGCGTCAAACACGGCGCGGACATCAGCGCCGGCCCGTTCGATCCAGGCCGCCTCGTCAGCGGTCAGCGCGACCGGGCGGCGGGCCTGTTGGGCGGCCAGCTCGGACTCGGTTCGGCGGACCTCGCCGAGCGTCTGTTCCCAGACGCGTTCCAGAGTGCGGGCCACGAGCCGGTTCTCCGGCTCGACCGCGTCGTATTGGCGGCGTGCGCGGTCGGCTTCGTAGCGGGCGCGCTCGACGGCCAGCTCGAAGGCGGCCAGCCGGCCGGCGTGGCGGGTGTCGGCCTCAGCCAACGCCGCCGCGGTGGCAGCAAGCGCGGCAGGGGCCAGCACAGCGAACACCTCGTCGAGCACACGCTGCTCCAGGCGGCGGTCGCGCGGGCCGGTCACCGCTCTTCACCGGAGCACGTCATCTGGCTTAACAACCTCGGCACGGCGCTGCGCACCCTGTGGGGCAGCCGACGCGAGCAGTCCGACCTGGCCGAGTGCCTTGCGCTCCACCGGGCAGTTGTCGATGCCGCGCCGAAGGGTCATCGGAGCCGATCGTCGTTTCTCAACAACCTCGCCACCGCGTTGCTTGACGCCTGCGACGTCGCCGAGCCCGCTGCCGCGGTGGCCGCGCTCCGGGGAGCACAACCGCTGGCCGAGGCCACGTCACTGCTGGAGGAGGCGATCGGGTGCTCCCCAGAGGGCGCTGCGGAACTGCCAATCTACGTAACACGCTCGGGACTACGTAACACGCTCGGGAACGTGCGCTTTCGGGAGTGGGAACTCACCAGGCGCTCGGACCTGCTCGACGATGCCATCAAGCAGTACGAGCGCGCCGCCCGCCTCGCCGCTGACGGAGCCCCAGACCAGTGGACGTACCGCGCGAACGCCGCGTCCGCGAAAGGCGATCGGGCGCTGCGATCCGGCGACGAGAGCGAGCTTGACGAGGTCCTCCGCAGTTACCGGGAGATCGTCACCAGCGCCGGCCCCTTGGAGACCGAGGTGCGGCTGCGCGCGGCGCGTGGCTGGGCTCGGGTCGCCGTGCAGGCCAGCCGCTGGACCGGGGCGGCCGAAGCGTTACGACAGGCCATCGACACCGTCGAGGTGCTCGTCGGCCGCCAATCCGCTGACGAGGACAAGGAGCGCTGGCTTGCAACGGTCTCCGGAGTCGCGGCGAGCGGCGCGTATGCGACCGCCCGCACGGGCGACTGGCTTGGCGCCGCAGCCATCATGGAACGTGGCCGCGCCGTGCTGCTGTCCGAAGCGCTCGACCTCGAGCGACAGGAGCTCGAACAGTTGGCGGGCCGAGGCTACGCGGCCCAGGTAGAACAGTTCGTCGGCGTCAATCGTCAGCTCGCCGCTCTTGAGCGCGCGCGGCGGCTCGGCAGCGCCCGTCCGTACGCCGAGCCGCCGATCGTGATCACGAGCACCGTCTGGTCGAGGAGCGTCGCCGCGCCGTCGAGGGCATACGCGCCATTCCCGGCTACGAGGAGTTTCTCCGCCCACCGCGCCCCACAGATCTGGCGGCGCTCGCCTCGTCGAACACGCTGCTGGTCTACCTTCTGGCCACGAGCGAAGGCGGCGCGGCGCTGACACTAGACCGCCACAGGGGTGCCGGTGTCGTCTGGCTGCCAGACCTGAGGTGAATACGTCCGGCCGCGCGTGGAGGAGCACTTCGACGCTTACGCACGCCGGCGCGCTGCCCCGGCCAGCTAGCGCGCGGCGATCGACCATACGGGTCGGTGGCTCTGGGAAGCCGCAATGGGACCGCTGCTGAAATCGCTGCCGCCTGAGCCGCGCCTCGTGCTCATCCCCTCCGGTCTGCTCGGGCTCGTGCCGTTGCACGCGGCGTGGACGGAGACACCCGAGCGGCCGTGCGGCCGTACCTACGCGCTCGACCTGGCCACGGTCACCTACGCGCCGAACGCGAGAGCGCATCACCGCGCCTGCCAGCGAGCGGACCGCGGCGCCACCTCACTGCTGGCGATCCAAAATCCCCAACCGGTGACCGCTCCTCCCATGCATGCGGCCGCCGCGGAGGTCGCCGCCGCGGCACGCCACTTCGACCGGGTCACCCTGCTCGCGGAGCGGTCGGCGACCGTTGAACGGGTGCTGTCGGAGTTGGGCCGACACGATGTGCTGCACTGCTCCTGTCACGGCGCGGCCGACTTCGCGCAGCCGCCACGCAGCGGCCTGCTGCTGGCGAACGATCAGTTGCTCACGGTGGCAGACGTCCGTCACCACGGGGGCTGGCGCTGCGACTTGCCATGCTCTCCGCCTGCGAGACCGCAGCCATCGGCACCTCGATCCCAGACGAGGCCGTCGGCCTGCCCACCGGGCTGCTCCACGCAGGGGCGGCTGCGGTCGTCGGCAGCCTTTGGGCAGTTCCGGACGCCGCCACCAGCCTGTTGACTCGTCGCTTCTACGACCTGTGGCGAGGCCAAGGCCTCGACCCGGCGACCGCGCTTCGCCGCGCCCAGCAATGGATGCGGGACAGCACCGAGGGTGTGAAGTGCGCCGTGCTCGGCAAGAACCTCTCGGCCTCTGCGAAGCCGAACGACCGCCGCCATCAGTCCCCGTACTGGTGGGCCGCCTTCACGCTCACCGGCTGCTGAGCTTCTCGTACCGTGGCCGCAGCGGGGGTTGTGGTGTCAGCGCTCCTCACTTGCGGGCACGAGCCGTCTGGTGGTGCTGACCCGCCCCTACGTTGTCAGGGCTGCTCCCAACCTCAGCTCCGACCCCGAGCCCCGGCCTGCCCTTGGCTTCACGGACGCTGCGCGCTGGCGATTGCCGGGGCGGGCGACGCGGGCGCGGCCTCGACGGGCGCGCGGAGCGAGATAGCAAGCTCGGGCGTGAGGAGGAATGCGCAGCCGCCGAGGTCGATCTCCTCCATCAGCTGCGTTGTCCGCAAGTAGACGAGCCGCACGTGACGGATCCCAACCTCGTCGCCGTCCATCTCGACGCCGATCGCGTAGGCGGCCATGCCCATAGGGATCCCGAGAAATCGCCTCGGCGATCACGGGCGCCGGTGATCTTCGTGGACTGGAAGGAGGAGAACGCCTCGATGAGGAGCTGCAAGCCCGCATGGCGACGCCGGAAGAGATCTGCCGCCTCGAGTAGCCCCCGGGAATCCCGGTACTTGATCTGATCTGGGCCGCATGCTCTGACGACCGTGGTCGAGATCCCCACCTCTATCCCCCAATTGATTAGACCAAATCATCCCAATCTCCTTAGGTGGGATTTTGAGTCTGATATGGGAGTCTTCCGTTGCTCTTGTCGTGTCCTTGGTTGTGTGCCATAATTTGGGTGCGGGTAAGCGCGTTCGCTTGAAGGATGCGCTCCTTCAAGGCAGAGAGCTTAGCGCTGCGATGCACTGAAGAGGCGGGGAGCGGGAATAGCATTATAGTAGGAAATATGACATGAAGGTGTTTCGTTCTAGTGCTGTGTGTCTCATTCAATCTAGAACTTCTAGATCTCTACACCACCCTGGCGCACAGCGCAGTGGTATGAGATTTTATAAATATCTTATGGGGGCTTCATATAATGTGTAGGTTACATGTTCGACAGTGCTCAACGATCCAGCATTCCCGCTGAGCATGGAGCATGAGCGTTAAGGTAGGTGTGTATTGATTTACACAGGGACTGCTAACGCTAGTCCGGGCGGGCCACGCCGCTGCGAGCAGAACCGAAGGATAAGTACATGGATTCTAGCAAACGTATGAGCAGGGAAGAATATCATCGCATTCTGGAGAAACGGTTTGCTCTAGGAATGACTGAGTATCAACGTCGCTATGAAGAAATTCCAGACTATGAGCTAGAAGAGGTGAAGGACGCACTTCTCCGCTTCGAGCGAGAGCGTGCCTCGCGGGCATCTGAGGCGGAAATACAAGCTCGCCAACAGTGGTCTGGCACCATCAATGAACCATTTGCGCAGGCGAGGGCCCCCCTTAAGGGAATACAACTCGGGAACCATAAATACCAAGACCTCTCGTTCAAAGATTCTTGGTGTTTCCTGAGCGCCAGCACCATATACGTCTTGCCAGAGCCACAGAGCCAGTCCGGACTGGCCATTCCCCTACACTGCATATGGGCACGTTCATGCGATGCTCAGTCAGCCTATGACGGTTGCCTCAACCCGATACGGCTCCAAGGAAGCGGACAAGCTTACGGTGTTAACTGGGAATTATGCTGTCATACATCGGCGCAGCGGGATCAGCTGCTGGCGGCCATACACTCCTTACAACAGAAATAACGCCGCCATTAGTGCAGTAAGGTTTTGCAATTTTATTGTTTTGCGTGCGTCTCGACAGCACTGAGGAAAGAGCTGCAGCGCGATCGGCTAATAGCACTCTGGATTAGAGTGTTTGAGACATGCTGTACGAGCGCCCACTGACGCTGACGACGCAGTTGGCTGCGCACTGGGACCCGCAGATCTCCATGGAAGAAGCACGCGCGGGGCGGTCGGAGAGGAAGGAAACGGCAGGCGATGGACGCGTCCACTACCCAACTGATGTCTCTGCTTCTCGAGTTTGTGTCAACGCAGACCTGGGCCCAGGCCCGGGCCGTGGTCGAGCGCCATGAGGCTCAGCTGCTCACGCACGCGGCCGACGCCGCGATAGATCTGATGATCTCCACGGTTCGAGACCGTGACGCGGGCGCCGCCGCCAACCTGGAGCAGCATCGGCGCGTGCTCCGCCGCTGCCGCGAGATCGGGATTCGGGAGGCATTCGAGGAGGTCGCGGGGGGCGCGGGCTCCGGGCACGCTGATCAAGGGGCCGATACTTCTGATGAGGTTCGGCTTGGAATGCTGCTGTTCAAGTTCGTCGCTGCTCCAACCTGGGACCAGTCGCGGCGCCTGCTTGACGAGCATCCCGAGCTGCTGAGCGTGGCTGTGGACGCGGTCCTCGAGCGGTTGATCACCGGGGCGGGCGGGATCATCGAGCAGATGATGCCCGCCGCGGACAGCGGCCGTGTCGAGTCGGAGGTCGAGTCGCTGGAGCGCCACGGACGTCTGCTGCGGCGGTGTCGGGAGATCGGCGTCGACGCCGCTTTCGCTGAGGTCCAGGCTTCGCACTTGCAAGAGCAGGAGCTAGAGGAGGATCTGCGTCCCGTGCTCTTCGAGTTCGTGACTGCAGGCTCACGCCGACAGGCGCGGCGTATCGTCGAGGCGCACCCTGAGCTGTTGAGCGCCCAAGCGTTGGATTTCCTGGAGCGAATCGTCGAGGGCGCCCGAGCGGAAGGCGACAACGACAGGGCCGACTGGGCGCAGTCCCGCCTCACCCTGCTGCGCCGCTGTGTGGAGAGCGGTATGGCGGACGCGTTCGCGGAGGACAGAGACGCCAACCGAGGACAGGAGGCCGTTGAGCTGCTGTTCGAGTTGATGGCCCGCCCATTGCTCGAGTGGCCGCAAATGGTGCGAGAGCAACCCGAGCTGTTGGGAGACGACGCCGAGCGCGCGCTCGAAAACCTGACCGCGCAAGCGCGGACCGAAGGCGAGCACGAGGTCGTCACGAAACTTGAGCAGCTCGAGACGTTTCTCCGCCAGTCCCGTGAGCGATGGACGCCGCCACCGCGGGGAGACAAGCCCGCTGGGCAGGACCCTGAGTGGTCAGTGATGAGCCAGTTCCTCCAGGCTGGCTCGTGGGCGACGTCCCAGCGGATCGTCGAGGAGTATCCAGAGCTGTTGACCGAGGCCGCGGATCGGCTCGTGAGCCAGCTGATGGCAGCCGCCGAACTACGCGAGGACGGCGCGGCAGCTGCAGAGACGCTCGAGGTGCAGCGTCAGCTGCTTCGACGCTGCCGGAAGGTCGGCATCACTGAAGCCTTCGAGGAGGTTCGGCTCCACGTCGAGGGGCCGTCAGCGGACCAGATAGAAACCTTTGGCTTGCCCAGCTTGAGAGACTGGACGAGTCAAGAGCGCCGGAGGAGGTCATGTTGGCGCTCCGCGCGGAGGCGGCGTTGATGCTGATGTCCAGGTATCACGCCATCGGCGCGAGGGACGCTCTCGACCGTGCTATCCGCTGGTGGGAAGAGTTGACTCGGATCGCGCCCTCTGGCTCACCGAATTATCCGCACAATTTCAACCAGCTCGGCCTCGCGCTGGCGGCCCGGTACACGCTCACGAACGAACTCGGGGAACTGGACGCGGCGATCGATGCCCACCGCCGGGCAGTCGCGGCCTGCCCGCCGGGCTTCGAGGATCTCCCCGGTCTGACGAGCAACCTGGGCAACGTCTTGATCGATCGCCACGACCTCACGGGTGAACGGGCTGACCTCGACGAGGCGATCCACATGTACCACAGCGCTGTGAAGGCGGCCGGAGAGGAGGCGGACAACCTTGCGGACCTGCTCGGCAACCTGGCCGCAGGGTTGCGCCTCTCGCCGGACGCTGCTGACCTGGACGGCGCTATCGACGCATACCGCAGGGCGATCGCAGTGGCCGCGCCCGAATCCCCCACCTGCTGGATCTTCCAGAACAACCTGGGGGTCTGCCTCGTCGACCGGTTCGAGCGGCAGGGGGACGTGGGCGATCTTGACGAGGCCATCGCCATCTACGACGAAACCATTCCCCAGCTGCCAGAGCAGCCGGAGTATTTGTCCGCTCACCTTACCGGCTGCGGGAACGCGTGGCGCCGCCGTTACCGGCACGACGGTGAGCTGTCGAGCCTGGAGCAGGCGATCACGGCCTACCATCGGGTGGTCGCCGTGGCACCGCAGTCGTCCGACCTGGCGGGGGATTTGGCGAACCTGGCGAACGCGCTGATCGACAGATACAAACGGCTCCGGGAGATCGCGGATCTCGACAAGGCGATCCAGGCGTACGAAGAGGCGGTCGCAGCGAGCCCCGACGGGTACCCACGGTTGCCCGGACTCCTCGACGCTCTCGGGAACGCGCTCTCGGACCGGTGGGAGCACATCGGCAACCCCGCCGACCTGGAAGCGGCGCTGGAGATCCAACAAGAGGCTGTCGAGAAGACGCCGTTCGATTCCCCTGACATGCCCAGCCACATGAGCACGCTGGGCAACCGCCACCTTGACCGCTACCGCTACCACGGCGACGTCGCTGATCTGAACGCAGCCATCGAATGGTACGGCCTGGCCGTCAAGGCCGCGCCAGCGGACTCGCCGGAGCTGCCCGGATGGCTGAACAATTTAGGGATCGGTCTGCGGACACGCTATGACCGCATCGGTGACCTGGACGACCTTAACAGGGCGATTCATGGCCAAGCGCTCGCCGTGTCCGCAACCCCAGAGAAAGGCAAACACCTCCCCATCTATATGGCGAACTGGGGAGGAGCGTTGGCGGAGCGCTACCAGCGCACGGGCAATCTGGGTGACCTGGACCGCGCCATTGACGCGTACCGGCAGGCCGTGGAGACCGCCCCGGTCAACTCGACTGACCGACCCGACTTCCTCGCGGGACTGGGCAACAGCCTCCGCGCTCGATATCACAACACCGGCCAGCGGGCCGATCTGGACGAGGCGATCCGGCTGTATGAGGAGGCGCTCGCGGTGACGCCGCCAGAGTCGCCTGAGCGGGCGGGGGGGTTGTCCAGCCTCGCCAACGGTCTGGGCGACAGGTACGACGAGGACGACACACCGTCCGATCTCGACAGCGCCATCGATCTCCAGCGAGAAGCGCGCCGCCTGACTCCCGCCAACTCACCTGAGCGCCCTGGCCTCTCTTCCAACCTCGGGGCGAGCCTTATGGGACGGTACGAGCGGACCTGCGCTCGTGATGACCGGGGAGACCTCGACGAGGCCATCGGACTGTTTGAGGAAGCGGTGAAGGACGCCCCAAGGGGCTCCCCTCGTCTCCCAGGCTTGCGGAATAACCTCGCGATGGGCCTTCGTCACCGCTACTTGCTGGACGGCAACAACAAAGATTTGACAAACGCGGTCAACCACTACAAGGGCAGCTGCCAACTCGGCGGCGTGTCGGAGCCGAGAGCGGCGCTCGCCTCGGCGACCAAGTGGGGGGAATGGGCGACCGAGCGGGAGGCGTGGAATGAAGCTGTCGAGGCGTACGGCTACGGCCTCGCCGCGGCCCAACGGTTGGTGGGACTGCAGTTCTCACGGTCAGAGAAAGAGACCTGGCTGCGGTTAACGAAAGACCTCGCCTCGGGATTGGCATACGCGCTGACAATGACCGGCAAGCTGGAGGAGGCGGTCGTCGCGCTGGAGCGCGGCCGGGCCGTGCTGCTGGCCGAGGCGCTGGAGCGAGGGGCGGCTTAAATGGATCTGAAAGTCTCCTTCGACCGAATCGCGGAACAAGCCCAGACAGCGCCGCTCGTCTACATTGCTGCGGCCGCGCCAGGGGGCGTCGCCCTCATCGTCGGGACGGACGGCGGTGTCACCCGTGAGTTGCTTCCGGGATTGACGTTCGAGGCGCTCCGAGACCAGGCTGCGGACTACTACGAGACCTACAGTGCGTGGAAGAAAGAGGGGGATCGCGCTCGATGGAATGCCGCGCTGGACGATATCGGCAAGTGGCTGTGGCAGCAGGTCATGGGTCCCGTCCTCGAGGTTTTGCCTCCCGTAGCCGAGATCGTGCTCATTCCGGGCGGCTATCTCGCGCTGCTCCCGTTGCACGCGGCCTGGGTTGAAGATCGGACCGCACCCACCGGTCGACGCTACGCGCTCGACGACGTCCGGATCTCGTACAGCGCCAATGCCCGAGCACTCCATGAAGCCCGGCAGATGTCAGGAAAGGTTACACCTGACTCGATCCTGATCGTTGAGCAACCGATCCCTGTGAGGGCGTGCCCGCTCAACAATGCGTCAATGGAGGCCGATGCCGTCAGGTGCTTCTTTGCGGGTTCACAACCTCTCCGCGAAAAAGAGCCAGTGGTTCATCTGCAGCATGAGAAGGCCACGCGCGTGGCCGTGAAGGCCGAGCTGGCCCGGTACGCCGTGCTGCATTTTTGCTGTCATGGCTCTGCCGACCCAGGCGAGCCATTGTCGGGCGGGCTGTTCATGGCCAACGACGAGGTGCTGACGGTGCGGGACGTGATGGCGCAGCGCGAGACCCCGGCGCGCTTGGCGGTCCTGTCCGCCTGCGAGACGTCGATGCCCGGAGCCGTCCTACCCGACGAGGTGGTCGGCCTGCCGACCGGACTGGTCGAGGGCGGGGTGGCGGGAGTCGTCGGGTCCCTGTGGTCAGTGCCTGATCTGAGCACGGCACTGCTGATGATGCGCTTCTACGAGCTGTGGCGCGCCGAGGGGATCGAGCCGTGCGAGGCCTTGCGGCAGGCGCAGCGATGGCTCCGGGACGCCACCAACGGCGAGATCGCCGCCCGCTTCCCCACGCGGGGTGAAGTGCGCGGCGGGGATCGGGCGCACAGGCTGTGGGCGGCGGCCCGACCCTATCGTCACGCCAACTTCTGGGCCGCGTTCACCTACACGGGGGCATAGCGCGAGGGCTGCAGTGCAAAGTGCGGGGTGCAGGCTGAAGGGACGGGGGATGGCTGACGACGATCGGATCATCGTGGAGGCGGCGCGGGCGGTCCGGTACTACCTGCCAGGACTGGTCGACCACACCGCCGAGATCGACACCGCGCTGGTCACGCTTCTCGAGCGGGACCGCTCGGGCGAGGACGTCGTCGATGTACGCAAGACCCTCGCCGTGCAGGGCAACCGCCGCGTTGCGCCCCAGGGCGCGCAGACCCGAGATCGCCTCGGCGCACAGCCCGAGCGCGCGAGCGAGATCGACGCGGTGGCCGTCCCGCTCGTATCGGTCAGTCAGCGCCGTCGCAAGGTTGCTTGCATAGCCCGGCCGGTTCGGGTCACCACTGGCCGCCGTGACGTACGCCTGGCTGAACCACTCGATTGCTTGGTCCAATCCCTCTGGGTGATCCGGTCCAGCCCGGGCTCGGTGGATCCGCGCCGCACCCCCCAAACCCCAGAACATGGCGACCTCGGCCGCGTCGAGGTCCGCGAACCGAGGATGGCCCACTGCCCGGTCGGCTAGCTCGACAGCCTCATCCAGCTGGACAGCATCTCCGGTCTCCGCAAATGCCTGCAGCGCTGCCCGCACCTGCGCCTCAAGCGCATCCAACGCCCGCTCCATCGCCCAATGATCGCATCGCTCGCCGCACCGTTCACGCCCATTCTTGTTCCGGCGGCACCGCCGGCCCACACATCAGCGGTCTGGTTAGCCTTCGGCTGAGACGCTGTGGTTGGTGGATAGGGCTGACGATCGGGACGGTTGAAACCGGCGCCTGCGCGCGCTGGGCAGGAAACCGGCAGTAAACCGTGGACTTCAGTAGCCGGTTCGGGGGCTTGTAAGGCGCAAAACTGCTGGTGGGCGAGGGGGGACTTGAACCCCCACGTCCTTGCGGACACAGGAACCTGAATCCTGCGCGTCTGCCAATTCCGCCACTCGCCCGTGGCGTCCCGGCATGAGGGACAGCGCGAGAGTGTAGCAGTGAGCGATACCCGAGGCAGGAGCCGCTCACGACGGCCAGAGACGACGAGGCGCGGGGAGGCGTCGGCCGGCCGCCACGCTTGCCTCACGGACCTGGGTCCGTGAGGGGAGCCCCAGGTCTACGGCACCCAGGTCGAGCGGGCCGGCGCCGATCCCGAACACGGTCGACGACCGGGGCCGGGGGGCTGGTCTGGTGCCGCTCGCCGCGTACTGCTCATGGTTCTGTGATCACGACGGCTGTCCCACCTGGACATCCCTACCAGGCACGATGGCCTCTACAATCGCTCCTGACTTCTGCCCGCCGATCCTCCAGGGGAGCATGCAAGCGTCGATGAGCATCCTTCGTGACTTCGAGAAGCGCCTCGAGGGCGCGGTCGAAGGCTTCTTTGCCCGGGCGTTTCGGTCGGGGCTGCAGCCGGTTGAGCTGGCGAAGGCGCTCCAGCGGTACGCGGCGAACTACCAGCAGGTCGGCATCGAGGGGGTGTTCATCCCGAACGTCTTCCGCTTCACGCTGGCGGAGGATGACGTGGAGCGGTTCGCGGGGTTCAGCGAGTCCCTTGCCAGGGAGCTCGCGGACGTGGTCCGGCGCACGGCCGAGGACCGAGGCTGGCAGACGAAGGGGCCGGTGCGGATCGAGGTCGAGGCGGCGCCCCACGTGCTGGTGGGGACGTACGAGTTGCGCGGAAGGGCCGAGGCGGGGGTGCCGGCGACCGCCCCAGCGGCGACCGCCCCAGCAGCGGCAGAGCCCGACACCGGGACGACCGCCGGGACGACCCAGACGCCCGGTCAGAGCCCGAGCGGCTCGCTGCGGGTCATCGCCGGCGGCGAGGTCGGCGCCCGGTTCTCGCTGTCGGCCGTCACGGTGATCGGCCGCTTGCCGGAGTGTGAGGTCACGCTCGACGATCCCTCCGTCTCACGCAAGCATGCGCGGATCACGCTGCAGGGCGAGCAGTGGAGGGTGGAGGACCTCGGCTCGACGAACGGCATGTGGGTCAACGGGGCGCAGGTCGGCCAGTCGGAGCTCCGCGACGGGGACCGGCTCGACCTCGGCGGCGTGAAGCTCAGGTTCGCGACAGGCGCAGATGGGCGACGATCCCCGACCGAGGGCGCGGCCGGCGCCAACGGGCGGGGGTCGTAGGGACCTGGTGCCGTGCCGTCGATCGTCCTCCACCTCTTGCAGGCGCTGTTCCTGCTGCTCCTCTACGTGTTCGTGGCAAGGGCGGTGCGGGCCGTCGTGCGCGACCTCCGCACGGCGTCGGGTCCAGCGCGCGCTGCGGCCCCCCGTACCGCGCCAATATCCGTGGCGCGCGAGCGGGCCCGCCGAGCGCCGGGTGAGCTGGTCGTCCACATACCGGACAGCCGTCCCCAGGTCATCCGGCTGAACGGCGACAGCGAGGTGACGTTCGGGCGGGCGGTGGAGTCCACGGTCCTGCTGACCGACCCGTACGTGAGCGACCACCATGCCCACGTGTTTCACGACGGGCGGGGCTGGCTGGTCGAGGACCTGGGCTCGACGAACGGCACGTTCCTGAACCAGGTGAAGGTGACGTCGCCAACACCGATCGAGCCGGGCGACCAGCTCGGGATCGGCAAGACCTCGATCGAGGTGCGCAAGTGACGGGCGGGGGCTTGCGGATCCGCGCGTGGTCGGCGACGAGCGTCGGCATGGTGCGCGAGGGCAACGAGGACAGCTACTTCCACGGCAGCACCACGTTCGCGGTCGCCGACGGCATGGGCGGGCACGTCGCGGGGGAGGTGGCGTCGGCCACCGCGCTCGAGCCGATCGCCGAGCTCGACGGCGCGCAGTTCCCCAGCCCGAGCGAGGCGACGGCCGCGCTGAAAGGGGCGATCACCGCCGCGAACACGACGGTGTTCGAGAAGGCCGCCGGTAACCCCGAGCTGCGTGGCATGGGGACGACGCTCACCGCGCTGCTCGTCCGCGGCGGCTGCTTCCACCTGGCGCACGTCGGTGACAGCCGCGTCTACCGGCTGCGGCCGGGTGAGGACATCAGCAGGCTGACGACCGACCACACGCTCGTCCAACAGCTCATCGACGAGCACCGGCTGGAGCCGGAACACGCGGACACCCACCCGCAGCGCAGCGTCATCACCAAGGCGATCGGCGTCGAGCGGCACGTCGATCCCGAGACGCTCGCGCCGGAGGAGCTGCTCCCGGGCGACCAGATCCTGCTCTGCTCGGACGGGTTGACCGGACCCGTGAAGGACGACGAGATCACGCGGATCTTGAGCCGCCACGACGACGGGCAGGCGGCCTGCCAGGCGCTGATCGACGCCGCGAACGCCGCCGGCGGCCCGGACAACATCACGGTCGTGCTGCTGCGGATCGACCTGGATCCCCCCGCAGGCAGATCCGGGTCCAACGGCTGCGCTGCGGACACTGCCGAGTTCGGCTCGCCGGTCTTGCGGGCTGGGAGCCCCGGATCGGGGTCAGTGACCCAGATCCGCACGCGCGAGGATCACGACGCCGACTTCAACGCCACAAAGATGGGGCACTACGGAGAGCTGCAGGGCGCTTCGCGGGCGCCCGCTGATCCGCGCAGGCGCAGGCGCAGGCTCCTGGTCCGCCTGTCCGGGGCAGTGGCGCTGGTGGTGGTCGTGGCGGCGTGCGGTTACCTGCTTTGGTCGCGGACCTACTTCGTCGGTGACCATTCCGGTCATGTCGCGATCTTCCGTGGCGTCCGGCACGAGGTCGGCGGGCTGGCGCTCAGCCAGATGGTCCAGGAGACGGACGTCCGCACCGCCGACCTGCCGCCGCCCTTGCGCGACCAGATCCTCCAGGAGGGCGTGCCCTTCCCCAACCCCGGCGATGCGTGGCAGTACGTGAACGGTCTCCTGCGCATGCAGGCCCGCGAAACCCAGGCGGAGCGCAAGGCCGTCGAGATCCCGCGCCCGTTTCCATCCCCGGACGCCGGTGCACCGGCTCTCCCCCAGCCCAGGCCGACCCTCACCCCGACCCTCACCCCGACGGCGGGTCCAAAGCCATGAGCCGGACGGCGGAGAGTCCGACATGAGCCGGACGGCGGAGAGTCCGACATGAGCCGGACGGCGGAGAGTCCGGCATGAGCCGGACGGACGTCTCGGTGCCCCCCGGCGCCAGGCGACGGTCGAACACGGAGCTCGGCCTGCTCACACT
>JBOGEB010000029.1:0-30443 GCA_050743125.1 Egibacteraceae bacterium
TGGCGCGGTCGACTTGTTCATTGGCGGCTGGAACGGGCGGTGTGCGCCGTTCAAGTGGACCAAGACCGCCGAGGAGATCCTGTCCCGCACAAAAATGGCCCAAAAGACTTCAGCGACTGAACACTAGAAAGAAGCTAGACCGCTCATGCCGGCAACCCTCTATCTGTCCTTCATGGCATTAGGCAGGCTGCAACTCGCCAGGGGCGGCACTCACACTCATGCCCTGGAGAAGCCACGCCTCCACCACATAATCCATGCCTTCCAGCCTTTGCTTACGCCATCATCATGCTGGGTAAGCTGACCAAGATGGCATAGACCCGCTATCGGTGGAGCAACCCACTCAAATGCCGCTCCTGAGGAGCACGTGCACGGGGAGCGCGTACCCGCGGAACTCCTAAGTCACTATTGCAGGACGCGAGCGCGAGGTTAACGTTGATGAGGGGGGAGCCTTCTTGATCGCACCCTCCGTCGCTGGGACCATCGCCGCCGTTGGCCGGCGGGACGACCACGATGGCTTGCTGCTGGCCGCCAGCGGCACCCCCGCCGCCGCCTCCGGCGCTACTGCTGCTGCTACTGCTGCCGCTGCTTCCAGAACCGCTGTCGGCCAACGCGGGCAGTGCCAGCACCGTCACGCCGACAATGGCCACTACCAGGGCCGTGAGCCTCCGCTTTCTCATGATGCTCCCCTTATTCGCTGCCCGTGGGCTACCTGAGTCCCGCTGCACCTTGGCGGCAGGGAGAGGTCCCAAGGCTGCCCGTGGGCTACCTGAGTCCCGCTGCACCTTAGCGGCAGGGAGAGGTCCCAAGTCCGACTGGAGTAGCCTAAACCTGACCAGCCCACAAGTCGTGGACACCCTCACAATCAAGGAGGTGGGATGACCGATAGGCGCTTGAAGCGTTTCGACCCGGATCATCTGCCGCTGCGCTGCCAGTCGAGGCCGAGCTTACTCGTTCACTAAAACGATCTTCTGGCCTAGGCATTCCGTAGAGGCCCGCCGCAGCGGGCCTCTACGGAAGCGAACCATTCCTGCAGCTACTGACTATTCGCCTTAGTTGCAGGATACGAGCGGGACGTTGAGGTCGAGGACGCTGACGCCGCCACCACTTTCACGGTCGCACCCTCCGTCGCTGGCACCGTTGCCGCCGCCGTTGGCCGGTGGAATGACCACGATGGCTTGCTGCTGGCCGCCAGCGGCACCCCCGCCGCCGCCTCCGGCGCTACTGCTGCTGCTACTGCTGCCGCTGCTTCCAGAACCGCTGTCGGCCAACGCGGGCAGTGCCAGCACCGTCACGCCGACAATGGCCACTACCAGGGCCGTGAGCCTCCGCTTTCTCATGATGCTCCCTCAATTCTTTACTCATGGGTTACCGAGTCCCGCTGCACCTTAAGCGGCAGGGAGAGGTCCCAAGTTACGTGGTCACGCCTAATCTCATCAGCCCGCAAGTCATAGGACCCTTTAAACAATATCAAGGGATGGGATGACCGCTAGACGCTTGAAGTTTTCGACCGCAGCCATCTACCGCACGTTCCGGTTGAGCTGTTCACGGCTTACCAGGAGCAGGCGAGCTGTTCGCTCACAGCGACCGTCTGCTATGCGGTGCTGACTAGGCCTTCCGCAGAGGCCCACCGAAGCGGACCTCTGCGGAAGCGGACCTTCCTGCGGCTGCTGGACTAGTACGAGCCCTTAGTTGCAGGATGCGACCGGGATGTTGATGTTGAGGACGCTGAGGCCTCCACCACTCTCGTAGTCGCATCCTCCGTCGCTGGCCTCGTCGTCGTCGCTGCCATCGGTCGGTGGAACGACCACGATGGCTTGCTGCTGGCCACCAGTGCCGCCACCGCCACCGCCGCCGGCGCTGCTGCTGCTACTGCTGCTACTGCCGCTTGAGCCACTGCTGGCCAACGCGGGCAGTGCCAGCACCGTCACGCCGACGATGGCCACTACCAGGGCCGTGAGCCTCCGCTTTCTCATGATGCTCCCCTCATTTCGATGCTGATGGGTTACCCAAGCCCGCTCGCCCTCTGACATAAGGGGGCGAAAACGGGGGTCATAACTGCGTAGACTAGCCTAATCTAACCAGCCCGCAAGTCGTAGACAGGCCCTCACAATGTGAATGGCATGGGCTGACTGAATAGACGCTTGAAGTGCCTGGAACCGCAGCCATCTACCGCTGCGTTCCGCTCGAGCCAGTCATGGCTGCCAGGTGAGCTGTCCGCTTATAGGGACCGTCTACTGCCATCCTGGTGCTGACTAGGCCCTTCCGCAGAGACCCCACAAGCGGGCCTCTGCGGCAGTTGCTGGACTAGATGTCTCGAAGCCCTTAGTTGCAGGATCCGATGGGGATGTTGATGTCGAGGATGCTGATGCCACCACCGTTCTCGTAGTCGCACCCTCCGTCACTGGCCTCGTCGTCGCCGCCGTCGTCGCCCGGTGGGACAACCACGACAGCTTGCTGCTGGCCGCCGCCACCGGCGCCGCCGCCGCCGCTGCTACTGCTGCTGCTACTGCTGCTACTGCTGCCGCTTGAGCCGCTGCTGGCCAACGCGGGCAGTGCCGCCAGCACCGTCGCGCCGACGATGGCCGCCACCAGGGCTGCGAGCCTCCGCTTTCTCATGATGCTCCCCTCTCGATGCTCATGGGTTACTGAGCCCCGCTGCACCTTGGCGGCAGCGGAAGGTCCCAATTGCGCGGACTAGCCTAATCTAGTCAGCCCGCCGGTACCAACTTTTCTGGTTGGTCCTGTCTGTCATCGGTCGAGCTGCTGGGGGACACCGCCACAGCGCCGTGTCATGAGTGCGGGGTGGCGGCCCGGTCGCGCGACCCGCCGGGATGCGCTGGTCGCGCGACCCGCCGGGATGCGCTGGTCGCGATGTCCACGCGTTCGGACAGTGGACGCGGCTGCGCGTGCGCAAGCGAGTCTGGCGCTGCCACGAGCCGGTGTCTGGGAGGCAGACCAGGAATGAGCAACACCCGGACCGTGCGCAGGGCGGTGCTGACCGAGCGTGCCTGCCGGCATCGCCAAGGACGGCAGGCACGGCGGTCGCGAGCGATCTGGTTGGTCTGGTGCCGCGATGCGCGCCGTCTACGACCACAGCAGGCCGCTGGTTGACGATCCACACGACCCCCTCGCCCCGGTCGCGCGGACTCCTCGGTCACGTCGATCTGTTATGGGTAATGAGCAATCCGGACAGGCACGGCGTCCTTCTCCAGCGCGTTGGCACCCCCGTCGCACACTGCGGCTCCGATCGCCTCAAGTGCGTGTTCCGCAGCGGGCAGACGCGACCCGACGTGCTGCCAGGAAGTGAAACGGGTCTTCTCACAGCCGTGGGCCTCGGGCTTGTCCGGCAGGGTCGAGCATCCTGCGTTCGCCAGCTGAAGCAGCTCCCGGTCTGACCTGCCCACAGGTCGGCTGCGCGCGCCGCGCGGCAACGGGCAGGGGACGTCCCTGGCGTCCACCTCGCCGCGAATAGGCCCTGACCAGGGTCTTCGACGGCGGCCCCGTCGAAGGCGCGGCCGGCTCGAAACTCATGGCGCAGCGCAGCAGCGCCATCGTCCTCCCGTGACCCCTGCCCGGCGATGAACCCCCGGACAGCCCAGGAAGGTCGTCCCGCCCGAGGTCACCGCAGTCTGCTGCGCACTTAGTACCCCGCGGCATAAATACGCTGGCATTCGAGCGACCCTGCATCCACGCTCGCCCGTTGCGCCTCGCTTCCTCATTTGTCGCCCGGCCGGGTATGCGCGCTCGGCGCGCCTTGCGAGCGCGGCGCAGGGCCGCTCTCGGTGCGTCACCGCAACGCACCGCCCGGCGGAGCACTTAGTCGGTCGGTGACGTGGATCTGAAGGCGGTCCCCAAACCGGGCGCGGTAGCACTCCGCGAAGTCGTCGGCGGGGTAGCGCCTGAAGAACATGGAGGACGCCGTAGATTGGCTGCGGGTCTCCTTCATCGCGCCGTCGCGCATCCGGCAGACGACGAGGTCGCCCGCGTCCATGGAGGATGGGTGTGACGAGGATGCCCAACGGCTGAGGGCCGCTTGCGCCGCGTCGGCAGGGGTGTCGTGGGTACGCATTTCGACCGTCCGCGCTGGCTGTCCGAGCCGCAGCGTCCTCTGACCAGTAGCACGCGGAG
The DNA here is from genome assembly GCA_050743125.1 of Egibacteraceae bacterium. GTDB lineage: Bacteria > Actinomycetota > Nitriliruptoria > Euzebyales > Egibacteraceae > JBOGEB01. The sequence goes on from JBOGEB010000029.1 coordinate 4,129, forward strand.
GATCCGGTGGCGCCGTAGCGAGTGCCTTGAGCAGCGACAGAGCACCGTCGTGCGTCCCTTCATCCGGGTTTCCCCTCGACCCCTGGCCATCGGGATCCCTCGATCCGCTGTTCGGCACAGGCGACCATCGCCTAGGAATAGCGAATCGAGTGCGACGAGAGGACGATGCGTCTGCCCCTCGACCCCGTCGGCGCATATGAGCGCACGTGCCTCGGTGGCTGTCACCTGCTACATGCGCACCCGTCCACCGACGCCCGGAACGCAGCGAGAACCACACCGTGGTGGAATCAGCGAATTGCCCGGCAGATCAACGGCCCATCCATGCGAGGATAGGTGGACGGTGGAGCACACCTGAATTTTTGCGAGATCAGCAAAACAGCGCCGTGGAGGACGCACAGGCACGTGAATAACAGCGACAGGGTAGTCATCAAGGTGCCGCCGACAGCGGCGCATCTCGCAGCGCTCCGGACCGCTGTGGGGGGGGTTGCGGCACGCGATCAGTTCACCCTCGACCAGATCGGCGACCTCAGGCTGGCGGTGGAGGAGGCCGCGGCCCAACTTCTCCGTCGCGTCCCCAGGGGCCCGATCGAGATGACCGTCTTCCCGACGTCCTCGGGACTCGAAATCCGGCTCGCGGCCCAAGTCGACGTCCCCGGGGAGGTGATCGACGAGTCGCCGCTCTCGTGGGTGATCCTTCGGGCGCTCGCCGACGACGTGCGCGTCGAATCGCAACAGTCCACCACTACGGTGGCGCTCTCCAAACGTCGACTGCTGATTGCGCAGGACTCAGAGTGACCCGAGCCTACACGCGCGAGGACACCAAGGAACTGTTCGCAAGGCTCGCAGAAACCGGCGACCCCGAGTGCCGAGACGCGCTCGCGACCCTTCACCTGCCGCTCGTCGAGTACCTCGCGAAGCGCTTCAAGGACCGTGGCGAGCCGCTCGACGATCTCATCCAGGTCGGCTCGGTCGGGCTGCTGAAGGCGATCGACCGCTTCGACCTCAGCCGGGGCGTGGAGTTCTCGACGTATGCGACGCCGACGATCGTCGGTGAAATCAAGCGGTACTTTCGCGACAAGGGCTGGGCGATCCGCGTGCCCCGCCGGCTCCAGGAGCTGTCGCTGCGGCTGACCAAGGTCGTCGCACAACTCACCCAGGATCTTGGCCGGGCCCCGACCGTAAACGAGATGGCCCGGTACGCCAGCGTGTCCGAGGAGGAGGTGCTCGAGGCCCTGGAGTCTGGGCAGGCATACTCGACCATGTCACTCGACGCGCCATCCGGGGACGAGGATGACGCGCCGACGCGGCTGGATCGGATCGGCGGAGAGGACCTGAGGTTGGACAACCTCGAGCACTTCGCCTCGCTCGCCCCGCTGATCCAGCAGTTGCCCGAGCGAGAGCGGGCTATCCTCTACCTCCGCTTCTTCGGGGGGAAGACCCAGTCGCAGATCGCCGAGCAAGTCGGCATCAGCCAGATGCACGTCTCGCGCCTGCTCGGGCGCATCCTGAGCTTCCTGCGGGAGAGCATTCAGGGCGAGGCCCGATGCTGATCCCCCCTCTGCGCTCCTCTTGACAGGACGCGGCGTGCGTGCCCTGCTGGTCTACAACCCCCTCGCGACAGTGACCACGGCCGCAGTGGCTGACATCGTCACCAAAGCCCTGGCGGTCGACCTGAGGCTGGATGCCGAGGCGACGCAACGACGGGGCCACGCGAGCGAACTCGCTGCTAGGGCGGCAAACAACGGCTACGAGATCGTGATCGCCTTGGGTGGAGACGGCACGGTGAACGAGGCGATGCAGGGCGTGGCCGGCACACAGGTGCGGCTCGCGATCATCCCGGGCGGGTCCACTAACGTCCTCGCCCGTACCCTCGGACTGCCGAACGACCCAATCAAGGCCGCCTCGGTCGTGCTCCGGAAACTGCGTGAGCGCAAGGATCGCCGGATCAACCTCGGAGTCGCGAACGACCGGTACTTCGGGTTTTGCGCTGGCTGGGGCTACGACGCGCTGGTCGTGCGACTGGTCGAGCAGCGACCGCGCATGAAGCGGGCCGTCCGGCAGGCGGCCTTCCTGTGGTGCGGCCTTCTCGCCTTGCTCCGCAGCCGCAATGACCGCGTCACGATCGCGCTCGAGGCGGAGAATACGCCGACCCAGGAAGCACTCCGCGCGATCGTCTGCGGTAACAGCAACCCGTATACCTTCCTGGGGCCGGTGCCAGCCCGGATGTGCCCGCAGGCGAACCTGGAGCTCGGCCTCGACGTGACCGGGCTGACGACCCTTGGCTACCTCGCCATTGCTAGGGTCATGGTCCGGACGCTCACAGGCGACCAGGTCGGCCAGCTAGGTCATGTGCGGCTATGGCACGACCACCGATCGTACGAGGCGCAGGCGAACGGGCCCCTCCACCTCCACGTCGATGGGGAACCCATGGGCGAGACCAACCACCTCAGCCTGCGATCGGCGCCGAGGGCGTTGTCAGTGATCGCGTAGCGCGGCGACGAGCCCCCCAGGGTCGTTCGTACAGAGCGCGTCAACCCCGGCGACCGCCAGACGCACGGCCTCGGCGGGATCGTCAACAACCCACACCATCACCGCCAGCCCCGAATCGCGCACCGCGGAGACCGTTTCCGCGTCGAGCGGCTGGGCGTCGAGGTGCGGGCAGAGCACGCTGGCTCCGAACTGGAGGGCGAACTCGCTTGCGGCGTCGACCCGGAGCCCTGGCCCATGGAGCAGGCCGGTCGGGACGCCCACCAGGCTCGCTGCCAGGGCCTGCACCGTCAGCGGATTGAACGAACTCGTCATAAGCGGGCGCTGCCCGATAACAGTGCGCAAAAGGTCGGTAAGCAGACCGACGATCTGCTGTTCCTCGTCGTAGTCGGGCTCCCCAGGCAGGTTTTTGACCTCGACATTCACACCCAGCCCGGGCGGCAGCCGCTCGAGTATCTCGTCGAGTGCCCACACCCCCCGCTCAGCGAGTGCGGTCACGTCGAGTTCGACAAGTGGTACGCCATCCCAGGTACGGGGGTCGTGGTGGACGACGAGCGTCCCGTCCCGACCACGGCGGAGATCTAGCTCGACCCACTCAGCGCCCGCCACGGCCGCCGCTGCGAACGAGGCTGGGGTGTTCTCGGGAGCACAAGAAGGTGCACCGCGATGGCCCATAACAACTGGATTTACATGGACGTCAATATCGATGCCCGTAAAGGGGGAGCGCCTCCCCGTACCCCGGTCAATCCGCTTCCGCATGCTGAAAAATCCCCTTTACAGGCTAGGCAGATGGGCGTAGGGTGACCAAGCACGTTCAAGCCGGTCTCGTGACAACCTCACAAGGGTTGCAGTCGCACAGCCGGCGTAGAGTCATACTGCGCCCCGCGCGAGGCTTTGCCCCCGCCTCCGCTGCCGGCGAGAACGGAGCATGGAGAGAAGCCCATCCCTCTTCTCCTTTCTCCAACCCTTCCCTACATCCCCTGTAACCACATCCCCAGGCAAACGGAAAGCGAGCCCTGACATGGACTGGCGCCATAAAGCTGCGTGTCTGGACGAGGACCCTGAGCTCTTCTTCCCCATCGGGACTACCGGCCCTGCTTTGGATCAGGTTGAGCGGGCCAAGGCAGTGTGTCGGCGTTGTGAAGTTAGCCCGCACTGCCTCGAGTGGGCTCTGGACACAAACCAGGACGCTGGCGTGTGGGGCGGCATGAGCGAAGACGAACGGCGCACGCTTCGCCGCAGTCGTCAACGTCGCCGCCGTATCGCGAGCTGACAAGACACCCCTAGCACGCCGAATCCTCTAAGGTTCGGCGTGCATGATTCTTTGCAGGTTCTCGGACGCCGCACGGTGCAGGATTAGACCAGGATACTGGTCTAATCCTGCACCGTGCACGACCGGCCCAGCCGCCCTGCAGCAGACGGACGCGGTTGTTATGTCGCTCCATGGTCTTAAGAGAGCGGGATCACACACTCAATACTCGTACCCCGCCTGACTTCTAGGGCGTTGAGAGTACCCCCGAGTTCGCTATCGACGAGTGTTCGAGCGATCTGCAGGCCAAGGTTGCCGATTCCCTCAAGGCTCTGTCCCTTCGGCAAGCCGATGCCGTTGTCGCTTACCACTACCCGTAGGGTTGCCGGCCCGCGCTCGAACGTGACCGTGACCCTGCCGGGACCGGTCAGCGCAACCCCGAGCGGGAATGCATGCTCGACGCAGTTCTGCAGAAGCTCCGTGAGAACGAGCGCAAGCGGTGTGGCGACCTCCGCCTGCAGGTCGCCAGGGCTGCCGTCTATCTCGAACGAGACCGGCGTATCCGGGTTGAGGATCCCGTCGCCGAACATGTCGATGATGCGGGCCGTCACTTTGTCGAAGCTCACGCGCTGACGGGAATTCTGGCTGAGCGTCTCGTGCACCAGCGCGATAGACGAAATCCGACGAACGCTCTCGGCTAGTGCCTCCCGGGCTTCCGTGGATCGAAGCCGCCGGCCCTGCAGCCGTAGGAGGGAGGCCACCGTCTGGAGGTTGTTCTTCACCCGGTGATGGATCTCACGGATCGTCGCGTCCTTGAGCCGCAGAGCGCGCTCGTGTTGGCGGAGTTCGGTGATCTCACGGACCAGGACGAGACCGCCGATCACCTGGCCACTGCCGATCAGCGGCAGAAGCCGGCGAAGCACTACGGCGCCGCCCCGCTCGACCTCACTCACCGTGGGGACGCCCTCGATCAGCGCCTCGATCAGCTCATCGCTGGCCAGGTCGAACTCATCGACATGCTGGCCGATCACGTGGTCGAGGCTGCCGAGCCGACGGTAGGCCGAGATCGTGTTTGGCGAGGCGTAGGTCACCACGCCCCGCGAATCGAGACGCATGATCCCGTCGCCGACACGCGGAGACAGTGCGCGCGCCTCAGCGGTCTCGCCACGATATGGGAAAGTGCCCTCGACGAGCATCTGCGCGAACTCGCCCGCCGACTGCAGGTAGGTGAGGTCCGTCTCGGACGGTGAGCGCGCATTCGCGACGTTGGCCTCCCTCGTCACGACAGCGATGATCTCGCCGCGCCCGTCCTCGATGACGAGACCCCCTACATAGCGCACGGGGATCGCCTCCTCGCGCACCGGCACGCCGGTCGACCAGTCCGGGTCGGTATCCCTGATCACCCGTCCCTCGGCGAACGCGCGTCCCACCATCGGCCGGTCGGTGGTCGGGAACACCTGCCCGACGAGGTCCTCCGTGTAAATCGTCTGCGCGGTGTACGGGCGTATCTGGCCCACGCAAAGATACGCGGGTGTGCCATCTGGCATCTGGTGCCGGACGAACAAAAGCAGATCGGCGAACGACAGGTCCGCGAGGATCTGCCACTCGGCGAGGAGCATCTGCAGATGGTCGATGACTGCCTCGTCGAGCTGGCAGCGGTCCGCGAGAAGATCGGAAAGCACAGACATCCCACGGTCATCGTACGACGGGACCGTTGCTTCAGTGGTCAACGAGGTAGTTCCTGCACCGAGGCTGCGATCTGCACCTGCGTCAGCTAGTGAAGCGGCGCCGAGGATTCGGCGTTCCTGCGTAGGTTTGCAGGAAACACTCTGAAACTGGAATAGAAGCAACGGAGCGACATCGGGCGTAGGACGCGCGGGCGACTAACGCCCCAGAAACTTCTCCAGACCCTTGATCGGGCCGACCTCCCGGATGCGCTCGAAGGCACGAGCCTCTATGCGCTTGACCTCGGGAATCGTCATGCCCATGCGGTTCGCGACCTCGCCCGGTTTGTGGGGATTGCCATCGACGAGACCCATCCGCAGCTCAAGCACCCGGCGCTCGACGTCGGGTAGCCGACGCAGCACACCGGACAGCTTGTCCCGCAACGCCTTTAGCGCCGCGTCGGCCTCGCGATCGCGGCGCTGTTGATAGTCCGAGCGGGACCGACGCTCAGGGTGGTCGGGCATTGATCGGCAATGCTACACGCGCACTCTCGGCATGCCATGGGAAACGGTCGCCGACCGCGCCCTCTCTGCCGAGCTGGAGAGCCGCGTCCGGCGCTCTACGTCGCCGTATCGAGATGTGATCCGAGCCAAAATCGTGCTGCTGGCCGCCCAAGGGCTGCGCAACGACGAGATTGCCGCACGGCTGGACACCCGCCGTGAGCTTGTGTCCAAGTGGCGCAAGTGTTTCTTCGAGCAGGGACTGGGCGGTCTGGCCGACGCCCCTGACGTCGTCGCCGTCAAGGCGCTGACCTGCGGGCTGCCCGCTGCGTTGGGGGTGCGTTGTCACGACCGCACGTGCCCGACATTCGCGACGAGGCGATCCGCTGCAGGGTGGTCGCCGACATCGGCGGCACGACCATCTGGCGGTGGCCCTCAGACGACGTGGTCCGCCCGTGTGCCCACCGCAGCCCGGTCTTCCCCCGCGATCCTGACTTCCCCGCCAAGGCCGACCGCGTGCTCGACTTGTACCAGCGGACGCACGACCGCCGCGCGTTGTGCAACGAGAAGACCTTCGTCCAGGCGCGCTGCCGCTGCCACCCCCACCCTGCCGCCGCCCGCGCGATGCGCGTCGAGCACGAATACGACCGCAGGGCCTGGCTGGCCGCCTGGGACGTCCACCACGCCCGCGTCCTCGCCCGTTGCGAGGCCCGCCGCCGGCACCGTCCCGTTCGACCGCCTCGCCCTAACGAACAGACCGCCAAGCCCCTCGAGTGGAAGCTCACCCGCTCCGACCTCGATCAGCTCCTCAAACGCCTGGCCGGCAATCCGACCTCGTCCCGCCGCCTGGCCCAAACACGCGACCGAGCTTCCGATCCAGAGCTCTTAGTACCCCGCGGCATAAATACGCTGGCATTCGAGCGACCCTGCATCCACGCTCGCCGCGTTGCGCCTCGCTTCCACATTTGTCGCCCCTCCGGGTATGCGCGCTCGGCGCGCCTTGCGAGCGCGGCGCAGGACCGCTCTCGGTGCGTCACCGTAACGCAGCGCCCGGCGGAGTACTTAGCCAGCGCGTACCGCCGTTACGCGAGGCGGCCTCGCGCCTCGCGTGCAGGAAGCTTCTCGTCGGACCACTAGCATCCATGTGGATGCTCGACCTGCAGCTGCTGGTGGATTCCGCCGATTCGGCGGCGCTCTTACGCGCCATCGACGGCCTGTGCGCCAGCCGCCAGTGGGACGCACTCAGCGACCTCGCGCGCCGCTGCCGCCGAGCAATGGACGTCGGCAAACAGCTATGGCCCATCGCGATGCACATCGACTACCGGCTCGCGCTCCAGGGCCCGCCGTCGCACGCCGCCGCAGTGCTGGAACCGGGCGCGGCCCGGTTCGCGCTCGGGCCGCTCACCGAGGTCGCTGCAAGCAACCACGACTGGGCCGGTATCGCGCCGCACATCCGGGACCCGGCGTCAGCCGCCGCGGTCGCACAAGAGCGGGTGATCCGCGGGGAGGACCTCCGGGACGTGGTTGACGGACTCATCTCCGAGCTGCCGCTGCGGCTGGCGCATTGGGAGCCGAACTACGCCCTCCCCCACTACCGGGACCGCGAGGCGGCGTTCCCCCAACCGGAGGCGGCCGCGAAGAGCCTCGGCACGGCGCTTATCCGCCGGATGGAGCCGTCGTCGTCGCTGGACGAGGACCGGGGCGCGCAAGCACTCCGTGACCTGGTCGAGACGTGGGTCACGCAGTCCGCCGGTCGGGCGCGTGCGGTGACCGTCGAAGGCGACGCGGAGGGTGCGCTCGGGCGGCTCTTGGCGGACACGGGCCGGGAGCCGGCCGCCGCGATCGTCGCGCTGGAGCCTGCCGATGCCCTCGCCATCCTCCAGTGGGCCGGCGCGAGCGGCGGCGCGTACGGCCGCCGCCGGGGCGGCGCAAGAGGCCGGTTCGCCACGTGGTGGGCAGCCGCCGCGCTCGCTGGCCTGGACTGGCCGGTCGAGCCGGATGTGCTCGGCGAAGCGATCGGTGAGCTGCTCTGGTACCGCTGGGCACTGTCTGGGCCCGAACCCGGCTGGGCACTCCGCCTCGCCGTCACCGACCCGGTCGACGAGATGGGCTGGGCGATCGAGGCCACCGACCAGCGCACCGACGACCCGACTAGTGGTCCAAGCGGAAAGTTCCGTTGACTGTGAGGGGGTCCGGAACCCCAGAGGGGACCCTGGGGACGCCCCCGATGGCTGTGAGGGGGTCCGGGGGGACGCCCCCGATGGCTGTGAGGGGGTCCAGGGGGACGCCCCCGATGGCTGTGAGGGGGTCCAGGGGGACGCCCCCGATGGCTGTGAGGGGGTCCGGGGGGACGCCCCCGATGGCTGTGAGGGTGCGGCTGGACCCGTCTCGCAAGGCGAAGCGCTCCGCGCGGGTCGCGCCGTGTGCTGGTTGTCCTCAAGCGATCCGCAACGCCGCGAGGTGCGGATGCTTTACGCACGAATGCCACGAGTTTTTCTGCGCGGACCGCTAGCTGAGGCGGCCGGTACCGGCGCCGAGGGGGGCGATGTGCGCTTGCGGTCTTCCTTGCCGGACGTGCACATCCCTTACGAGTCGTATGCGACGATGTCACCGTGTTTCTCATCGCCCTCACGGTCGCCGCCGGGGTGGTGGTCGGGTGCCTGCGCGGAGGTCGCCTGAGCAACCTCGGTGAGATCCGGCTGCAGCGGCCGTTGCTCGTCGGGCTTGCCGTGGCCTCCCAGCTAGCGCTGGCGATGATCGGACCGAGCAGCGCCGCGAAGCCCCTCCTGCTCGTCGCGGCCAACGGGGCGCTGCTCGCGTTCACATGGGTGAACCGGCTGCTGCCGGGTACAGGGCTTCTGCTCCTGGGGTTCGCGCTCAACGCGGCCGTGATCACCGCGAACTCAGGGATGCCGGTTTCGCCGTCCGCGCTCCAGGCGATCGGAGAGCAGCCGGCAACGCTCGCACAGGGCAGGCACCGACTCCTCAATGCAGGCGGACGGCTCGCCGTGCTTGGGGATGTGCTGCCGGTGCCGGTGCTCCGCTCGGTCTACAGCGTCGGCGACATCGCTGTGGCCGCTGGCGCTGGCGTGCTCGTGGCGAACCTCATGCGTCCTCCGCGCCGCGTAGCCAGTTGACCGTCGCCTCGAGCCCCTCACGCAACCCCGTCTGTGGCTCCCACTCCAGCTGCGCAGCCGCGAGCCGGGCGTCGAGCGCGATGTGGCGCAGCTCGCCAGGCCGCTCCTGGCGGTGCTGCGGGGCAGCGCCGTTGCCGGTCACGTCGGACAGCGCACGGAACAGCGCGTTCACGCTCGTTGCTATGCCAGTGCCGATATTGAAGCGCAGACCATCGCCACGCTCGAGCGCGAGCGTGAACGCCGTGACGACGTCGCCGACGTAGACGAAGTCCCGCGTCTGCTCGCCATCGCCGAAGATCGTGACCGGCTCGCCCCGGAGCAGGCGGCCGCCGAAGATCGACACGACCCCCGCCTCGCCGCTGGGGTCCTGGCGCGGACCGAACACGTTCGCCAGGGCAAGTGACGACCAGCGGAGGCCGTAGAGCGAGGCATAGGTGTGAAGGTACTCCTCGACCCCACGCTTGCTCGCGCCGTACGGGGAGTGCGGGTGACCGGGATAGGTCTCGTCGATCGGGAGCTCGGACGGGTCCGGCTCGCCGTAGATGCAGCCTCCGGAGGTCGTGAACACCACCTTGCCCACCCCGTGACGACGGCAGGCCTCCAGTAACCGGACGGTGCCGACGACGTTGACCATCGCGTCACCGACCGGATCCGCGACGCTGCGCCGGACGTCGATCTGGGCGGCCAGATGGAACACGGCATCAGGACGCGCCTGGGCGAGCGCCCCCGCGAGATCCTCTGAGGTGATGTCGAGCGCACGGATCTGTAGGCAGTCGCCGAATCGCAGCCGGGCAGGCTCCAGGTTGGCGAGCTTGCCAGTCGAGAAGTCATCGACGACGGTGACCTCGTGACCGTCGTCAAGCAGCCTGTCCACGAGATGGGAGCCGATGAACCCGGCACCGCCGGTTACGAGTGCACGCATGCGGCGATGCTACGCGTGGTCCAGGCGCATGATGATGCGGTCGAGCAGGCCGGAGGGGGCTGCGTCCCTACACTTCGAGGCGATGAGGGCGCGGAGCTTCCGCTGGAAGTCGGCCCGGTCGAGACAAGGAGAGCACTCGTCGAGGTGTGCCCGCACGATCGCCTCGAGGTCCTCGGGGCACTCGCCATCGAGGTAGCGGTCCAACCGCTCCAGGATCTCATCGCAGTCACTCATGTCATCGCATCCATAGCTTGGCCTCCATCGGGCGGCTCCGGCACCAGTCCGCCAGCCAGGGCGTACGAGTACAACGCCTTGCCCAACGCCGCTCTTCCCCGATGGAGGCGGCTCATCACGGTTCCGATCGGCGTGCCCATGATCTCGGCGATCTCCGCATAGGTGAAGCCCTCGACATCCGCGAGGTACACCGCGATCCGGAACTGCTCGGGCAGGTCGGCCAACGCCTGCTTGACTTCCTCGTCAGGGAGCCTCGCCAGCACCTCGGCCTCGGCCGGCTCATGCGTGGTTGACGCCATCCGGTCGTAGAGCGAGAAGTCGCTCGTCCCGTCACCGAGCGTAGCGTCGGCGGACACCTCGATCGGCCGCCGCTGCACCTTGCGGTAGTTGTTGATGTAGGTGTTCGTGAGGATCCGGTAGAGCCAGGCCCGCAGGTTCGTGCCCGGCTTGAACTGGTGGAACGCGGCGTATGCCTTCGCGAACGTCTCTTGGACCAAGTCCTCGGCGTCGGCCGGGTTGTGCGTGTACCGCAAAGCCGCTGAGTAGAGCTGGTCGAGGTAAGGCACCGCCTCCGCGACGAACCGCTCACGGCGCTCGCCGTCGTCGAGCTCCTTCCGAACAGCGCCGCTGGTGGGTGGGGACCCGGGCCGACCGTGGTGGGTCACGAACTTCCTCTAGTGGTCCAAGCAGAAAGTTCCATTGGCTGTGAGGGGGTCCGGGGGAACGCCCCCGATCGCTGTGAGGGGGTCCGGGGGAACGCCCCCGATCGCTGTGAGGGCCCGGGCGGAGTGCTCCCCGCCGCGCAAGGCGAAGCGCTCCGCGCGGGTCGCGCCGTGTGCTGGTTGTCCTCGAGCGATCCGCAACGCCGCGAGGTGCGGATGCTTTGCGCACGAATGCCACGGGTTTTTCCGCGCGGACCACTAGGGGGGGTGGGCGGGGAAGGCTGGCGTGGTCGGTCGGGCGGATGGGGGAGGTCGGCGTGGCCGGTCATGGAGTGACTCCGCGTTGGTAGGCGCGAGGCCGGGTCTGCGCCGTTGCCCCGAGTGTAGTGGTCCGCCTCGGAAGTTCCGTGCATTCGGCTGCACGCGCCTCGCGACGCGGGCGCAGATCTCGAGCCTCGGCGTTCTCCGGACTGCCTCGCCAGCTTCCTGCCCCCACCTGATAAACACGGCAAATACTACTTGACCAGCTTTAGATCTTTCTATCTACTATCAGTCAGTCTGATTTGCCCAGCGAGAGGAGGAGTCATGCCGGATGACGCGCTCAGCGCGTGGCTGCGAGAAGGGACGGCGCGCTCGGAGGACGCCGACGAGGCTCGGTCCTCCTGGGACCGCCCCGACCGGGAGTTCTCGTGGGCGGGGGACTCCAGCGACGGGAGGTCACGGAGACGGGGGTGGAGGCTCCTGACGCTCGCCGTGGCGCCGTGGCTGGCGGTGGTCGGGCTGGTTATTGCCGGCTGGAAGCCCAGCCAGCGTGTGCCGACCACAGCTCCACCTCCCGCCCTTGCAACGACCCGCCCACGGGCCGTTGCTGCCTCCCACTCGCACAGCACCGAGCATCCGACGACACTTGACAGCCGCGCCGGGCCGGGGGAGGCGGACGCGCTCGGCTCCGCGTTGGGGGCGACCGCAGCCGCTGCGGTTCAGCTAGCACTCACTGGCACGGACCAGGCCAGCGCCCGGAGCCGCTACGTCAATCTCGCCCTCCCGGAGGCGATTACCTGGGTCGGGGACGTCGCGATCGTCGATGTGGCTGCCGTCGTGCTCGAGGGAACGGGGGGAAACTGGGGCCAGCCCCATCCCGCCCGGTATGCCGTTCCCCTTCAGGTCCGAGCGGGCACGGTGCGGGTGCTCAGCGTCCCATGGGCGTTACCTGATCCACCCCAGACGGCACCCAGGGGCACCGCGTTTGCCCCAGTAAACGACCGTGCGCTCGCGGAGGCGGCTGGCCGCGCGATCAGCTCCGTCGGTTACCGGGACGTCCGCGTTCAGGCGCTCGCGCGCGACCCGGGCCTACCCGGCATGCTGAAGGTGGAGGTCACCGCGATCAGCCCTGGTGAGGGCCAGCCCCGGTCGCAGGAGATCTGGGTCAGCGACCAGCCATCGCCGACGGTGCTCGGCGCGGATCACTCGAGGGCGCGATCGGACCCAGAGCCGCAGCCGACCGTGGCGAGTGAGGACGGTGCCCGGTGACCGCGCTCGACACGTGCCAGCGACCGACGACGGCACCGGTCGGTCCCGCCGGCCGCCGGCCGCCGGGCCACCCAGGCGAGCGGGAGCGCCCTCGCCGAAAGCCGGCTGACCCGGACCGTCTGTCCCGTTGGTTCGCCGCCCTGTTCTTGGAGGTTGAGGCCGGCCAGCGCCCGCGCGCTCACCTCGAGCCGCTCATGGATCCCCGGTTGGCGGTGCGCCTAGCGCCCGTCTGGGTCCGCTCCTGTACACCCGGGCACATCCTCAGCGTCCACGGTGTTCCTGACCACGGTGTTCCTGGGGGAAGCGTTTGCGCTCAGGGCGTCTACGACGCGGTCGTCATCGTGCAACGGGGACCGCGCGTCGGTGTCCTGTGCCTGCGCCTGGTGCAGACCGTCGCGGGATGGCGGGTGGAGGAGGCGGCACGCCCCGAGGATGGGCGCCTTCCGCAGCCCGCTCTGGGATACGAGGTCGGCGAGTCGGACCACGCTGAGCTGGTGGATGGGGCGGAATGACGATGCGGATATTTGCTCTCATTGGCCTGAATTCGCTACGGTCACGCCAATGCGCGCGGATGCCCGCCCCCGGCGATCGCGACTCTTCCTTCCCCTCTTGGGTCTCCTCGCCGCGGTGATCAGCTTCGCCTGGCTCGGCACCAGCCCAGCCTGGTCCGCCGACCCACGGCTTGAGCGCGCGCGCTCGAACCGCGAAGCCGCGCAAGCGAGGCTTGACGACCTTCTCCAGCGCGTAGAGGCCGTCCACGCCAAGGCGTCGGCCGCAGAGACGAAGCTGGACTCACTGACACGGGCGGAAGCCCAGCAGCAACAGGTGGCGAACTCCGCGCTCAGCGCGCTGTCCCAACAAATCTTGGATCAGTACAAGCACGGCAGCGTCGATCCCGCACTGACGCTCCTGTCCTCGGGCTCACCCCAGGAGACTCTCCAGCGTGCCCAGCTAGTCGGTCTGCTCGCGAGGCGCAGCAAGGCGAAGATCGAAACCGCGTCCTCGGCCCGAACCCGCACGCAGGCGGTCGCGGCCGAGGTCGCGCGGGCAGCGCGGACGCTGCGGGCACAGAAGGCGGAGATCGACGCGCTGCGGCTGCGGGTCGCAGGTGAGCTCGCCAAGGCCCAGCAAGTCGAGGACCAGGTCCGAGCCCGGATCGCGGGCGAGCGAGCCTCATCGGCACGCCCGAGTCGGTCGCGCGGGCCGCTCGGTGGCATCGCTGGAGCCCCTGGGTTGGTGATCGGCTCGACCTCCTGTCCCGTCGGCGCGCCACGCCACTACAGCAACACGTGGGGCGCGCCACGCTCGGGCGGCCGGACCCACAAGGGCGTCGATGTCCTGGCCCCCCGCGGCACGCCGATCTACGCGTACGAGAAGGGCACGATCACGCGTATGAGCACGAGCAGCCTCGGCGGGATCACCCTCTACCTGGATGGCGACAGCGGCAATCAGTACTACTACGCCCACCTTGCCGGGTACGTCGACAACATCCGGCCGGGGACGCGGACGACCGTTGGCCAGCACATTGCCTTCGTCGGCGACACCGGTAACGCACGCGGCATCCCCCACCTCCACCTCGAGATCCGCCCGGGCGGCAGAGGCAACATCAACCCATACCCCTTCGCCCATAGAGCCTGCGGCTAACCACCACGAGCGGCCGACTCAGTGACCGCAAACGCCCCAACGCGCGGCGCATCTGCTCTCAATGAGGTGGCTTTGGGCGACGGCACACGGCCGGTCCCCTCCCTACCCTCCGTGGCAGCGCTTGTACTTGAGACCCGAACCGCATGGGCAAGGGTCGTTCCGGCCGATCTTGTCTTCGTTGACCACCGTGCCGCGCGCTTTTGTGGCCTGCTCGGCGGCCTGGCGTGCCGAGCCGGAGGAAGCGGCGACCGCCGCAGGGCTGGCGTCGACCGCGTAGGACGCGCTCACGTCACCCGACGTGGCTCCGGCCGTGGTCGTCGATGAGGTGTACGACAGCTGCTTGGGCTGGGCGCGTGGCTCGTCGCGCAACGCGGGTCGTGAGATCTGCGGAGCAGGGCGCATTTCCCCAGCCCCCTTTGCGGCGGAGGGCTTTCCCCCGACCCCCTGCGCGCCGCTGACGGCGGGAGCGGGCTCGCGCTGGACGGGAAGGTAGAAGAAGTAACCGGCGGCTTCTTTCTTGATCTGCGCGCGGACCGCCTGGAACGCCTCGTAGGCCTCGCGCTGGTACTCGACGAGCGGGTCGCGCTGGCCGACGGCGCGCAGCCCGATGCCGTCCCGGAGGTGGTCCATCTCGTAGAGGTGCTCACGCCAGATCCGGTCGACCACCGAGAGGATCACGCGACGCTCTACCTGGCGGAGGACCTCGGGTGACAGCTCGGCCTCGCGCTCGTCGTAGCGTGCAAGCGCGTCGTCGGCGAGCAGGTCGGCGAGCTCCTCATGCGCGATCGACTCGAGGTCGATCGACTCCCGGTCGACCTGCGCCGGGTAGATCTGCTCGAGCTCGGCCCACAGGTCGTCGAGCCGCCACTCCTCCGGGAAGACCCCGGGGGACGCGTAGGCGGCAACGAGGCCGCGCACCGAATCGTCGATGAAGTCGACGGCGAACTCCGCCACCTGCTCATCGGTGCCGTCGAGGACGACGTTGCGCTCGGCGTAGATCACCTGGCGCTGCGCGTTCATCACGTCGTCGTACTTCAGGACGTTCTTGCGGAGCTCGAAGTTCCGGGATTCGACCTGGGCCTGCGCGCGGGCGACCGCGCGGGTGACCATTTTGTGCTCGATCGGGACGTCCTCAGGAAGCTTCAGACGAGTCATGATCGACTCAACCGCGGTCGCGTTGAACAGCCGCATGAGGTCGTCCTCGAGCGACAGGTAGAACCGTGACTCACCAGGGTCGCCCTGGCGGCCGGAACGACCACGTAGCTGGTTGTCTATACGCCGGGACTCGTGGCGCTCAGTGCCCAGCACGTAGAGACCGCCGAGCTCGCGGACCTTGTCGCCCTCGAGCTTGCACGCGGCCCTGCACTCGGCGAGCGCCTCCGGGTAGACACGCGTGTAGACGTCCTGGTCGAGCTGGCCGTCCTCAAGCTGGGCTTCCGCTTTGGCGCGGGCGTCCGCCATCGCCTCAGGATTACCGCCGAGCATGATGTCGACGCCGCGGCCAGCCATGTTCGTCGCGACCGTGACCGCTCCGATGCGCCCGGCCTGGGCAATGATCGCGGCCTCCTTGAAATGGTTCTTCGCGTTGAGAACCTCATGTGGGATGCCGCGGCGGATGAGCATCTCGGACAGGCGTTCCGACTTCTCGATCGAGATCGTGCCGACGAGGACCGGCTGGCCCCGCTCGTAACGCTCGCAGATGTCGCTGGCGACGGCCTCGAGCTTTGCCTTGTCGGTCTTGAAGATCTGGTCCGCGTGGTCGAGGCGGACGACGGCCTGGTTGGTGGGCACGGACACGACGCCGATGTCGTAGATGTGCGCGAACTCGGCCTCCTCGGTCTTGGCCGTACCGGTCATGCCGGCGA
Organism: Egibacteraceae bacterium; assembly: GCA_050743125.1. GTDB lineage: Bacteria > Actinomycetota > Nitriliruptoria > Euzebyales > Egibacteraceae > JBOGEB01. Next base: position 20,024 of record JBOGEB010000029.1, read on the forward strand.
GCTTCTCGTAGGTCCTGAAGTAGTTCTGCAGGGTGATCGTGGCGAGCGTCTGGTTCTCCTCCTTGATCTTGACGCCCTCTTTCGCCTCGATCGCCTGGTGGAGCCCCTCGGAGTAGCGGCGACCGGGCAGCGTGCGCCCGGTGAACTCATCGACGATGAGCACCTCACCGTCGGAGATCATGTACTCCTGATCCCGCCGGTAGAGCTCCTGCGCACGGATCGCGTTCTGCAGGTGGTGGATCAGGGGCGTGTTGACGCTCTCGTAAAGGTTTTCGACCCCGAGCAGCTCCTCGACCCTCGCGACACCCCGCTCGGTGACTGCGACCGTGCGCTTCGCCTCATCGACGACGTAGTCCTTCTCTGCGGTTTCCTGGGCTTGGCTCCCCATCTCGCGCTTCTCGCGCTCCGTGAGCAGCCGGCCTCGCTCCAGCTCCCGCATCACCCGCTTGACGAACACCGTGTACCACTCGGTTGCCTGGTCGGCAGGTCCGGAGATGATGAGCGGTGTACGGGCCTCGTCAATGAGAATGGAGTCGACCTCATCGACGATCGCGTAGTGATGCCCCTGCTGCTGCACCTTGTCCGCGGCGCGCACGACCATGTGGTCACGGAGGAAGTCGAAACCGAACTCGTTGTTCGTCCCGTACGTGATGTCGCACAGGTACGCCCGCCGCTTCTCCTGGTTGGGCTGTTGCGCATAGACGAGCCCGACCGACAGGCCGAGCACGCCTTCGTGAACCCTGCCCATCCACTCCTTGTCACGCGAGGCGAGGTACGGGTTGACCGTGACGACGTGCACACCTTTACCCTCGAGCGCGTTGAGGTAGACAGGCATCGTCGAGGTGAGGGTCTTGCCCTCACCGGTCTTCATCTCCGCGATGTCACTCTGGTGAAGCGCGATCCCGCCGAGCACCTGCACGTCGAACGGCCGCTGGCCGAGCGCCCGCTTCGCGGCCTCGCGCACGGTCGCGAACGCCTCTGGCAGCAGGTCGTCGAGCGTTTCGCCGTCAGCCAGTCGCCGCCGGAGCTCGTCCGTGCGGCCCTTTAACTCAGCGTCAGTGAGCGCAGCCACCCTCGGCTCGAGGTCGGTGACCCGCCCAACGATGCCGTACAGCTCCTTGAGGTGCCTGCCCTCACCGAGACGGAGAAGTTTTTGGAGCACCACGATGCCGTCCTTGCTGCTCGATGGCTGTGAGCGCCTAGTGTAAAGGAGCTGTGCGGGTCAGTGGCCAGCCCCCACCCGCACTGTGCAGCGGGCCGAGCGGTTGCGCTCAGGTCGCGTGCGCGATCCGCCACCCCGCTACCGCGATCTCGGTCAGGCGCACGCCGTCCTCGTCGAGCGCCCGACGACTGGAGTGGAACGCCCGCCCATTGCGCTCCAGATCAGTGCGGCGAGCGCTCGCTCACCGACCGGAGAAGGCGGCGGCGCAGCCCGCGGGGAGTCAGGCGCGCGCCGGAGTCCGCCGGTGTTGCGGTGGTCACGGAAGCGCCTACTTGATCTCGAGCAGCTTCTCGCGCACGGCGTAGACCACGGCCTCCATGCGGGAATGGAGGTGGAGCTTCTCCAGGATGTTACGGACGTGGTTCTTGACCGTGTTCTCGGAGATGTAGAGCTGCTTCGCGATGTCACGGTTGTTCAGGCCCTGCGCGACGAGGGTGAGGACCTCCATCTCGCGGTCCGTCAGACGCGGGGCAGGCATCTGCTGTTTCTCCTCGTCCTTGCGCGCCATGGCAGCAAACTCGTTGAGGAGCTTCGACGCCATCGACGGGGAGATGAGCGACTGGCCCATGTGCACGCTGCGGATCGCGCCTGCGACCTCCTCGATCGAGATCTCCTTGAGGAGATAGCCGTTGGCACCCGCCTTGATCGCGTCGTAAAGGTCTTCCTCCTCGTCACTGATCGTGAGCATGAGGATCTTCGTGTGCGGCACCGCGCCCTTGATCGCCTGAGTGGCCTCGATGCCGCCGCGGCCGGGCATGCGCACGTCCATCAGAACCAAGTCGGGCATGTGCTGCTCGGCGAGGGCGATCACTTCGTTCCCGTCGTTCGCCTCCGCCACGACCTCAATGTCCGGCTCGGACTCGAGCACCATCTCCAGCCCCCGCCGAAACAGCGCGTGGTCGTCCGCCACGATGACGCGAATCATGTCCGGACGCTGCTCACCCATCGCCGCTCTCTCCGCCTTCACTCGATCGGCCCGGTTCCACCAGACTAGCCTAGGACCGAGCCGACCGTGTATCGGGGGCGTCCCCGCATCTTCGTACGGCGTCACACGAGAACTCAGCCTACGGCTTCGATCAGCCCCAGGTCGCCGTCCCCGCGCCGGTAGATGACGTTGCACCGACCCGTTTCGGCGTTCGTGAACAAGAACAGGTCATGGCCGAGCAGCTCCAGCTGAACGGCCGCATCGTCGGGAAGCATCGGGGCGAGCTCAGACCGCTTGGCCTCGACGATCTTGGGCTTGGGCCAACCGTCGCCACTCTGTGCGGGCGGAGCGATCACCGCGAGATCGGCGGGCGCCAGCTGTGCGGCCTGGCGCCGACGCTTCCGGCTGCGGTCGATGAGACGGGCCTTGTAGCGGACGAGCTGGCGCTCGAAACGCTCCACGGCGACATCGACAGCGCCGCGATGATCGCCAGCAGAGCCGAGCGCGCGGATGAGGTGGCGCTTGGTGCGGGCGGTGACCTCAACACGCGCGGACTCAGCGATACGGGGGTTGTGCTCCTCGCTGAACACCATCTCGATCTCACTCACCCGGTCGAAGAACCGGGTCGCGTGCGTGACCTTCGAGACAGCGTCCTCTTTCAGCCTGACCGGAACCTCACAGTTCTTTGCCTTGACGATGACGTCCACCGATCACCTCGCCAGACGCAGGAAGGCCCCGACCACTGGGTCCGGGGCCTGTGTCTTCGCAGGGCAGCGCCGCGCACAACTCATACGCGACTCGACGGTCATGCATCGGCGCCCTCCTGCTGGGCATGGTGCAGCCTGTTCGCTCCCGACGCAAGAGTTTTGTCGCAAGGCTACTCTGAGTCGATGCCCGATCCCGCAACGCGCAACCGCGACGAGGACCTAAAGCGCTGGCAGGCTCAGTTCGCGGACGCGACCCCGATCGCCGAGCTGCGCCCCCGTCATCAGGGCACCTGCGTGGGGGTGATACACAAGATCAGGCTCGTACCAGGCCGCTGCATCGACGTCACCGTCGAGGACGGCACCGAGCGGCTGACCGCGACGTGGACGGGGCGGAGTGCGCTCACCGGGATCGAGCTTGGCGGCGGCCTCATGCTCACAGGCACGGTCGCGCTCGCCGAGGGGGCCTTGAGGATGCGCAACCCGGACTGGTCCTTGGTCGTCGAGCCCTACGGGTGACGCCTGCTGGGGCCTGGCCCGACCTTGCCGACCAGGCGGGCGTGGAGCTCCTGCTGGCGGCCGTTCGCGCAGAGCGCGAGGACCTCGTCACCGGCGGTCAGCGGGGTCGTGCCGCGGCAAGGCGTCACGTGACCGTCGCGCACGACCGCGACGAGGGTGACGTCGCTCGGTAGATCGAGCTGGCTCACGCGGCGGCCGATCGCCGGGGAGCGCTCGTCGAGCCGCACCTCGACGAGCTCGACCTGACCGCGCTGGAGCCGCAGAAGCGACACGAGGTCTCCGGTGCTGACCTCCTCCTCGACGAGAGCGGTCAGCAGGTGCGGTGGGCTGACCGCCACGTCGACGCCCCACTGGTCGTCGAAGAGCCACTCGTTCGTCGGGTGGTTGACCCGGGCGAGGACCCGCGGGACCGCGAACTCCTCCTTGGCGAGCAGGCTGACGACGAGGTTGTCCTCGTCGTCGCCCGTCGCGGCCACGACAACGTCGGCCTCGCGGACGCCGGCACGTGCGAGCACGAGCGGCTCGCATGCGTCGCCACGGATCGTGGCGATCCCCTCACCAGTGACCTTGGCGAGCGCATGGTCGGATTGCTCGATGATCGTGACCTCATGGCCGTTCTTGGCAAGGTCGTGGGCGAGGTACCGCCCGATGTTGCCACCACCGGCGACGACGACCTTCATGCGATCTCCTCCCCGAGGGACCGCACACGCGCACGGACCTTGTCGAGCGCCTCCCGCTGGACCGCCAGGTGGACGCGGTCGCCGGACTGGAGCAGCATCCCTAGGCCCGGCACCCGCGTCTGGCCGCCGCGCGTGACCGCGGCAAGGACCGCCTCGCCCGGGCGGTTGAGCGAGGCGGCCCCCAGCGGGCGCTCCAGGCGCGGAACCTCGACGTCGAGGAGGACGACGTCACCCTCACCAGGGCCCAGCGCCCCTTGGACGCACTCACCCTGGGGGAGCACCGCGCGAAGGATGGTCTCGGCGGTCCACCGAGCGGAGGCGATCGTCGTGATCCCGTGCCGCTCGTAGATCGCCGCGCGGATCGGGTCGTAGATGCGGGCGACGACGTGGCCGACGCCGTAGCGCTCCTTCGCCGTGCGGGCGGACACGATGTTCGAGTTGTCGCCGCTTGTCACGGCGAGGAACGCCTGCGCGCGCTTGATCCCCGCCTTCTCCAGGGTCTGCCGGTCGAAGACGACCCCCTCCAGCGTCTCGCCCCCGAAGTCGTCCTCGAGCCACCGGAAAGCGAGGGGGTTCTTGTCGATGATGGCAACGCTGTGACCGTCAGCATCCAGGGCGGTTGCGAGCTGCGACCCGACTCTGCCGCAGCCAGCGATGATCACGTGCACGGCAGCGTTCCTCTCCCGGCGTGGTCCGGCAGGCTGTTCAATGGTGGCCTACGATACCGTCGGCGCCTGGCACCAATCCTTGCAGGGGGACCATCTTGGTGGAGACCGTCGTGGGGAACGTGAAGCGCGCCCTCATCGGCCGGCCCCGCGCCACCAGGGAGCTGAAGCACCAACTTCTGCCCAAGTGGATGGCCCTGCCGGTCTTCTCCTCCGACCCCCTCTCCTCGGTCGCGTACGCGACCGAGGAGATGATGAAGATCCTCGCGCTGGTGGGCGCGTTCGCGTTCGCGTTCATCCTGCCGCTGTCGTTCGCGGTGGCCGCGTTGCTCGTCATCGTCGTCGTGAGCTACCGCCAGACGGTGCGGGCCTATCCGCACGGCGGCGGCGCGTACATCGTCGCGCGCGAGAACCTCGGCGACATCCCGGGCCTGACCGCGGCCAGCGCGCTGCTGATCGACTACACGCTGACGGTGTCCGTGTCGATCGCCGCGGGGGTGGCGGCGATCACGTCGGCAGCGCCGCCTCACCTGCTGCTGCCCTACCGGGTCGAGCTGTCGATCGGGTTCGTCCTGCTCGTGATGTTGGCGAACCTCCGCGGGGTGAAGGAGGCGGGAGCGGTCTTCGCGCTGCCGACCTACATGTTCATCGCGACCATCCTCGTGCTCATCGCCACCGGAGTCGCGCGGTGCCTGGTGGGAGGATGCCCCACGGTCCCCGCGGGCTTCCAGCCGCCACTGCCGGTGGCCGAGGCTTCCCTGACGCTGTTCGTCCTGCTCCGGGCGTTCTCCTCCGGGTCTACGGCGCTGACCGGGGTCGAGGCGATCTCGAACGGCGTCCCCGCCTTCCGCTACCCGCAGAGCCGGAACGCGGCGGCGACGCTCGGGATCATGGGGATCATTGCGGTGTCCATGTTCCTGGGGATCAGCTTCCTCGCGACTCATGTCCACGGGGTCATCGCCTACGAGGGCGCGCCTCGGACCGTAACCTCGCAGATCGCCGCCGCGGTATTCGGCGCCAAGACCTTCGGCTTCTACCTCGTGCAGGTCGTGACCGCAGCGATCCTCATCCTGGCCGCGAACACCGCGTTCGCGGACTTCCCACGGCTGTCGTCGGTCCTCGCCGCCGACCGCTTCCTGCCGCGCCAGTTCCTGGCCCGCGGAGACCGCCTGGTGTTCTCGAACGGCGTGCTGGTGCTCACGAGCCTAGCGGCCCTCCTGCTCGTCGTGTTCGACGCGGACGTGGGCAAGCTGATCCACCTCTATGTGGTCGGGGTGTTCACCTCGTTCACGCTCTCGCAGACCGGCATGGTGCGCCATTGGCTGAGGACCAAGGGGCGCAGCTGGCGGCGATCCGCGACCATCAACGGCTTCGGGGCGGTGACCACCGGGGTCGTGCTCATCGTGACCATCGTCGCGAAGTTCGCCGGCGGCGCGTGGATCGTGATCCTCGCCACCGCGCTGATCGTGCTCATGATGAAACGGATCCACCGCCACTACCAGCAGATGAGTCTGGCGCTGCGGACCGATCTGCACGAGCCCGAGGCGCCGCGCCCCAACCGGGTGCTCATCCTGGAGGACCGGGTCGACGCCGCCACCGCCACCGCGCTCTCCTATGCCCAGCGGATGGGCCCTGTCTCGATCCACGCCATCGCCGCCCCCGACGCGCAACCCGATTTCGCCGAGCGCTGGAACGAGCTCGCCCCCGACGTCCCGCTGGAGCTGCTCAACGCTGAACGGGGCAGAGGCGTGGTCACCGCCTTCTCCAACCGCGCGCGCGCCTACGCTCAACGCCACCCCAACAGCTTCACCACCGCAATCGTGCCCGAGACCCGCTCCCAGTCCTGGCTGGACGTGCTCGTGTCCCACCGCCGTGCTCAGCGCGCCAAAGCCAGGCTGGTCGGCGCGGGCAACCTCGTCGTCACCAACGTCGTCGCCAGCGACGGCGGCCCTGGCCCCTACGAGGTCGTCGAGCCGGTCGAGCACCACGTCGTGGTGCTCGTCTCCGGCGTGCACAACGGCACCTTCCGTGCCCTCGCCTATGCCCAAGGCATGCAGGCCACCTCGGTCCAGGCGCTGTCGGTCAACCTCGAGCACGACCACTCCACCCGCCTCCTCAGCGAATGGGACGACTTTCAGGTCAAGGTCCCCCTCGAGATCGTCGACAGCCCCTTCCGCTCGATCGTCGGCACGATTCGCGAGTACGTCCGCGGCTTCGGGCCCGACGGCCAGCGCACCGTCGTGACGTGCGTGCTGCCCGAGTTCGCCCTCGAGCATTGGTGGCACCGACCGCTCCACAACCAGACCGCCCTGCTCATCAAGGGCGCGCTGCTGTTCGAGCCGGGCGTCGTCACCACGAGCATCCCCTACCGGGTCCGCGGACTCGGCAAGGCCTGATCGGGGTCAGTGCCGTCATGCCCCTCCAAGCCGGCTCGCTGGCCGGCCTGCCCGCCAGCGACCGCGAGGGTCGCCACGAGCACGCGCCGGGCGCCAGCGCTGCGGAGGGCGGTCGCCGCAGCTGTGGCCGTCGCGCCGGTGGTCCGCACGTCGTCGACCAGGACCACGGCGGGCGGTGCGCGCCCGAGCGGCGCGAAGGACCCCCAGGGGCTTTGACGGCGAGACGCGGGGTCGAGCGTCGTCTGGTCCGGCCGGTCCGCGATCCGGCTGAGCAGGCCGAGCGCCCCCGGGCCGGCGAGCAGCCGGGGCAGGTCGAAGCCGCGCTCCCGCAGCCGACGCCTACTCGACGGCACCCAGGTCACGGGCACACCCGCCGGCAGGCCGAGCCGGGAGCGCATGAGCTCGGCCAGGCCCCGCGCCGCAGCGTGCCGACCACCCGCCTTGATCGCCCGCACGGCTGCCGCCACCGGGCCGGCGTACCGGTAGAGGCCCACCGCCAGCACTCCCTCCGCCAGCCGGTACCGGTCCCCGGCGGGCAGCTCCAGTCGCCGGGCCTCGGTCAGGCAGCGCGGGCAGAACGGCACCCGTGACGTGGTGACCGGGGCGTCACACCCGGCACAGCGGGGCGGCACGAGGAAGTCGATGAGCGTCCTCACGTCCTGGAGACGATAGGCCGGGTCTCTCCTCCCCGGGTTGCGCAATCCCCAGCCCTGCACCAACGAGTGCGCGGCCTCCTGCAAATACACCAGAACATGCACATCTTGGGACGCCGGTCGTGAGCGCTCGCCGGGCGACCACCCGCTGCACCGAGAATCTCGGCGACCCCGCCTCCACGCCACAAGTTTTTCATCTGCCCGCAACCATTCGGTCCGCTCGCGCGCTGATCCGGATGAGTGACGTGAACACCTGGCAGCTAGGGGGCGGAACGATGCATCGCAAGGGGGTGCCGCAGCTCATGCGGACGGTGCTCGTGCCAGGTCTGCTCATGACACTCGTCGCGGTGATCGGCCTCGCGAGGGCGACGGTCTGATCACTGGGAAGGACGGACGCGGGCGCGTCCGCTCTTCCAAGGGGCCGCCAGGCGGGGCCGGCGCCCCGATGTCGAGGTAGGCGGGGACCATCGACATCGGGGCCGCCGGCCGGTCGGCTTCGGGTCCGCGTCGACCCGCGAGTGGTCAACGAGGAGGAACTCCAGGAGACGCAACCTGGCCAGGGAATCGCACACGGCGTGCGATTCCCTGGCCACAAGCGTCGGTAGGCTCCCACGCATGCTCGCCGTTACCGCCGCCAGCCTCTCCCAAGAGAACCCGCTTGCTGGCCTCCACATCGTCCAGTGCCCGGATGCCACCCCACCCCGGGCAGGGTGGGAGGTCATTCAGGTCAAGGCCGCCAGCCTGAACCACCACGACCTCTGGTCCTTGCGAGGCGTCGGCCTGCGGTCCGACCAACTCCCGATGGTTCTCGGCTGCGACGCGGCCGGGGTCACCGCCGACGGGCGCGAGGTCGTCGTCCACGCGGTGATCACGGGCGACGGCAGCGGCCCGGAGACTCCGGACGCACCGTTCTCGGTGTTCTCGGAACGCTACCCAGGCACTCACGCTGAGCTGCTCGCGGCGCCCACGGTCAACCTCATCGACAAACCTTCCGAACTGTCCTTCGCCGAGGCCGCGTGCCTGCCGACCGCATGGCTGACCGCCTACCGGATGCTTTTCGTCCAAGGCGATCTCCGCCCGGGCCAGCGGGTGCTCGTCCAGGGCGCGGGCGGGGGTGTGTCGACCGCGGCGATTATGCTCGCGCATGCCGCTGGCCTGCGGGTGTACGTCACGAGCCGGTCCCTCCAGAAGCGTAAGCGAGCTGTCGATCTCGGCGCTCACGGAGCGTTCGAGCCAGGTGCCCACCTGCCCGAGCGAGTGGACGGCGTACTCGAGACCGTCGGCGAGGTGACCTGGCACCACTCGCTGCGCAGCGTCCAGCCCGGCGGCGTGATCGTTTGCGCGGGCGCGACCTCGGGCCCCAATCCCCCGGCCGACCTCCGGCGCGTGTTCTACCGCCAGCTCCGCATCGTCGGCTCGACGATGGGCACCCGCCGGGAGCTCACCGAACTCATCCGCATGCTCGGTGACACCGGGGTCCGGCCCGTGATCGACGCCACGTACCCACTCGCCGAGGCCCACGCCGCCTACCGCCAGATGCAGGCCGGCGAGGTGTTCGGCAAGGTCGTCTTGGAGCCCTGACAACTTCAGCCAGGGTGCTGCTCACCAATGCAACCGCGCTGCGTACCATCTCTTCGCTGCCCCGTCTGCCAGCATCAGATGCGGCTGCAGGGTAAGAGCACCATTTGTCCTCGCGCGCGCACGTTCGACATCGCGCGCCAGGGATATCTCAATCTCCTGATGCGCGGAAGGTCTCGGTCAAACGCCCCAGGTGACACACGCGAGCTGCTGGAGGCACATCGACGACTCCTGGAGGCGAGCCACTTTCTTCCGCTCGCGAACGCCAGTAGCGACACCGCGGCCGCCCACCTGGCCGCAATCACTCCCACGGATAGCGAGTCACGCTATGTCCTGGATAGCGGCTGCGGGGTGGGCTACTACCTTGCTCAACTCGCCGGTGCGCTGCCTCACGCTCTGCCGGGTTCCGAACTCTGCTATTTCGGCGTGGACGTCTCCAAGGCGGCCACAAGGCTGGCGTCGGTGCGTTACCCCGATCTCAACTTCGTGGTGTGCGACGTACGCTCAACAGTTCCCCTTGCATCAGGCGCAGCCCGGCTGGGCCTCAATGTGCTCGCTCCCAGAAACGTCGGTGAGTTCGCACGGCTGGCCGCGTCTGGCGGGCTGCTCGTCGTCGTCATCCCTGCACTTGACCACCTGGCGGAACTCAGGGAGCGGTACGAGCTGCCAGGCTTGGGCATCCGGGCCAAAAAAGAGGCTCAGGTCGTCACTGAGTTGTCCACCACATTCGAGCTCCGCCGGCGGCAGGACGTGCGGTTCCAGCTCCATCTTTCTCCTCGAGGCATCTTTGACCTCGTGACCATGACGCCGGCCGCTCGTCACATCGCTGAGCCGGACGTGAGACGGATCGCCAACGCGCAGCGGTCATCGGTCACTGCAGCCCTCACGCTGCTGTTTTCGAAAGACGAGAGGATTCGGCCGGGGGCGCCACCCGGTGACCCGACGCACGTTCTCAGGGGAGGAGGGCTTGGGGCTCCAGCGCGACGATGCCGGTGGCGCCGAGGGCGCGGAGATCGCCGAGGCGGGCCCACAGCTGGCCGTTGCCCACGACGAAATGGACCGCGACAAGGTCCTCGCG
>JBOGEB010000030.1:0-29832 GCA_050743125.1 Egibacteraceae bacterium
ACGTGTTTGAGATTGTTGTGGGAGGTCGCGTCGCGTCGGGTTCCGCTCGCGAAGAGCCTTTTAGGTCGGAGCCTCTTTCCGGGACGCGACGCGACCGACTCGTCAAGCCATCGTCGTATGTTTTTGTTAGAGCTGTTGCGGTTTCGGCGGCCAGGGGCTGGGGGAGTCCCCCATAGACGGCCACTGAAACCGCGCTCCGCTTCGCTTCGCCCGCGAGGCAAGGCCGCGATTCTCCAACACGTGCTCAGCCCCTGACGACCCGCTCGATGGCGACGCCCATTGCTTGGAGCCGGGGGACGACGTTGCCGTAGCCGCGCTCGACGAAGTCGGCGCCGCGGAGCTCGGTGGAGCCTTTGGCGACGACGGCGGCGATGATGTAGGCCAGGCCGGCGCGCAGGTCGGGGACGGTGATCGTGCCGACGGCGCGCAGGTGGGACGGGCCTTGGATGATCGCGCTGTGCGGCCAGGCGGAGGAGTTGAAGCGGCAGGGCCCGCCACCCAGGCAGGTGTCGTACACCTGGGTCATCGCGCCGAGCTGGTCGAGCACGGACAGGTAGCCCAGCCGGTGCTCGTAGACGGTCTCGTGCAGGACGGACACGCCGTCCGCCTGGGTGAGCACGACCGCGAACGGCTGCTGCCAGTCGGTCGAGAAGCCGGGGAACACGTCGGTCTCCAGCACGCAGGGGCTCAGGCGGTCGCGGCGGAAGAACCGCATCGTCTGCGGGCCCTCCAGCTCGAAGCCGCCGCCGGCCTTGGCGAAGTAGGACAGGAAGTTGCCGAGGCTGTCCGGGCGGGCGCCCTCGACGATGATCTCGCCTTCCGAGGCGGCGGCCAGGCACGCCCAGGAGGCGGCTTCGATGCGGTCGCCGAGCACCTGCATCTTCGTCCCGCGCAGGTGCTCGACGCCCTCGATCACGATCTCGCGCCCGGGGCGGGTGAAGATGATCGCGCCCATGCCGCGGAGCATCGTGATCAGCTCCATGATCTCCGGCTCGGACGCGGCGTTGCGGATCACGCTCCGGCCGCGGGCGAGCGACCCCAGGTAGAGGCAGGTCTCCGTGGCGCCGACGCTCGGGTAGGGGAGGCGGATGTCCGCGCCCCGCAGCGCCCCGTTGCGCTGGGCGAGGTAGCCGGCCTCGGAGGACTCGACCCGCGCGCCGAACGCCTCGAGCGCCCCGAGGTGGAAGTCGACCCCCCGCTTGCCGATCATGCACCCGCCGACCAGCGGGACCGCGACCTGGTCGAAGCGGTGCAGCAGCGCTCCCAACAGGAGGATCGGGATCCGGTTGCTGCCCGAGTGCGGCAGCGGCACGTCCCCGGCGGCCAGGCCCTGCGCGTCGATGCGCATCTGGCGCTCACCAGCGCTTTCGACCAGGACGCCGACCGCGCGCAGCATCTGCGCGGTGATGTCGACGTCGCCAATCGGCGGAACGTTGGTGAGCGTCGTCGGGCTGTCCCCGAGAAGCGCTGCGACCATCGCCTTCGTCACGAAGTTCTTCGCGCCGAGCGCCGTGATGCGCCCACGGACCGGGTCCCCGCCGGTGATCTCGTAGACCAGCTCGCTCGCCACTTGCAGGCTCCTTTGCCTCTTGAACCCCGCAGACGTATCGGGGAGGCCCGATCCCTGCGGCAAGGGACTGTGCCCCGGCTCGCGAGCGTACTGCCGTCAGGAGCGGCCTCACGCCATCTCCGGGCACGGCGCGGTGCACCATCGGCCAGGGCTGGCCCGCCGGCTGCGCTGGGTCAGCAGGCGGGGGTGGCCACACCGGGACGCGCGGGGAGGGCGTCGCCCGCGGTGGGGTTGACGTACACCGTTCCGTCGAACGCCCGCACAGGGATCCGCCGCAGGGAGCGCTCGCCTCGGTGATCGCTGAGCAGCCGGCCGTCCAGCCCCCAGACCGCCCCGGCGGCCGACTCGAGGTGGGCTGATGCGGCACAGTAGGCGACGGGAGCGGCAGGGGCGGCGAAGGCCCGCAGATCGCCGTCAGCGCGGACGATCAGCGCGCCGTGGTCGAGTCCGCCCGCGGGCAGGACGGTCACCCGGTCGACCAGGCTGAGTGGGCCGGCGGCCTCCCAGGGCGGCGGCGGGGGTGACGACCAGGTCGACAGGAAGACCGTCCCGGCGACGGCGATGACGGCCGCGGCGGCGAGGGCGGCCAGTGGCCACCCCAGGCCCATCCGCCCACGGAGCACGATCTTGCGCGCCCGCTTGGCGGCCCGCTGGGGCAGGTAACCGCTCGGGCCGTACTCTGCGTGTGCGCTGTCTGCGCCGCGCTTCTGATCCATGTTCTCGCAAGCCTTCGCCTTGGTCTGGGCTATGATCGCACCGCGCGCGTGGCAGGTGGCCAGACAGCGAAGTCTGTTCCGCCCGGACGAGGAGACGCAACGGTGGCCATTCGCGTGCTGATCGCGAAGCCTGGGCTCGACGGCCATGACCGGGGGGCGAAGATCGTGGCGCGGGCGCTGCGCGACGGAGGGATCGAGGTCGTCTACACCGGCCTGCACCAGACCCCCGAGCAGATCGTCGAGGCCGCGCTGCAGGAGGACGTGCAGGCCGTCGGCCTGTCGATCCACTCCGGCGCCCATATGACGCTGTTCCCCAAGGTCGTGCGCCTGCTCGCTGAGCGCGGGGCCGACGACGTCGTGGTGTTCGGCGGCGGGATCATCCCCAAGGCGGACATCCGCGCGCTCAATGCGCAGGGTGTGGCGGCGATCTTCACGCCCGGCGCGCGCACGACCGACATCATCGACTGGGTCAAAGCGAACGTACGACCTCGCGAGTGAGGAACCCGGTTAGGAACCCGACATGGACTTGATGGAGCACCAAGGCAAGGCGCTGTTCCGCCGGCTCGGCATCCCGACCACCCCGGAGGGCGGGGTCGCGGCCAGCGCCGACGAGGCCGAGCGGCTCGCGCGCTCCTTCGGCGTCCCGGTCGTCGTGAAGGCCCAGGTCCGCAGCGGCGGGCGAGGCAAGGCGGGGGGAGTGAAGCTCGCCCAAGACCCTGCCGCCGCCCGTGAGGCTGCCGAGGCGATCCTCGGCCTGGACATCGGCGGTCACCTGGTGGGCCAGGTGCTCGTCGAGCCCGCCAGCGACATCGCGGCGGAGTACTACCTGTCGATCATTTACGACCGCGTAAGCAAGGGCTACAAGGTGATCTGCTCGGTCTGTGGCGGCGTCGAGATCGAGGAGGTCAACCGCCGCAGCCCCGAGCAGGTCGCCAAGGTCGACGTCGACCCGACCAAGGGCCTCGGGCGTCTGGCGGCGGTGCGGATCGCCAGCCAGGCCGGTTTTCCCCCGTCGGTCCAGGAGCAGGTCGCGGCCCTCCTCGTGCGGCTCTACGCGGGGTTCGTGAGCTGCGACGCGACGCTCTTCGAGGTCAACCCGCTCGTCCTGGAGGCCGACGGCCGTCTGTGCGCCCTCGACGCCAAGGTTTCGATCGATGACAACGCGCTGTTCCGCCACCCTGACCTCGCCGCGTTGGGCGGTGCCGACGCCGCCGACCCGCTGGAAGCGAAGGCGAGGCAGCTCGGCTTGCAGTACGTCAAGCTGGACGGCGACGTGGGCGTGTTGGGCAACGGCGCCGGGCTGGTGATGTCGACCCTCGACGTCGTCTCGCAGGTGGGCGGCCGGCCGGCGAACTTCCTCGACGTGGGCGGCGGCGCGGACGCCGGCACGATGGCGGCCTCGCTGTCGCTCGTGCTGTCCGACGTCCAGGTCCGCGCTGTCCTGGTGAACATCTTCGGTGGCATCACGCGCTGTGACCTGATCGCCCGGGGGATCCTCGACGCGTTGAAGCGTTTTGGTGACGTCCCGCAGAAGCTCGTCGTCCGGCTCGACGGGACGAACGCTGGGGAGGGCCGTCGGATCCTCGACGAGGCCCGGCACCCGAACATCGTGCCGGCCGAGATGATGATCGAGGCCGCCGAGCTGGCCGTGGCGCTGGCAGGGGGTGCGGCGTGAGCATTCTCATCGACGGAGAGACCCGCGTCGTCGTTCAGGGCATCGGCAGGCAGGGCACGTTCCACTCCCGCCGGAACCAGGCGTACGGCACGAAGATCGTCGCCGGTACGCACCCGCGCAAGGGGGGGACCACCTGGTCCGAGCTTGGCGTCCCGGTCTACGCGACCGTCGCCCAGGCAGTCGAGCGCGAGGGTGCGACCTGCTCGATGATCATGGTTCCCGCGCCGTTCACGAAGGACGCGATCCTCGAGGCGTACGAGGCGGGCATCGCGACGATTGTGTGCGTCACCGAGGGCGTGCCGGTCCACGACCTGGCCGTCGCCTACCACACCCTGTACCCCCGGCTGCCGGACGGGACGTTCGTCAAGGACGGGCGGCCGACGCTCATCGGCCCGAACTGCCCTGGCGTGATCTCGCCCGGGAAGGCGAACGTCGGGATCATCCCCGGCGAGATCACGAAGCCGGGGAGCGTGGGCCTCGTTTCCCGGTCGGGGACGCTGACCTACCAGATCATGCACGAGCTGCACCTGGCCGGCGTCGGCATCTCGACCTGTGTCGGCATCGGCGGCGATCCGATCGTCGGGTCGGACTTCCTCGACGTCATTCCCCGAATGGTCGCTGACCCCGAGACCGAGGCGATCGTGCTCGTGGGCGAGATCGGCGGCACCGAGGAGCAGCGGGTCGGCCGGTGGCTCAGCGCGCACGCGCCGGACACGCCGGTCGTCGCCTACGTGGCCGGGTTCACCGCTCCGGTGGGCAAGCAGATGGGCCATGCCGGCGCCATCGTCAAGCAGGGCGGCTCGGGTGGCGAGACGGCCGTCGACAAGAAGGTCGCGCTGGAGGCCCTCGGCATCGCGGTGGGCACGAACCCGACCGAGACCGCCGCGCTGATGATCGACCGCCTCGGCCGCTGAACAATTCAGAGCACGTAACGCCAGATCGTCAGGTAGTGCGCGGCGCTGCCCGCGACGACGAGGAGATGGAAGACCTCGTGGTAGCCGAACCAGGCCGGGAAGGGGTCCGGGCGGCGGGCGGCGAAGACGACACCCCCAAGGGTGTAGAGCACCCCGCCGAGCACGATCAGCCCCGAACCCTCCCACGGCAGCGCGCTGATGATCTTGGTGAACGGGACGACGGAGAGCCAGCCCACCGCGATGTAGCCGAGGGTGCCGAGCCAGCGGGGGGCGCACAGCGGCGAGACCGCGATCGCCGCACCGACGATCGCGACGGCCCAGGCACCGACAAGGCTCCACAGGCGCCAGTGCCCGTCCAGCGTGTGGAACCCGATCGGCGTGAACGTCCCCGCGATGAACAGCTGGATCATCGCACCGTCCCACCGGGAGAGGACCTCCCGGGCGCGGGCGCCCCAGCGGGGGAGGTGGCAGAGCGCGCTGGTGGTGTAGAGCCCGACCAGGCAGACACCGAAGACCGCCACCGAGACCCGGGCGGGTGGGCGGTCGTGCACCGACCGCCAAAGGACCCACGCGCAAGCGAGGGCCAGTGGCGTCATGGCCCCGTGGAGCCAGCCGCGCAGCACCGGGATGCCCTCTGGGCGCGCGAACCAAGTCCAGCGGCTGGGTGGCACGGGCGTCGATGGCACAGCTCACCTCCCGGCGTCGATGGTGGTTTGCTCGCATCCAGTGTGACCGCCGCGCGGCGTCACGCAACCGCTTGCCGCTCCCGCCGGCGGTGGCATGATCCGACGCGATGCAGCATGCCAAGCGGATCGCGGTGCTCGTGTCGGGTGAGGGCACGAACCTCCAAGCGCTGCTCGACGCAGACAACCTTGGTGGACAGATTGTGCTCGTCGGCGCTGACCGGCCGGACGCCTACGGCCTGGTCCGCGCGGAGAAGGCGGGCGTCGACACCGTCCTCGTGCCGTTCGGCGAGTACGGCGTGCGGGACGAGTGGGACGCCGAGCTGTTCGTGCGCGTGGCCGAGTACGCACCGGACCTCGTCGTGCTCGCAGGGTTCATGCGGATCCTTCACGCCCGCTGGGTCGAGCGCTGGCCGCTGCTCAACACCCACCCCGCGCTGCTGCCGTCGTTCCCGGGCCCCCACGCGGTCCGCGACGCGCTGGCCTACGGGGTGAAGGTGACCGGCGCGACGGTGCACTTCGTGATCGAGGAGGTCGATGCCGGCCCCATCGTGCTCCAGGAGCCGGTGAGGGTCGAGCCCGGCGACACCGAGGGCAGCCTGCACGAGCGCATCAAGGCCGTCGAGCACCGGCTTCTGCGTGAGGCGGTTGCGCTGTTCTGCTCTGGCGTTCTGGAGGTCGAGGGACGAGTGGTGAGGCTGAAGCCGTGACCGAGGGGCTGGCGACGATCAAGCGGGCGCTGCTGAGCGTCTGGGACAAGACCGGGCTGGACGAGCTGGCGCGCGGCCTCCACGAGGCCGGCGTCGAGCTGATCTCCACGGGCGCGACCGCTCGCGCGGTCCGCGAGGCGGGGGCGCCGGTCACCGAGGTGAGCGAGGTCACTGGCTTCCCCGAGATCATGGGCGGCAGGGTGAAGACCCTCCACCCCGCGATCCACGCGGGCCTGCTGGCTGACCGGTCGAAACAGGGGCACCGGGCCGCGCTCGCCGAGCACGGCATCGCCGGCATCGACCTGCTCGTCTCGAACCTCTACCCGTTCCGCGAGACCGTGGCCTCGGCGGGCGTTGCCCCGGCCCAAGCCGTCGAGATGATCGACATCGGCGGGCCCGCGATGACCCGTGCCGCGGCGAAGAACCACGCCCACGTCGCCGTGCTTGTCGACCCCGCCGACTACGGTGACCTGTTGGCGGAGCTGCGCGCCCACGGCGGGGTCACGTCGGCGACCCGCGCGCGGCTCGCCGCGAAGGCGTTCGCCCGAACCGCCGCCTACGACGCCGACATCGCCGCCTGGATGGCTCGGGACGAGCCGTTCCCTGCGCGGTACGGGCCGGTGTACGCCAAGGCGCACGACCTCCGCTACGGCGAGAACCCGCACCAGGGGGCCGCGTACTACGTCGAGCGCGGCGCTGGCTGGGGGCTGGGCTCGGCCCGGCAGCTCGGCGGCAACCCGCTGTCCTACAACAACCTGCTCGACACCGACGCGGCCTGGGCGGCGGTGACCGACTTCGACTCACCGTGCGTGGTGATCGTCAAACACACGAACCCTGCGGGGCTCGCGGTCGCCTCATGTCTTGCCGACGCGTACCCGCGCGCGCTCGCCGGTGATCCGCTCAGCGCGTTCGGGGGCATCGTCGCGGTGAACCGGCCGCTCGACGAGGCGACCGCTCGGCAGATCGTCGAGGTGTTCACCGAGGTCGTCGTCGCACCCTCGTTCTCCGACGGGGCGCTGGAGACGTTACGGACCAGGCGCAAGCTCCGCCTGCTCGAGATCACGCGGCCTGACCAGCCGGGACGGCGGCTCGTGACCCGCACGGTGAGCGGCGGGCTGCTCGTCCAGGAGGCGGACGTCACCCCGGAGGAGCCCTCGAGCTGGACCGTGCCCACGGCGGCAAAGCCCGACGACGCGACGTTCGCCGAGCTCGCGTTCGCCTGGACCGTGTGCAAGCACGTGAAGTCGAACGCGATCGTGCTCACGCGCGACCGGGCGGTCGTCGGCGTGGGAGCGGGCCAGCCGTCGCGCGTGGACAGCGTGCGGATCGCGATCGTCAAGTCGGGGGGGAGGGCTGGCGGCTCGGTGCTCGCGAGCGACGCGTTCTTCCCGTTCCGCGACGGCCCCGACCTCGCGCTCGACGCGGGCGTGGCCGCGCTCGTCCAGCCCGGCGGCAGCGTCCGCGACGCCGAGACCATCGCTGCCTGCGACGAGCGCAACATCCCCATGGTCCTCACCGGCCGCCGCCACTTCCGCCATTAGGTGTCGCGGTGGCCGGGCGCTCACGAGACGTTGGGCTGTCGGTGCGTGGCGGCGCTGGCGGCATCACCGCCCAGTTGGAGGACATGCAGGCCGTGGCCAGGCGATCGGCGCCAGCATCCCGATGCGCATCAGGACGCCCGCGCGGCCTTCCCAGGCAGCGCCACGGCCCCGTCTGCTCCAGCCAGCAGCCCAAGGAGGGCGCAGATAGCTGACTCCCCGCCCGCGTTGCTGCTGACGCCTGAGCGCTCGAGTCCGTCCGCGCAGGCGCCGGTGGTGGGGTCGTAGAGCGCCACGCCGAGGCGGTTGTGCCCCAGTAACCACGCCACGGCGTCCTCGGCGCAGCGGGCGTAGCGGGCCTCGTTCGTGATGTCGTGGGCCAGCCGGCAGGCTTGTGCCGTGTAACCCGCCTCGATCGGTTGCTGCGCGTAGACCGGAGCAGCGCCGTCGCGGTGCCCCCAGCCCTGGTTGCCGATGAAGTCGAAGTGCTCACCGTCATACGTGGCGGCCAGGACGAAGTCGAGGGCTTGTAGCCCGAGGGCTCTCCAATCGGGGCGGTCAAGCGCCATGCCCGCGCGCAGGAGCGCCTCGCCGATCTTCGTGTTCGCGTAGGTCAGGACGTTGTCGCACCACTGCCAGTCCGGCCGGCTCGCCCTGCGGAATGCCAAGACCAACCGACTGACGAGGAGCTCGATCAGTGCCCTGGTACCGTGGCGGTCAGGCACCTCGGTGAGCCCGCACAAGGCGTAGGCCATCGCCCGCACATGCTCGAGCCGCTTGGCTGCGGGCAGGGAGTGGTCCAGCAGATCGCCTGCCAGGCGCCGCTGCCCCGCCGTCGGAGCGGCGCGCAGGGCGATGCCCAGCGCCCACAGGGACTGGCCGAGGGTGTCCTCGCTGCCGGCGGCGTCGCGCCATCGACGGTCGTAGCCCATCACGTTACGGAAGCGACCATCGTCGAGCTGGGCGTAACGGAGGTAGGCGAGGTACGTCGTGGCCAAGCGGCGTGACAGCGCGTCGCCGAAGCGTGCGTGGTGGGTGACGGCCAGCACGAGCGCGCGCGATTGGTCGTCGGTCGAGTAGCCGAGCCGCCGGTCTGGGACCCCGTGCTTCGCGTGCTGAAGCAGTCCGGTGTCATCAGTGAGCAGTCCGAGGTGGTCCAGCTTCACAAGGCGAGCACAGTCTGACGTGCTCCACAGGGCCTTGGGTGATCGGATCACGCTGGCCGAGCGGTCCATCTCTCGGCGCAGCACCTGCGCCATCTGCAAGCCCACCGCCGGCCAGGTCATCGACCTGCCGTGCGCGTACGCCCGCCAGCGCATCGCCTCGCGTCCCTCCTGGTCGTCCAGCAGGTTCAGCAGCGCCTCCGCGAGCGCCTCGGAGCTGTGGAAGGGTACGAGGCGGCCACGTCCCTCGGCCAGCAGCTCCTCGGCATGGCGGTAAGGCGTCGAGACGACGGCGCGGCCCATGCCGACGGCGTAGGCGAGCGTCCCGCTCGTGATCTGCTCGAGTGACTGGTAGGGCGTCACGTACACGTCGGCGGCGAGCAGATGCTCCTGCAGCTCGGTCATGCAGACGTACCGATCGCGAAACTCGACATGATCGGCCAGCCGCAGTCGCTCGACCGCGGCCTTGAGCTCGGTCCGGTACGCCTCCCCCTCCGCGCGCCTGACCTCAGGATGCGTGGCCCCGAGGACGACATAGCGCACGTCGGGGTGGCCGGCGATAACCCGTGGCAGCGCCTCGATGACGTGCTCGATCCCCTTGTTCCGGTTGAGCAGCCCGAAGGTCAGGAGCACTGTGCGCCCGTCGAGGCCGACCGCCGCCTTGTGCGGGTCCGGATGGTCGAACGGGACATCCGGGACGCCGTGGGGAATCACCGTGACCTTGCGGGGGTCGACGCTGTAGAAGTCGATGAGCAGGGGCACCGCCGCCTCGGTCAGGACCACCACCCGTGCAGACGCCTCCACCAGGTCGCGCAGGGCCGCACACAACGCAGGGGCCGGATCGCCGATCACCGTGTGGGCGATCGTGACGACCGGGATCCTCACCCGGTCTACGAGCTCCAGGACGTGGCGGCCAACCAGCCCTCCGTAGATGCCGAACTCGTGCTGCACCACCAGCCCGTCGTACTTACCGTCGTTGACAAGCCGGGCAGCCGCGCGGTACTCCGCCGCTTGGTCCTGGGCGATGACGCCAACGACGTGGTCCGTGACAGCTCCCTCGTCCCGCATGAGCGCGAGGATGTCGACGACCTCGACGTCAGGCGCGGCCAGCAGCGCGGTCCGCAGGTCAGCCGCAAAGGTGGCGATGCCGCAGGGGCGCGGCGGGTAGGTGGACAGCATCACGAGGCGCATGGGCGTCGTCCTCCACGATTCAGACTACGCAAGCAGCCAAAGGGCGACCGCGACCGGTTACCACCTCATGAGCGGCGGCGTCCCGGATGAAAGGCCACCTTACCCAGTCATGCTCATGCGGCCCAGCAGCCCGGCCA
Organism: Egibacteraceae bacterium; assembly: GCA_050743125.1. Taxonomy (GTDB): domain Bacteria; phylum Actinomycetota; class Nitriliruptoria; order Euzebyales; family Egibacteraceae; genus JBOGEB01. The sequence continues at coordinate 10,298 of JBOGEB010000030.1, forward strand.
CCTCCACGACCGCGACGTGGACGCCCGTGTCGGAGAAGCCGTAGGGGAGCAGCAGGCAGCCGTCGTGGATCATGCCCCCGCACGAGTACACGACATTGGGCACGTAGCCGTTGCGCTCGCTCTCGGCGGGGGACAGCAAAGGTGCAGGCAGCTCCCCGATCACCCGTTGCGGGTCTTCCAGGTCGAGCAGGAGCGCGCCGATCGTGTACGTGCGCATCGGCCCCACCCCGTGGGTCAGCACCAACCAGCCAGCTTCGGTCTCCAGCGGGGAGCCGCAGTTGCCGATCTTCACGAACTCCCATGGGTACTCGGGCTTGCGCAGCCGCTCGCGCGCGTGCCAGAAGCGCACGCGGTCGGAGAACATGAGGTCGATGTTCTCCTGGTCGTAGCGGGACAGAGCGACGAACTGGCCACCGATCTTGCGGGGGAACAGCGCCATGCCCTTGTTGCGGGCGCTGGCTCCGTTCAGCGTCGAGATGTGGAACGTGGTGAAGTCAGCGGTCTCGATGAGCTGGGGCAGGATGTGCGAGCCGTCGAAGGCCGTGTACGTGGCGAAGTACGTGATCGCACCGTCCTCGTCGGTGAACCGCACGAAGCGGGCGTCCTCCATGCCGTGGCTCTCCGTGGGCCCGACCGGGAAGATGACGCGCTCGGACAGGGGCATCTGCGGGTCGAACGACACGACGTAGTTGGAGTAGGCGAGCATGCGCGCGAGCTCGACGGTCTTGTAGGCCGCCGCGGGTGTGACGCCCTCGTCGGCCACCGCTGCGAGGCGCTCCTCGAGCTGCGGGTAGGTGAACCACTCGTCCAGCGGGTCGATGAGCTGGCGCACGAGATCGAAGTCGGCGCCCAGCTCGTCAAGCTTCGCCTCGAACATCTCGCGGTGGTACTTCGCCTCGCCGATCTCGCCCGTGGAGGCGAACTTCTCTACCGCGTCGAACGCGAGTTTTCCACCAGCCGAGGCGGTCCCCGTCCGGAGCTCGATGGAGGACACGTGTCCCTCTCCGACCGACCGCATGCTCATGACGAAGGGCTGGTCGCCGTCTTGCAGCGGTCCAGGCGCGGGCACCATGGAGGGGTTGAACAGCGCAGCGGCCTCCAGCGTGTACTCGAGGGTCACGTAGGCGCCGACCAGCAGCTGCTGCGCGCGCGTGGGAGCCACACCGTTGCCGAGCCTGGGAGCGACGCGCTGATAGCTGGCGGACAGGATCCGCTCGAGGTCGCGGTGCCGGTCCCCGAAATCCCGGAGCACCGCCGCCAGCCGGGTCGCAACCTCGTCATCGGGAAGCGAGAGGACCCTGCCGACAAGAGCGACCGCGCCGGCGGGTATGTATGACCGCGCAACGACGCGAGCGGGATCGGGCAGAAGCTCGTGGGCCGTCCGGACCACAGATACCGAAGTTTGCATGTGGCTAAGTATCGCTTCCTCAGCGTGACAGTGGCTCAGCGTGCATTGACCGGACGGCCCCCGCCCCTGTGCTCCCCGTCTCCATGGACGAGCGGGGAGCGCCGGTAGAATGACGCGCCGTCTCACCGAAAACGGTTCACATGGGAAACATTAAAGGAGAGTTCATGCGCCGTTGCGCCATAGTGACCGGGGCGAACTCAGGGATCGGTAAGGCGATCGCGGCGGGCCTGGCGCGATCGGGCTATGACGTCGGCATCACGTGGTATGGCGACGAGGAAGGTGTCATCGAGACGGTCGAGGACATCCGGAAGGCCGGGTCAAGAGCGGAGGCACGCCATCTTGATCTCAGTGATCCTGCCATCGGCGCTCACGTCGTCGAGGACCTTGTCGGGGCGCTTGGTGGCCTCGACGTCTTTGTAAACAATGCCGCGACGGGCCGCTCCGCTGCCTTCCTGGAGATGTCCATCAGCGACTGGCAGCACGTCCTTGACGTGAACCTCACCGGTGCGTTCGTTTGCGCGCAGGCCGCTGCACGCCGGATGGTGGACTTCGGTACACAGGGGCGGATCATTAATATCACGTCTATTCATGCATATGTCCCGGGTTCCGGCTCCGCCGCCTACTGCGCCGCCAAGGCGGGTCTTCATCTGCTGACCAAGACGATGGCGCTGGAGCTTGGACGGTATGGGATCACGGTGAATGCCGTGGCGCCTGGCGAGATCGCCACCTCCATGAACGGCATGGAGGGAGTGGACCCAACGACCGTCCCACGGCCACGTTTGCCCCTCCAGCGTCCAGGATGGCCGCGCGAGGTCGCTGACCTTGTCATATGGCTCGCGAGCGAGCAGTCCAGCTATGTCACCGGTGCCTCGTGCATCGTTGACGGCGGAAACATGCTGATGTCAGCGGCAGTAGGGGCGTGAAACGATGGCAAGGGCGGAACGGAGGACGGCATGTGACGCTGGCTCATGCGCCTGGCGCGGGACTGCCTCACCGCTTGTCACCCTTGCTTCAGGGCGGCTGGAGCCGTCTCCGTGTGGGCGGGCGGGGTTTCAGCCTGGTGTGGGCCAAGGGTGGCGATGAGGATGCCGGCGATCACTGCGGCCACGCCGGCGAGCTGGGCCGGGGACGGCGTCTCGGCGAGCAGCGCGACGCCCAGGAACACCGAGCCGACCGGCTGCAGGAGCAGCAGCACGGACGTGAGGACGGCGGGCAGGCGTGGCAACGACACCGAGATCAACAGCCATGCGACCACCTGGCAAGCGAGCGCGAGCAGCAGGAGCCACCCGTGGGCCGGCCACGACGGGGCCAGGTCGATGTCGCCGAGCGTCCAACCTGCCAGGGCGGCGGTGACCGCTGCGGCCGCGGTCGCGTCGAACAGTGGCCCGGCGGGCTGGCGCAGGTCGGCGTTGCCGTGGCGGAGCAGGAGCAGGAAGCCCGAGTAGGCGAGTGCGCTCAGCGTTCCGTACAGCACGCCGAGCAGGGGGCTCTCGCCGTACGCGCCGGTGCCCACCACGCCTGAGATGAGCGCGACCCCGCCGAGCATCACCGGCATGGCGAGCAGCGTGCGCCGGTCCAGCCGCTCGCCGAGCACGAGCCAGGCGGTCACACCGACGAACAGGACCTGTGTGTTCGCGAGCACCGTCGCGAGCCCCGCTCCCACTGCGGCGATCGAGTGGTGCCAGAGGATGAGGTCCGCGGCGAACAGCACCCCCGCGAGCAGCGCCGCTCGCCGCGCGGCGGGCGGGCGCGGACTGTACCGGCGCCGCTCGCGGGCGGCGAGCAAGCCGAGGGCCGGCAGCGCGTACGTGCAGCGGAACACCGCCGCCGTTGAGGGGGACACGCCAGCGAGGCGGACGAAGATCCCCGAGAACGCGATGAGCAACGCGCCAGCGGTCGCAGGCAGCACGCTGCGCCACCGAGCAGGCAATAGGACTCCCGTCAGAGCGGATGCGGCGGAGCTGCCGGGCACGATACCGTCTGCCGGGACCCTCCAACATCCCCAGGAGCAGCAGCCCATGAGCGCACGCATCATCGACGGGAACGCCACCGCGGCCGAGGAGCGGGGGCGGATCGCGGCCGAGGTCGCTGAGCTGGCAGCCAAAGGCATCGTGCCTGGCCTCGCCGCGGTCCTGGTTGGGGACGACCCCGCGAGCCACGTCTACGTCAACGGCAAAGAGCGCGACTGCCAGGCCGTCGGGATGCGCTCGTTGGGGGCGCGGCTACCAGCTGGCATCGCTCAGGACGAGCTCCACGCCGAGATCGACCGGCTCAACGCGGACCCCGAGGTCAGCGGGATCATCGTCCAGATGCCCCTGCCGGACCACCTTGACGCGATCGCTGTGCAGGAGCGCATCGACCCGGACAAGGACGTCGATGGCCTCCACCCCGTGAACGCCGGCCGGCTGCTGCGGGGTGACCCGCTGTTCGTGCCGGCCACACCATTGGGGGTGCAGGTCCTGCTGACCCGTTATGGGATCCCGGTCGCCGGAGCCGACGTGGTGATCGTCGGTCGTTCCCAGCTCGTCGGCCGGCCGCTTGCCGCGCTGCTCTGTATCCGCGGCACCAACGCGACGGTCACGGTGTGCCACACCGGCACGCGCGACCTCGCCGCGCACACTCGTCGGGCCGACATCGTCGTCGTGGCCGCTGGCGCGCCCCGTACGCTCACCGCAGACATGGTCCGTCCGGGCGCGGCGGTCATCGACGTCGGGATCAGCCGTGGCCCCGACGGCAAGCTCGTGGGCGACGTCGACTTCGACGCCGTCGCCGAGGTCGCTGGTTCGATCACCCCCGTCCCCGGCGGCGTCGGCCCGATGACCCGGGCGATGCTCCTGCACAACACCCTGCTCGCCGCCCGCCACCAGCACCGCTGACCTCACACAGCTACCTCAGGAGGCGCCCGACGAGCGGGGGCAGCTCCTCGGGGACGAGCGGCCCCTCCATGCGGTCGACGACGGCTCCGTCACGGCTGATCGTGAAGATCCACGGCTCGGACGGCAGATGCCAGTCCTGCACGGCCTGCACCGGTGTCCGTCCATCCTTGTCGCCGTAGATCTCGACGTGGATCCAGTCGATGCCGCTCCAGTCGCGCGCGGTCCGCACGGACTCGACGTGGTCGACGACCGGGCCGCAGGTCGCGGACGCGCAGAAGGCAGGAGTCGCGAAGGTGAGCACCACCGGCCGGTGGGCGGCGAGCGCCTGGTCGAGGCTCACCTGGTGCATCCCGCACGGCTGGGGCTTACGCGTGCAGAGCTGGGCGACGCCGAGAGGGTCCGCCACGGTCGCCGTCTTCGTGCTGATCGCCTTTCCGCCTGGCGGCACTGTCTGGCTCTTCTCGGGGGAGCGGGCCGGGACCGGCGCCTCGCCACCGGTCTTCTGGTCGGCGGCGGTGACGACGACCCAACCGATCCCGGGAGCCGGGACGTCGACGCGGGCGATGTAGGTTCCTCGGCCCGCGATGCCCTCGTGGAAGCTCGGCTGGACGGGCACGCCGACCCGGCCGTTCTCTGCCACGAACCGCACCCTGACGTCCGCGTGGTCGATCGATCTGTTCTCCACGGTCGCGAGTCCGAACGCGACCCGCTGCGCCTTGCCGACCAGCACCTCGGACTGCCCCAAGCCCACGTCCATCGAGGGCTGTGCGCCGGGCGCCACCACGGCGAGCCCACCCGTGCTGGAGGGCGCCGCCCGCTGCCCCCCGGAGCGCGCGCAGCCGGTCAGTGCCGCAGCGCCGAGTGCGCCGACCGCCACGAGCAGCCGGCGCCGCGTGATTCCGTCCATGGGCATGGTCGACACCTCGCCTACGGTACCCGGTTCACGTTGCGGAAACCCGGGCGTCGAGCGACAGCGACCTCCAGACATGCCATCCGCACGGGCGACTGGCCAGGAGCATGCTGCATCTTTCCCCCGATTGGCTCACAAGGGTGTTTGCCTCAGCATTGAGCGGGCACGGTACGCTCCACACCCCGCAGGTGGCGTGCGTGGGATGCCGGCTGCCGGGGACGAGCAGGAGCAACTCAGCATGAAGATCACCGTAGTCGGGGCTGGGAAGTACGGGTCGACGACGGCGCAGCGGATCGCCGAGAAGGGGTTCGCGGATGAGGTCGTGATGACCGACATCGTTGAGGGCCTGCCGCAGGGGCTCGCTCTGGACATGAGCCAGTCCCGGCCGATCGAGCGCTTCGAGACGAGGATCGTCGGCTCGAACGACTACGGGCCGACCGTGGGCAGCGAGATCGTCATCGTGACGGCGGGCAAGCCCCGAACGCCGGGCATGAGCCGTATGGACCTGCTCACCGACAACGCGAGCATCGTCGGGGGGGTTGCGCGCGCGATCGCCGCGAGCTCCCCAGACGCCGTCGTGATCGTGGTTTCGAACCCGCTTGACGAGATGACCGCACTGTTCCAGCGGGTGTCCGGTTTTCCCACCGAGCGCGTCATGGGCCAAGCCGGGATGCTCGACAGCGCCCGCCTGGCGGACAAGATCGCCGAGCGGCTCGGAGTGTCCCCGCTGGAGGTCGAGGCGATCACGCTCGGCTCGCACGGTGACACGATGGTCCCGGTGCCGTCGCACGCGAGGGTGGCGGGCAAGCCGCTGACGGAGCTGCTGTCAGCGCAAGCCATCGCCCAGCTCGTCCAAGCGACCCGCCACGGTGGCGCCGAGGTCGTCGAGTTGCTCAAGACCGGCTCCGCTTACTATGCGCCCTCTGCGGCCGCTGCGAGAATGGCGGAGGCCATCGCCGCCGACGAGGGCGCCGTCATGCCGGTGTGCGCGTGGGTGACGGGCCAGTATGGGATCGGCGACGTGTACCTTGGGGTCCCCGCGCGCCTTGGCCGGCGGGGTGTCCAGGAGATCGTCGAGCTGGATTTGACCGACAGCGAGCTCGAGAGCTTGCGGGCGGCGGCCGAGGCCGTGCGCGGGAAGCAAGCCGACGTGGACTCGCTGGTGTGACTAGAGGAGCGCGACCCGCGATGACTCGACAGCGTAAGGGTGGAGGCGGCCGGCACGGAACCGGTGGCGGGCGAAGCTCGCAGCGGAGCATGGCGCCGCCTGTCCTGGCCGGCCGACGTGCCCGGCGGCGCCTCGCCGACCAGCCCGAGCTCGACCTCACCGATGAGGAGTTGCGCGCCCTCGCCGACGAGGGCGTCGACCCCGACGACGTCCGCCGCCTCGCCCGCTCCCGCCCGGACCCCGAGGCCAGCGACCACGACCGTGACACCGCCCGCGACGACCTCGAAGGTCTGGTCAGCGAGCAGGAGGAAGACTACTAGTGGTCCAAGCGGAAAGTTCCGTCGGCTGTGAGGGTGCGGCTGCGCTAAGCGGGCGGCTTGCGGCCCCAGGCCTGGAACAACGTCGAATAGAGGACCAGCGTGTCCGGATGTTCCAGGTGGCTAGCGAGCTGCAGCAGCAGGTCGTCCAGCTCGACCTCGGTCAGCACGCCGCGTGTCAGCATCTGCTTTCGGAGAATGCCAGCGAGGTGGAGCGGCAGCGTCTGGTAGAGGTCCCCTGGCCGCCAGACGTGCGCGTGGGCGGTGACCCCCACGTCCCTTAGGCCAGCCGCGCGCAGCAGGCGTGGCAGCCGTCTGCCGATGGACGGGTCCAGTCCAGCGCCCTGCCACGCCGTGATCAAGGCCGTCACCAGCCGGTCCCAGGCCGGGTGCGGCGGCTCGCAGATATACGAGACGACGTCCAGCTCCTGCAACGCCACGTAGCCGCCCGGTCGGGCCAGCCGCACCATCTCGGCTACCACCCGCTCCGGGTAGGAGACGTTGAACAGGACCAACCGTTCGTGGACGAGGTCGAACGACTCCCCGGGGAGCTGGGTTCCGGCGGCGTCGCCCTGGACGAGCTGCACGGTGTCGAGGTGGCGCTCCGCCAGCGACAGCGCGGCCATGTCAAGCATTCGGGGTTCGCGCTCGAGGCCGACGACCGACCCCGACGGGCCGACCCGCTCGGACAGGAGATCCAGGACGCCCAGCGGGCCGCAGCCGATGTCGATCGCTCGCCAGCCTGGCTTGACGCTGATCCGATCGAGCAGCTGCTCCGCCTCCGGGCGGTGGATCTCGCACTGCTCGAGCAGCCGCGTCCGCTCGGCGTCGCTTGCGCCGAGCAGATAGCTTGCCGTCTGAGTCATGACACTCCCCGGGTTGACCGCATTTCCTAGGAAGAGCGCCGGCTGGCCCACCTGATACAGAGTTCAGTCGGATCGTGGACACTTTGCCCCACCGGGTGGGGCAAAGTGTCCACGAAACGCCAGGCTCTGCGGTTGCATGATCGATTAGGCTGCTTGGCGCCGCCGGGACCACTGCGCCGACGAGGAGCCAAACGCATGGCCGAGCACGTGACGCTCTCGAACCTCTACCGTGAGGACCGCTCGTTCCCCCCGCCGGACGGCTTCGCCGCTCGAGCCCTGGTGCAGGACGAGTCGGTGTACGAGGAGGCGGAGGCGGATTTCGAGGCGTGGTGGGCGAGCCACGCGGAGCGCCTGCGGTGGATGCGGCCGTGGGACACGGTCCTGGAGTGGACCCCGCCGCACGCGAAGTGGTTCGTCGGCGGACAGCTCAACGCGAGCGACAACTGTCTGGACCGCCATGTCGAGGACGGGTACGGGGACAAGATCGCCTACCACTGGGAGGGTGAGCCGGGCGACACCCGAACCTTGACCTACGCCGAGCTCAAGGACGAGGTGTCCCGTTTCGCGAACGCCCTGAAGGGGCTGGGCGTGGGCAAGGGCGACCGAGTGTGCGTCTACCTGCCGATGATTCCCGAGCTGCCGATCGCGATGCTCGCCTGCGCGCGGATCGGGGCGATCCACTCGGTGGTGTTCGGCGGGTTCTCCAGCCAGTCGGTCGTCGACCGTGTGGAGGACGCCGACGCGCGCGTGCTCATCACCGCCGACGGCTCGTACCGCAAGGGCGGCGTCGTCCCGTTGAAGCAGAACGCCGACCGGGCGATGGCGGGCACGGACAAGATCTCCACCTGCGTCGTCGTGCGCCGCACGGGCGAGGACGTGTCGTGGGTCGAGGGGCGCGACCGTTGGTACCACGAGCTGGTCGAGGGCCAGTCGACCGACTGCCCGCCCGAGCCGATGGACGCCGAGGACGTTCTCTACATCCTCTACACCTCCGGCACGACGGCGAAGCCGAAGGGGATCGTCCACACCACGGGCGGCTACCTCACCGGGGTCACCGCGACTCACCGGCTGGTCTTCGACCACAAGCCCGACACCGACGTGTACTGGTGCGCCGCCGACATCGGCTGGGTCACCGGGCACAGCTACATCGTCTACGGGCCGCTCGCGAACCGCGCGACCTCGGTGATGTACGAGGGCGCTCCGGACCATCCCGCGCGCGACCGCTGGTGGGAGATCGCCGAGAGGTACGGCGTGACGATCCTCTACACCGCGCCCACCGCGATCCGGGCGTTCATGAAGTGGGGCGCCGACCTTCCGGCAAGCCACGACCTGTCGAGCCTGCGGCTGCTCGGGTCGGTCGGCGAGCCGATCAACCCCGAGGCGTGGATGTGGTACCAGGAGCACATCGGCGGTCGCCGCTGCCCGATCGTGGACACCTGGTGGCAGACCGAGACCGGGCAGATCCTGATCACGCCGCTGCCCGGGATCACGGCCGCCAAGCCGGGGGCCGCGATGCGCCCGTTCCCCGGCGTCAAGGCGGTCGTGGTCGACGAGCAGGGTCAGGCCGTCGAGCCCGGCGGCGGGGGCTACCTCACCCTGCAACGGCCGTGGCCGGCGATGCTGCGCACCCTGTGGGGCGACGACGAGCGCTACGTCGACACCTACTGGTCGCGTTTCGGCGTCGAGGTCTACTTCGCCGGTGACGGCGCGAAGCTCGACGACGGCGGGCACATCTGGCTGCTCGGCCGGGTCGACGACGTGATGAACGTCTCCGGCCACCGCATCTCCACGACCGAGGTCGAGAGCGCGCTGGTCGACCACCCGAAGGTCGCCGAGGCCGCGGTCGTCGGCCGCAACGACGCCGACACCGGCCAGGCCATCGCCGCGTTCGTGTCGCTGCGCGGCGACCACGTCGGCGACGACGCGCTCGCGAGGGAGCTGGTCGACCATGTCGCCGACCGCATCGGCAAGCTCGCCCGACCGAAGCAGGTCCTGTTCACCGCTGACCTGCCGAAGACCCGGTCGGGCAAGATCATGCGGCGCCTGCTGCGGGACATCGCCGAGGGCCGCCAGCTCGGCGACGTGACGACGCTGGCGAACGCCGACATCGTCGATGAGATCAAGAAGAGGTCCGAGGCGGCGGCCGTGCAAGAGACGTAGCCCCGTCGGCAAGGGGTACGCCGCGCGTGCGTGCGTGATGCCCCCGCGTCACGCACGCACGTGGGCGTGTATGAGACCTCAGGCGCGGCCGGCGGTGAGCCGACCGCGGCGAGAGACCGCGTCGATGGTGGCAGCGACGAGGAGCACCGCCCCGGTCACCATGAACTTCACGTTCGACGAGACCGCGAGCAGGTCCATGCCGTTGGCGATCGACCCGATCACGAGCGCGCCGAGCAGGGCGGACCAGGCCGACCCGCGCCCGCCGAACAGGCTCGTTCCGCCGATCACCGCGGCGGCGATGACGTTGAGCAGGAGGTCGCTGCCCCCTGACGACTGGTTGACCGCGAGGAGCCGGGACGCGCCGAGGATCCCGCCAGCGGCGGCCATCGTCGATGCGAGCACGAAGACCAGCACCCGGATCCGGTCCACCGCGATGCCAGCACGGCGGGCGGCCTCGGGATTGCCGCCCACGGCGCGGGCGTGGCGGCCGAACCGCATCCTGGTCGTGAGCAGGTCGACCAGGACGACGAGCACGAGGAAGATCATCACGCTCAGCGGGAGCCCGCGGTCGGCGTTGAACACCGCCATCGCGGCGAGGACCACGGCGCTCACGACGACGAGCCGTGCGGCGGGGGCGCGCGCGCCAGGCAGCCGCAGCCCGGCAGCTGCCCGGCGCCGACGGTCCAGGACGCCCATCGCGCCGACTATCCCGATCACCGCGACCGCGACCAGCCAGCCGAGGACCGGTGGGAAGAACGTCCCGGCCAGCCCGAGGATCGTGCGGTCGGTGAGGTTGACGGTCCCCGTGCGGCCGAGCACGGACAGCTGCACGCCGAGCCAGCCGAGCAGCCCAGCGAGCGTCACGACGAACGAGGGGACGCGGAACCGGGTGACCCACAGCCCGTGGAAGAGCCCAATCGCCGCGCCCGCGGCGAGCGCGATGAGCATCGCGAACGGGCCGGGCACCCCCCCCTTGGCGCTGATCACGGCCATGATCGCCGCGCTCAGGCCGCTGACCTGCGCGATCGAGAGGTCGATCTCCCTGATCAGCAGCACGACGACCACGCCGATCGCGATCGTGCCGGTGGCCGCGATCTGGAGCATGAGGTTCGTCAGGTTGACCGCGGAGAGGAAGCGGTCGTTGGCGGCCTGGAAGACACCCCAGATCAGGATGAGGCCGAGCAGGACCGGCCAGTAGGCGAGCTCGCCTTGGGACAGCCGGCGGCCGTAGTCCCGCAGCGCGCCGGTCAGCCCGGGCTGCTCGGTCGTCACCCCTGGATCGAGGTCTTGGATGATCATGGCGAGCTCGCGCTCCCGCAGGGGCCGGTCGATGGCCGCCGCTGAAATGTCTGTCCGACCTCGACGCCCTGCGCTCCGGTGATCGCGCTCACGACGTCCTCTGCGGTGGTCTGACTGGTGCGGAACGTCTTGGCGCGGCGGCCGAGCCTCAGCACGACGATCCGGTCGGACACTGCAAACACCTCGACCAGGTTGTGGCTGATCACCACGACCCCGAGGCCTTGCTCCCGTAGGCGACGGATGAGGTCGAGGACCTGCCGCGTCTGTGCGACGCCGAGGGCGGCGGTGGGCTCGTCGAGGATCACGAGCTTCGGGCGTCCCATCGTCGCCCGGGCAACCGCGACCGACTGGCGTTGGCCACCTGACAGCGACGCCACCGGCGTCCGTACATCCGGGATTGTCACCGACATGCTGTGGAGGAGCGCGATCGCGCTGCGCTCCATCTCGGTTTCGTACAGCCACCCGCCGCCCGTGACCTCTCGCCCCAGGTAGAGGTTCGCTACGACGTCGAGGTTGTCGCACAGGGCGAGGTCCTGGTACACGCTGGCGATCCGCAGCGCTGCCGCGCTCTTCGGGCTGTTGATCGCGACCGGCCGGCCTTCGAAGCGGATCTCGCCGTGGTCTGGCGGCAGGATGCCGGCGATGATTTTTGCCAGCGTCGACTTCCCGGCGCCGTTGTCGCCGACGAGCGCGACGACCTCACCGGCGTGGCACTCGAAGTCGACCCCGGTCAGGGCGTGCACGGCCCCGAACCGCTTGTCGACGCCGCGCAGCTCCAACAACGGAGCGCTCACGTCTGCTCCGTTCCCCGCTCGGAGCTCATCGCAGCCCCGCCGCCTTGCAGGCGGCCGCGAAGCTGGCCGTGCAGACTTGGTCGACGGTCCAGAAGCCGTCCTTGATGACGGTGTCCTTCACGTTCTGCTTTGTCACCGCGATCGGGGTGAGCAGGACGGAGGGGACGTCCTTCAGGTTGTTGTTGACCGTGCTGGTCACGAGGTCCGCGCGCGGCTGCTCGCCCTTCGCGAGCGCGACCGCGAGCTCAGCGGCCGTCTCGGCTTGGAGCTTGATCGCCATGTAGACCGTCATGTACTGCTCGCCGGCCAGGATCCGCTGGATTGCGAGCAGCTCCGCGTCTTGCCCCGTTACCGGCGGCAGCGGGTTGACGCCGGCCCCCTTCATCGCCGCGATCGCGCCGCCGGCGGTGCCGTCGTTGGCCGCGTAGACGCCGGCGATCTGGTCGGGGCCAAGGTTCGTCAGGGCCTGCTCCATCTGCTGCTGGGCCTTGTCCGGGCTCCAGTCGGGCGTGTCGAACTCCTGGCCGATCTTCGGGCCGCTGCCGTCGAGCACACTGTGCGCGCCCTGCTTGAGCAGCGTCGCGTTGTTGTCCGTCGGTGCCCCGTTGATCATCACGATCGTGCCGTTGACCTTGCCGGCGGACTTCAGCGCGTCGAGGAGCGCCTGGGCCTGGAGCCTGCCGATGCGCTCGCTGTCGAAAGAGACGTAGAAGTCGATGTCCGCGTCGAGGACCAGCCGGCTGTAGCTCACCACCGGCACTTTGGATTGCTTTGCTCGTACGACGATCGACGCTGCCGACTTGAAGTCGACCGCGTCGAGGACGAGCACGTCCGCGCCGTTCGTCAGCGCGGCCTCAGCTTGGGACTGCTGCTTCGTGGCGTCCTGGTCGGCGTTGCTGTAGAGCATCTCGCAGTCGGGGCACAGCTCGCGAACTCGCCGCTCGAAGCTCGGCCGGTCCTGCGTCTCGTACCGCGCGGTCTTCGTCTCCGGCAGCAGCAGCGCGATCTTCGTGCTGCTGCTCCCCCCGCTGCCGGATTGCCCGCTCCCGCAGGCGGTGGCCAACACCGCGAGCCCCAGCAGGAGCACAGCCAGCCTTTGCATCTTCTTCTCCTTCAGGCTGTGGAGGAGCGCGATCGCGCCGCGCTCCGTCTTGGTTTCGTACAGCTACCCGCCGCCTGTGACCTCTCGCCCAGGTAGAGGTTCGCGACGACGTCGAGGTTGTCGCTCACGTCTGCTCCGTTCCCCGCTCGGAGCTCATCGCAGCCCCGCCGCCTTGCAGGCGGCCGCGAAGCTGGCCGTGCAGACTTGGTCGACGGTCCAGAAGCCGTCCTTGATGACGGTGTCCTTCACGTTCTGCTTTGTCACCGCGATCGGGGTGAGCAGGACGGAGGGGACGTCCTTCAGGTTGTTGTTGACCGTGCTGGTCACGAGGTCCGCGCGCGGCTGCTCGCCCTTCGCGAGCGCGACCGCGAGCTCAGCGGCCGTCTCGGCTTGGAGCTTGATCGCCATGTAGACCGTCATGTACTGCTCGCCGGCCAGGATCCGCTGGATTGCGAGCAGCTCCGCGTCTTGCCCCGTTACCGGCGGCAGCGGGTTGACGCCGGCCCCCTTCATCGCCGCGATCGCGCCGCCGGCGGTGCCGTCGTTGGCCGCGTAGACGCCGGCGATCTGGTCGGGGCCAAGGTTCGTCAGGGCCTGCTCCATCTGCTGCTGGGCCTTGTCCGGGCTCCAGTCGGGCGTGTCGAACTCCTGGCCGATCTTCGGGCCGCTGCCGTCGAGCACACTGTGCGCGCCCTGCTTGAGCAGCGTCGCGTTGTTGTCCGTCGGTGCCCCGTTGATCATCACGATCGTGCCGTTGACCTTGCCGGCGGACTTCAGCGCGTCGAGGAGCGCCTGGGCCTGGAGCCTGCCGATGCGCTCGCTGTCGAAAGAGACGTAGAAGTCGATGTCCGCGTCGAGGACCAGCCGGCTGTAGCTCACCACCGGCACTTTGGATTGCTTTGCTCGTACGACGATCGACGCTGCCGACTTGAAGTCGACCGCGTCGAGGACGAGCACGTCCGCGCCGTTCGTCAGCGCGGCCTCAGCTTGGGACTGCTGCTTCGTGGCGTCCTGGTCGGCGTTGCTGTAGAGCATCTCGCAGTCGGGGCACAGCTCGCGAACTCGCCGCTCGAAGCTCGGCCGGTCCTGCGTCTCGTACCGCGCGGTCTTCGTCTCCGGCAGCAGCAGCGCGATCTTCGTGCTGCTGCTCCCCCCGCTGCCGGATTGCCCGCTCCCGCAGGCGGTGGCCAACACCGCGAGCCCCAGCAGGAGCACAGCCAACCTTTGCATCTACTTCTCCTTTGCTCGAGCGTCGTCCATGTGCTCAGACGACGCCATCGAGCGCGGCTGCTCGCGGGGTGGGAGGAGCCGCTCCAGCATGTTGACTCGTCCGAGCAGCTTGGCTCGCCACCCCAGGGACCACCAGAGCGAGCCGAGTGCTGCCCCAACGATGGCGACGGCGGCTGCGATCTCGGTTGCCACGGCCCCGTCAGTCCTTCAGCAGCGCGACGGTCTCTGGGTCAAGCGGAGCCTTCGGTGGAGGCAGCATGTCATCATGCTGCTGTCGGGTGCTCAGGCTGCCTCATTCTCCGCCGCAGGCACTGCAGGCAGCGGGCACGGGTGGGGCCGATGCTGCCGATCCGCATGTCCAGCGTCGAGCTGATCTGCTTGTAGCTCAGCGGTGGGTCGACCAGCAGCGCCCGCAGCAGCGTCTGGCAGCGCTCGGGCAGCTCGTCCATGCGCTGCAGGAGCATCAGGTTGCGCTCTGCTGCGGCTGCCTCCGCCTCGGGTTCACCGTCGGGCCGAGCGGCTGACTCAATCTGGTCGAGGTCGTCAGTCGGCCGCTCGCGGACGATCCGTTGGAGCGCCCGTAGGGATTCCCTCCGGGCGGTGGTCGCCAGCCAGGCGCCGGTTGCCTCAGGTTCGCGGATCTGGTTCAGGTTCTGCACCAGTTGAAGCCAGGTGGTCGCGACGACGTCTGCGGCGTCGCTGGCAGGGAGCCGGTGCGCTTGAACGACGCTCCAGACTCGGCCGTTGTACCGCTCCACCATCAGCTCCCATGCGCGCTCGTCGCCCTCGGCGGCGGCTCGCACCAGCTCGGTCGTCGATGCAGCGGTTTCCGTCGTAAACACGTCGCTCGGTCCCTTCTGCTGATGGCTGCTGCGTCCCGTCGGCTTCTGCGACTGTAGGAAGTACGGCGTGAACGAGACATCAACATCAGATCCCTGCGGTAAATAATTCGTGAACGGGTCAGCCGTCGATGAACCGGTAGCCGGCTCGCGGCTCGGTGATGATGAGCTGGGGACAGTCCGGGCCCTCCAGCTTCGCGCGCAGCCGTCGGACGTACGTGCGGGTGTACTCGGTCTGTGTGTCGTAGCCCGGCCCCCACACCCGTCGGAGGAGCATCGCGTGGGTGAGGAGCTTGCCGGGGTTCGTCGCCAGCTCCCGGAGCAGCGCGAACTCCGTGGGCGTGAGGTGCACAAGGTGCCCCGCTTTCGTGACCCGCTCGGCGCCGAGGCGGATCACGACGTCGCCGACCACGATCTCGACCTCGTCGTCGGCGGGCCGCGGTCCGGGGCGGGTGCGGCGCAGCGTCGCGAGAATCCGCGCCAACAGCTCGCGGATCCCGAACGGCTTCGTCATGTAGTCGTCTGCGCCGAGGTGGAGCGCGTCGACTTTGTCCTGCTCGCCGTGCCGTGCGGACACGACGATGATCCCGACCGACGAGCGTTCGCGGATGCGCCGGCACAGCTCGAACCCGTCGACTCCCGCCCCCGGGAGCGTGAGGTCGAGCAGCACGATGTCGGGCTGCTCGACGTCGAGCAGCCGCAGCGCGTCCTGGCCGTCCGAGACGACGACGTCGTAGCCGCGTTGGACGAGGTTGGACCGGACCAGGTCGACGATGTTCCGGTCGTCCTCGACGAGCAGGATGGTGGTCTTATCCGCCATCGTCTGTGAGGAACCTCTGCGCTGGCTCGATGGGTAACGTGACCAGGAACGAGGCGCCGACCGGCACCGTTTCGAGCGTGATCCACCCGCCATGGGCGTCGACGATGGCCTGCGCGATGGCCAGCCCGAGCCCAGCGCCGGCGCTCGGCGTGGCTCCATGCACGTGAGGGTCGAAGATCCGTCCAAACAGGACAGGCGGGATGCCCGGGCCATCGTCGGCCACCCGCACCGCCACCGTCCCGGCGCCTGGGCCGGGCGCTGCGTGGATGCGAATCCGCGTGCCGGGCGGCGTGTGGCGCGCGGCGTTGCCGACGAGGTTGACGAACACCTGCTCCAGCCGGTCGTGGTCCGCCCAGACCGGCCCGATCCCGGCCTCGCAGCGCACGTCGACCGTCCGCCCCTCGGTCGTGACGCAGGCCACAGCGGCGTCGAGCACGAGGTCGAGCTCGCACCAATGCGGGTGGAGGTGGAAGGTGCCGGACTCGATCGCGGAGGCGTCGAGCAGGTCCCCGAGCAGCCGGCCGAGGCGGGCCGAACCGACGGCGATCGAGTTGAGGAACCGCTGCCGGGACGCCTCGTCCCAGCTCACGTCCGGCTGGCGGAGCGTCGATGCGTAGCCCTCGATCGTGGTGAGCGGCGTGCGGAGCTCGTGGCTGAGGCGCTCCAGGAACTCGCGCTGGAGGTCTCGCGACCGGCGCAACGCCTCGGCCTCTTGGCGGGCGGCCTGCAGCGCCTCCCGCTCGATCGCCGCGGCGGCGTGGCTCGTGTACAGCCGGATGAGCTCGATGGTGTCCTGCTGAGGTCGCCCGGGCGTGCCTGCGTAGCCGGAGACCGTGCCGAGCACGCCGCCGGTCCCGACGATCGGCGCGGCCCACGAGCTGAGTATCCCCGCGGCCTTGGCGGCATCGCGATACGGCGCCCACGCCGGATGCTCGCGCACGTCGTTGATCACCTCGACGGTGCCGGTCGCCGCGGCCAGCCCGACCGACCCGCCGTGCTCGCCGACGGGCAGCTCCCGGTTCACCTGCAGGAGGGGCTCCGGCACGCCGAGCGCGGCCGACCGGCGCAGCACCGGCGGGTCGACGCTCGCGTCGAGCAGGTGCACGCACAGCTGCTCCTGCCCGATCGCCGCTGCCATCGCCGAGACGATCAACGGCAACGATTCCGAGGGGGTGACCTCCGAGAGCTGGTCGACGAGGCTGCGCAGCCGCTGGAGCTGCCGCCGCGCTGTCGACTCGATCTGAATCCCGGACATCAGCGCGACGACGTCGTCCGGGTGGACCTCGAGCGGCGAGAGGTCGGCGGCGATCCGGCCTCCGCGGAGCACCACGATCCGGTCGGCCAGGCTGCAGACCTGCTCGATGCGCTGCGAGATGAGCAGCACCGCGACGCCCTGGTCGCGCAGCCGGTGGATCAGCTGCTCGACCGCTCGGGTCTCGGAGACCCCCAGCGCTGCGGTCGGCTCGTCGAGGACGAGCAGCCGCGGCGGCTCCAGCATCGCCCTCGCCAGCGCGACCGCCTGCCGCTGCCCGCCGGACAGCGTCGCCACCGGCCGGTACAGGTCGCCGAGGTGGATCCCGAGCTCGTCGAGCAGCCGCCGGGCCTCCGCGTCCATCACCGCGTTCGCGAGCGCGAACCGGCCGTGCTCCCGCCCCAGGAACAGGTTCGCGACGACGTCGAGGTTGTCGCACAGCGCGAGGTCCTGCCACACGACCGACACGCCCTGCGCCTGCACGTCCGCCGGCGTCGCGCCCAGCGGCGCCCCGCCGATCAGCACGCTGCCCGCGTCCGCGGCGATGGCGCGCGCGATGCACTTCACCAGCGTCGACTTGCCCGCCCCGTTCTCGCCCACCAGCGCGACAAGCTCGTCGGCGCCCACCTCCAGGTCCACGCCCTGCAGCACCTGGAGCTGCCCGAACCGCTTCCGCAGCCCCGTGACTTTCAGCACACCTGCAGTGTGCCGCATCTTGATCGGTCGGCGGCTTTTGTTGGCTCCGCGCGGTATTCCGCGCCGATCCAGCACACAAGGACGGGTCAGGGGTTCTTGAAATGCTCGACGACGACGGCGGGGGTCTCGACCGGCCGGCCCGTGTCGATCGAGACGGCCAGGCGCACGAACTGGGCCATCGACCAGGCCAGCGGTGTGGCCGAGTCCGTGCCCTCTCCCTTCTTGAACCCGAACTTGGTGGGCTCGTCCTGGTCCCAGACCTGCTCGGGGATCATGTACCCCCCGTCGTTCGCCGCTTCCGCCATCGTGAGGAGATGTTGGTTTGCCGACCGACCGTTCGCGAGCTCGTACTCGCCCCGTTCGCCGGTGAGCAACGGCCACAGCCGGCCTTTGCCTTTCTTGTTCCCGGTGAATGGGCTCCCATCGCTCGTCTCGCCGTACCTGTCGTCGGGGTAGCGGTGGAACATCGCGTGGTTCGTGCCGACCTCGACCCGGAGGGTTTTGTCCACCTCGGGCAGCGAATCGGCGATCTTTGGGTCGTCCGGCCGCTTGACGCCGAGCCGCACGAGCTCGAGGAAGCCGGCGTCCACGATGGCGCGCTCTTCGTGCTCGCCCCCGTTCTGGAGCTTGATCTTGCGGTCGTTGTTCGGCTTGCCGTCGCCGTCGATCCGCTCGTAGTACTTCCCGTTGCCAAGCGGTCCACTGGTCGTGAAGGTCCAGTCCTCCACCTTCTCCTCCCACTCCTTCGCCTTGTCCCGGTAGCGTTCGGCCGCTTCCTCGTCCCCGTTCCGCTCCGCGATGTCCGCCGCGCAGACCAGCGCCGCGATCTGTGCCGCGATCGTCGAGGGCGAGAAGCCGGTCTGCTCCTCCCAGCGCTCCTGCGGTGTGTCGGGACCCTTCCTGACGAGGTAGTCGGCCGAGAGCTGCACTCGCTTCCGCATGGTCGGATCGTGTCGCCCGAGCTGCCAAGCGAGGATGATCGGGAAGGCGATCTCGTCGAGCTGGGTGCTCTTGAATTCGGGTCTTCCGTCAAGCCACGTGTTCTGCGGGAAGGAGCCATTGGCGGGGCGCTGGTGCACCGTGAACAGGTAGTCGAGTATGCGGTTCGCGGCATCGACGTCGCCCGCGGCGAGCTGCGCGGTCGCGACCTGGTAGAGGTCGCGGGGCCACACCATGTGATAGCCAGGTACGCAGCAGTCGTCGGCCTTGGCCGCCTGCCCCCAGTGGATGGACAGGGAGGCGATGCTGGCGCCGCGGAAGGTCTTGTCCTCGTGCGCCTTGAGGGTCATCAGCGCGACCTGGTACTGCGTCTGCAGTCCCAGGCGGGTCACGCTGACCGGCGCTGGGTTGAGGCTGTCGAGGTAGGCGTGCCAGCCCTGCTCGTAGCTCGCCTGGGTCGCGGCGAACCCGGCCTGCAGCGACCGGGCTGCGTTGTAGGCCGCCTCCGAGCGGTAGCTCCCGAACGCGAGAGCGAGCGTGACGGTCGTGTCCGTTCCGGCCGCGAACTGCCCCGCGAGCTGCGCCGTCTGCACGACGTTGCCCGGGGGTCGAGGCCGTGTCGAACACGCCCTCGAGGCGCTTGTGCGCTTCCAGATCACGCCAGCCGTCGCTGCTCGTGCCGCTGTACCCGTTCGTGAGGCGGACGAAGCCAGGGGATGACGCCAGGGCGCTGGCCACCTTCGCTTTGTCGTCGCTGGCGACGAGCATCCCGTTCTCGCTGGCCGCAGTGTCGCCCTTGCCGCTGTTGCCCAGCGAGGGGTTGTACAGCACGTACACCTGGTACGGCCCGCCCTTGCGC
>JBOGEB010000031.1:0-29622 GCA_050743125.1 Egibacteraceae bacterium
GGCGACGAGCCCGCCGTGGACGAGGTCGCCGTCCGGCGGGCGGCCCGGGTGCACCTGGTCCCAGAGCATCCGGTCGTCCGGGTGGAGCCAGACCGGCGCGTCCACGCGCTCGGCCAGGTCGACGGCCGCGTTGATGTGGTCGTTGTGCCCGTGGGTGCAGACGATCGTGAGCACCCGCCGCCCGGCGATTCCCTCGACGATCGCGTCGTCGTCGTGGGCGGGGTCGATCACGAGCACCTCATGCTCGTCGCCGACCAGCCACACGTTGTTCTCGACGTCGAACGACTGCCCGTCGAGGGTGAACACCCCTTGCGTGCGGACCCGGTCGATCCGGGCAGCCACTACAGCACCACGACCGAGCGGAGGACCTCGCCGCGCTCCATCTTTGCGAAGGCCTCCTCGACGTCGCCGAGGCCGATCGTCTCGGACACGAACCGGTCGAGGTCGAACCGGCCGGCGAGGTACGCATCGACGAGCATCGGGAAGTCCCGCGTCGGCAGGCAGTCGCCGTACCACGACGACTTCAGCGCCCCGCCACGGCCGAACAGCTCGATCAGCGGCAGCTCGATCGTCATCGACGGGTCGGGGACGCCGACCTGGACCAGCCTGCCGGCGTGGTCACGGGCGTAGAACGCCTGGCGGTAGGTTTCCGGCAGCCCGACGGCCTCGATCGCCACATCGACGCCGTGCCCGTCGGTCAGCTCGCGGATCGTGGTGACCGGGTCGGTCTGGCGCGAGTCGATCGTGTCGGTCGCGCCGAAGCCCCTCGCCCACTCGAGCTTCCTCGGGTCGACGTCGACCGCGATGACCCTTCTGGCACCGGCCATCGCCGCGCCGGCGATCGCCGCGTTGCCGACGCCGCCGCAGCCGAACACCGCCACGGTCTCTCCGCGGCGCACCTCGCCGGTGTTCACCGCCGCGCCCCAGCCGGCCATCACGCCGCAGCCGAGCAGCCCGGCGGCCTCCGGCCTCGCCTGCGGGTTCACCTTCACGGCCTGCCCGGCGGCGACGAGCGTGAGCTGGGTGAACGCCCCGATCCCCAACGCGGGCGACAGTCGGGTGCCGTCGGTCAGCGTCATCGGCTGCGCCGCGTTGCGGCTGGCGAAGCAGTACCAGGGACGCCCGCGGACGCAGGACCGGCACCGCCCGCACGGCGCGCGCCAGGCGAGGATCACGAAGTCACCCGGGGCCAAGCCACCCACGCCCCCGCCGACCTGCTCGACGACACCCGCTGCCTCGTGCCCGAGCAGGAACGGGAACTCGTCGTTGATCGCGCCCTCACGGTAGTGCAGGTCGGTGCGGCAGACACCACAGGCCTGAACGCGGACGAGCGCCTCGCCCGGACCGGGATCCGGGACGTCGATCGCCTCGAGGGTGACCGGCTTCCCCTTGGCGCGTGCGATGACGGCTTGCGACTGCGGCATGCGCGGCTCCTGGGTTGTGGGTCGCCACTCATGCTAGTGGCCATACACGCCCCGCTCATGCCGCGATGGCGCACGCGGAACCACGCGAGCGGGTCGAGGTCGACGGCCGAATGCTTGCGACCCCTGCTCGGTCAGATTCCGGAGCCGACGGGCACGGCTGGAGCTACGGCGCCTCGTGACGTTCCTCGTCTGGGTGCGGGACGGGGACGACCTCCAAGCCGTCGATGTCGCCGAAGTCTCCGGGGTTGCAGGTGGAGACGGCGAGGTCGTTGGCCAACGCGATAGCTGCGATCATGGCGTCGTAGGCGCGAGCCTGTGCCTTGCGTCCCGCGCGCTGCAGCGACGCCGCGACACGGCCGAACGCTCTGGCCGACGCCACGTCGAACGGCAGCGGGTCGAAGTCCGCCTCGGCCTGCTGCACGTGAGCCTGCCGAGCGGCCCGCTCTTCCGCCGACGCAGCCACCAACGGCCCGACTGACAGCTCGGCAAGCGTGATCGTCGAGATCAGCGGCCTCTCAGGGGAGCACTGACGCGCGTCGGCCAGGCGTGCGAGCAGGGTGACGGCGGCGGTGTCCAGCAGCCCGTGTGCGTGGCCCGTGCGTGGCCCCGGCCGGTCACAGCAAAGGATCGATGGCGGCGTCGAGGTCCGTGCGCAGGGCTGCCGGGTCGACGGGGGGCAGCCGTCTCCGGTTCGCCAGCAGCACCGACGCCTTGAGCGGCGGGCGAGGCACAGGACGCAGCTCGGCGACCGGCACGCCGGATCGAGTGACGGTCAAGGTCTCGCCTCGGGTCACTCGCTCGACAACGTCGCCGCCGTGATTGCGCAGCTCGCGGATCGTCACGTCGCTCATGACCGTACTGTGTCACAGGTGATACGCGGATGAGGCGATCGGCGTCAGCGGCCAGGCTTCGTCACGCATCCGTTACGAATCCTGGCCACAACGTGCGTCACTCCCTATCGTGCGGGGCGTGATCGGGATGCGCGGGCTGGTTGCGCTCGGGCTGGTGGCAGCGCTCCTGTCGGCGTGCGCCGGTAGTGGTCCGCGCGGCGCCAGCCAGCGGCAGGCCTCCAGCGGGAGGTCCGATGCCAGGGCGGCGGCGTCCCAAGCCGAGGTGACCACCGCGGCCTTGGGTCAGCCGGTTGACGCGCGGGCGCAACCCTCAGCCCCCGCGCGAGGACGGCTCGTCATCCACGGCGTTGGCGACGTCAACGTCGACCCCGACTACATCCCCGCCCTGCGGGCGAAGGGATATGCGCACGCATGGACCGGCCTCTCCGGGCTGTTCGCCAGAGACGACCTCACCGTCGTGAACCTGGAGTGCGCGGTGTCTGCGCTGGGCACGAAGGTGGAGAAGCAGTTCAACTTCCGCTGCGACCCCGCGGCGCTCCCGGCGATGCGGGCGGCCGGGGTGGAGGTCGCGAACCTCGCGAACAACCACGGCGGCGACTACGGGCCCAAGGCCCTGCTCGACTCGCGGACGAACCTGCTGCGGGCCGGGATCGCCCCCGTCGGGGCGGGCGAGAACGCTGCCGCGGCGAACGCGCCCGCGCTGTTCAAGCTGAACGGGTGGACGATCGCGGTGCTCGGTTTCACAGGGGTCGTGCCGCGCAACGACTGGCTCGCTGGCCCCGCGCATCCGGGCATGGCGAACGGGTACGAGATCGCGAGCATGACCAAGGCGATCCGCGCCGCCGAGCAGCAGGCTGACCTCGTGTTCGTGACCATCCACTGGGGTCGGGAGCTCGCCACCGGGCCGCGGCCCGAGGACGTCGCGCGCGCCCACGCCATGATCGACGCCGGTGCGGACGGGATCTTCGGGCACCACTCCCACCGGCTGCAGCCGCTCGGCTGGTACCAGGGCCGGCCGATCGCATGGGGCCTGGGGAACTTCGTCTGGCCGAACCTCTCGGCCGACGCGTCGCGGACGGCCGTCGCCGAGCTCGTCGTCCAGCCCGACGGGTCGGTCAAGGCGTGCCTGCTGCCCGCGGTCATCGACTCGCCGGGTCATCCCGTCCTCACCCAACCCTACGGGGGACCCTGCGCGTAGCCGCCTCGCAGACCTCGGGCGGGGCTGCTAAAACCCGCCAGTGCAGATCGTCATCGCCAGAGACGGTGGTCAGCAGGAATTCGACCTGCAGATCGAGGACCCAGCCGCATGCGTGGCGGACCTCGTCGGCGCGGCGGCCCCACAGGTGGCTCGGGCGGGCGTCGTGATCGGTGGCCGGTTCTTCCGCTCCGACGCCAGCCTCGACGAGATCGGGCTCTACGAGGGCGCGGTCGTGGAGATCACGGGCGTGCCGCCGGTGCCCCCAGCCAAGCCGGATCCCCCGGCCCTCGTGGTCGTCGGTGGCCCAGTGGCGGGCGGGACCTACCCCTTCGGCCGGGCGGCGGTCGTCGGGCGCAGCCCGGACTGTGACGTCGTCGTCGAGGATCCGACGCTCTCGCAGCGCCACCTCGAGCTGCGTCGGCGGAGCGACGGGGCCGTCACCGTCACTGATCTCGGCTCGCGCAACGGCACCTGGATCGACGGCGTGCCAGTGCTCCAGACCGCGACCGTGCCGCTTGGCGCCCTGCTGCGGCTTGGCGCGACGCATGCCCGCATCGTCGCCGACCTGCCCGACGACCGGCCGCTCACCGTCGACCCGCTTCACCGGGCGGCGGGTGGCCTGGTGCCGTTCAACCGGCCGCCCCGTCCCGCGCTGCCGCCCCCGCCCGCCGCGATCGCCTCCCCACAGGCGCCAAAGGAGCCCTCCCGCAACCTGGCGTTCAGCATCCTCTCGATCGCGGCGCCGCTCGTCATGGGCGGGGTCATGATCGCCGTCACCCACAAGCCCCAGTACGCGCTCTTCATGCTGCTCTCACCCGTCATGGCGGTCGGGAGCTGGATCGCGGCCAGGCGCCAGGCCTCGAAGGAGCACAAGACGAGCAGCTGGGCGTTCGCCAGGGCGCTCCAGGATCTTGGGTCCCAACTCGAGGCCGCGGTGCTCGCCGAGACGGCCCGGCGCGAGGAGCTCCTGCCCGACATGGCGGAGACGCTGCGCCGCGTCGCGTTGCCGAGCACCCAGCTCTGGCAGCGCCGCCCCGGCCACGATGACTTCCTCCACCTGCGGGCGGGCATCGGCGACGTGCCGTGGTCGCCACCGGTCAGCGGGCCGCGTGGCGAGTGCCCCGCGGAGGTCGCCGAGGTCGTCGCGCGCCACGCGGTGCTGCGCCGGGCACCCGTGCCCGTCGACTTGTCGGGCGGAGGCGTCGTCGGCATCGTCGGCGAGCGGACGATGGCGTTGGCGCTGGCCCGCTCGCTCGTGCTCCAGGCCGCGGTGCAGCACGGCCCTGCGGACCTCGGGATCGCGGTCCTCGCCTCGGAGCGGCATGCCTCCGACTGGGACTGGACAAAGTGGCTGCCGCATGTGCGGGACCCCGCGGGCTCGACGCGGATGCTCGCTGGCGACCGGGCGGAGAGCGACGAGCTGCTCGGCGGGCTGATGGAGGGGCCAGCACCAGAAGCCAGGCTCACGTTCGAGCGGGGCGACGATCCAGGAGGCCGCACCCGCCTGCTCGTCCTCGACGACGTGTCCCTCGTCGAGGGCCGGCGCGCTCCGGCGCGGCTGCTGCTCCGGGGTCAGGCCGGTCCGGTCGCTGGGATCGTGATCGCCCCGACCGCCGACCAGCTCCCGGCGGTCTGCGCCACGGTGATCGCGACGCGCAGCGACCTCGGCGACGCGGACCTGTACCGGCCGCAGGAGGGCGGGCGCATCGGCGACTTCGTGGTCTGCGGGGTGGGGGAGGGTCGGGCGCGTGAGGCGGCGCGGACACTCGCGCGTTACGAGGACCCCGAGCTCGAGCTGGTCGGCGCGGGGCTGCCCCGGCTGGTGCGTCTGCTTCCTCTGCTGGGTATGGACGACATCGACGCGGACGCGGTCTTACACGCCTGGGCTGGGCAGGGGGTCGACCCGGCACCGAACGCGCCGATCGGGGTGGGCGAGGACGGAGTCGTGCGCGTCGACCTGGTCCGTGACGGCCCTCACGGGTTGATCGGCGGGACCACCGGCTCAGGCAAGAGCGAGCTGTTGCGCTCGTTGGTCGCCGGGATGGCCGCGTTGACGGACCCGGACCATCTTGTGTTCGTTCTGGTCGATTACAAGGGAGGCAGCGCGTTCGACGAGTGCGCACGGCTGCCGCACACCGTCGGGATGGTGACGGACCTCGACGAGCATCTGGCCGAGCGCGCGCTGCGGTCGCTGCAGGCGGAGCTGCGCTGCCGTGAGCGGCTGCTGCGGGAGGCGGGGGCGTCGGACCTTCCCGGTTATCTGCGGGCTGGGTCCCCGCTCGGGCCGTTGCCGCGCCTGATTGTCGTGATCGACGAATTCGCGACCCTGGCGACCGAGGTGCCTGATTTCATCGGCGCGCTGGTCGGGGTCGCGCAGCGCGGGCGCAGCCTCGGGGTGCATCTGATCCTCGCGACGCAGCGTCCCTCGGGCGCAGTGAGCGCGAGCATCAAGGCGAACACGAACCTGCGGATCGCCCTGCGCGTCCAGGATCCGGCCGACTCCACCGACATCATCGACCGCACCGACGCCGCAACGATCAAAGGGTCGGACCCGGGCCGCGCGTACGTCCGCGTCGGCCCGGCCGAGGTCGTGCTGGCCCAGACCGCGCTGTCGACGGCCGCGCGACGCGGTCGTCGGTCGTCGGTCGTGCGGTTGGAGCCGTTCCGCTTCGGGCCGGCCCCCTCGACGCGGCCAAGCGGTGACGACGGCGGCGAGGGGGGTCCGAGCGACCTGGCCAGGCTCGTGCGCGCTGTCCGGCAGGCGTTCGACCGGAGCGGCCTCCGGGTGCCGCGCGCGCCGTGGCTGCCAATGCTTCCCGAGCGCGTCCTGCTCGAGGACATCCTCGAGCAGGCCCTCGTCGATCACGATGCCGACGCGGTGCCGTTCGCGTTGGCCGACGACCCTGAGCGCCAGCGGCGGGTCCCGGTGTGCTGGTCGCCCGGCGAGGGCCATCTCGCGCTGCTCGGGATGGTGGGCTCCGGCACGACGACCGCGATGCTCGCGGTCGCCCGCTCGCTGGCCGAGCGCGCGAGTCCTGACCGTTGTCACGTGTACGCGGTCGACTTCGGCGGGGGCGGGCTGTCGCCGCTGGCCGCGCTGCCGCACGTCGGTGAGGTCATCGGCGCGAGCGAGCGTGAGCGGCAGCTGCGGCTGATCCGCTATCTGCGCGGCGAGCTCGACCGGCGCCGTGAGCTGTCCGCCGCACAGCGGGGCGCGCAGCCGCGGATCGTCGTGCTGGTCGACGGCGTCACCGCATTCCTCACCGAGCACGAGGGCGTCGATGGCGCGGACGCCTCGGACGGGTTCCGCCGAGTGTTCTCGGAGGGGCCAGGCGTGGACATCGTGTTCGTCGTGACCGCCGACCGGCCCGGGGCGTTGCCGCCGCGGTTGAGCTCGCTGGTCGGCCAGAAGGTGCTGTTCAGGCTCGCCGATCCGGGCGAGTTCTCTGGGATCGGTGTGCGTCCGAGGGAGCTGCCCGCGTTCGTGGCGGGCCGGGCGATCCACGGCGAATCCCGGCTCGTGCTGCAGGTCGGCGATCCCGGCGGCGACTTCCCGGCGGTGGCCGAGGCGGTGCGCGGGCGGTATCAGGTGCGCCGGCCGCCGGCCCGCGTCGGTACTTTGCCGGTCACCGTCCCGTTCTCCCACCTGCCTTCCGGCGCGCGGCTCACACTGGGGCTGGTCGAGCTGACCCTCGGGGTCGCCGACGCGGATCTCGGGCCTGCGGTGTTGGGGTTGCGGTCGACGGATCACGCGTTGGTGGCGGGGCCGCCGTGCAGCGGCAAGAGCTCGGCGTTGGCGCTGGTCGCGTCGCTGCTGCGCGCTGCCGACCCGGGGTTGGTTCTGGTCGGGGTGTGCGACGAGCGTTCGCCGTTGTTCTCGGTTCAGGCGCTGGACGCGGCTGGCTCGCTGCCCGACCTCGCGCACGTGCTCCGCGCCGGTCTGGGCGATGCGCGCCGCTGGTTTGTGCTGGTCGACGACGCGCCGTTGGTCGACGACGAGGGCGGGGTCCTCGCCGGGGCTCTGCGGCCGGGTCGTCCCGGGCTGCACGTGGTCGCCGCCGGACGGACCGACGAGCTGCGCAGCGGGTACGGGCATTGGACCCGCCACGTGCGTCAGTCCCGCACGGGGCTGATCCTTCAGCCGGACTTGGGCGCTGACGGTGAGATCCTCGGCGTGCGTCTACCGCGGCGGGTCTCGGTCCCGTTGGTAGCCGGCCGCGGGTTCGTCGTGAACGCCGGCGTGCCCACCCTCGCCCAGATCGCCCTCCCCCCGACCCAGCTTGGCCAGGATTCGTAACGCATACGTGACGAACCCTGGCCGCAAGCGCCTAACAGCACGGTGGGCCTGGCGGTCCTTCTGGTCCTTCGGGTCCTGGGGGTCCTTGCGGTCCCTCAGCGCCTGGGGGTCCTGGCGGTCCGGGGACACCCTGGAGCACTGCCTCGCGGGCGGGGGCGGGACCGCTCCAGACCGCTGCCGCTAACCCCTCGCCCGCAGCATCCCCATCCCCCGGTCGTCAGGTCAACGGTCCTTCCACCCGGAACAGAGCCGCGCTCCTCCGGCCGGGGATCCTGGCCAGGCGGAGCGCGGCCTCGAGCTACCGCTCCGTGTTTTGACGAGCGTCCTGAGGTCAGGTCACGTCAGCGGCCCATCAAGTCGAAGGACGGGAAGCCGAGGCGGAAGGCAGTGATGTACCCGCCTCCGGTCAACGAGGTGGGAACCGACGTCGAGGTGACCGACCCGGTAGTGGTGTTGATCATCGACACCTTGCTGTCGCCGCCGTGGGTAGCAAAGGCATAGCGGCCATCCGGGGTTATCGCGAGGAAGCGCCGCTCGAACTCAGGATAGGTGTTCGCCACGCCGGCAACGGGCCCGTTGGTCATCTGCTCCAGCTTCACCGTACGAACGATCTCGAGGTAGTTCGGAGAGCCGGGAAGTACGTTGATCAGGTGTAGCTCGTCGCCGCGGGGGTCGCCTTTGGGATGTACGACGACGAACGCGGCGTAGATGAAGGAGGTGGGGAAGCCACGGGAGGTCGCACCGGTTCCCACGGTAAAGCGCTCGGCTGTCTTCGTCTTCAAGTTTGTCACGTGGATGTCCTGGCGAGTCTGATCCCATTTTGTGGCGTCGGGCGGGGTGACGGCAACGGGGATTGGGGCGAGCACGTGGCTGCCGTCGAAGGCCAACCGAGGTCGGCTGCTTCGCCCGCCGGTGAGTCCGTCGACGTCCCACGGCACGGTGGCTCGAGTGCCCAGCGAGGAGCATGTGTTACCGCAGGAGATGACGTCGAGGCCGGCACCGGGACCCGTGGTGATCCCCAGAGTCTTGGTCTTCGGCGAGATGAAGTGCCCATGAGTAGGTGTCCCGACAGTTCCCTCACTGGTGGGGGTGTTGGGGGGTCCAGTGAGCAGATCCTCCACGGTGAATGCCTGGATCTTGCCTCCTCCTAGCGCGAGGAAGAGCGTCAGGGGGGTCCCCGCCAGATAGGGATGCACATCCTCTGTGGTGGGGTTCTCGACCTCGATCTGGGTGTTCTTGAAGGTCTTCAGGTCGATGAGGTTCACGACCTCGGTCGTGCTGGTAGGGCCACCGTCATTGGATGGAACGGCGTAGTAGCGGAATTGCGGATCGACGGCAGTCCACGGGGCCTCGCTTCCAAGTTTTGCGTCCACGCTGTTGACGACCTTGGGTTTGCCTTGGATGTCGATGCGAACGGCGAGGGTCTTCTGTGCTACTTCGTCGTTGATGAGGATACGCCCGCCTGGTAGGACGATCGTTCCTCCGTGGGATGGTGTGGCGGCGGTGC
Organism: Egibacteraceae bacterium; assembly: GCA_050743125.1. Taxonomy (GTDB): domain Bacteria; phylum Actinomycetota; class Nitriliruptoria; order Euzebyales; family Egibacteraceae; genus JBOGEB01. Next base: position 9,278 of record JBOGEB010000031.1, read on the forward strand.
CCAAGCCCACGTCCGCTAGCTGTCCGGTCAACTTCAGATCCGGGACAGAGTAAAAGAAGACCTTTCTTGCCCCCGGGTCGGCGACCATGAGGTAGTTGGGACCCGGCAGGCTTGCAGCGGTGGCCCCAGGCCCGATGAGCATCGACATCAAGACCAGGGCGAGGGCCCCGAACAAGGATCGACGAGTCCCGAACGACGGGACTCGGAAGGATACAGGTCGGTTCATGACACCTCCAGAATGAGCATTACTTTTCTTCCTTTTCCCATTCGCAGACCGCTCGTCGGTCTGGGATCTGCTGGTCTTTGCGTTGACCCACCGTGTTCCTCCTTGTTTGTCAGCGGTTGCGCGGCCACGCCAAAGCACTGGATCGACGCATAAGGACGTCCCGCTACGTTGGATCGGTGCGGCGCTGTTTTGCAACCGATTCGTTACTGCAACGCGATTGCGTTACACAATCACGGGCGCGCACTCCTGTCAAGAACTTTCCCAGCAGAAACACAATCCAGCTCATCTGGGCACCATAAAAGAGATAAAGGGTGATGGCGCTTTCGGGCTTTTTTATCATTGGGCAAGTACGTTGTAGAAGAGTCGAGAGGCAGACGTTCGTAACCGCTCATCTGGTATCAGGTGTTTGGTGGGCGGTCAGGCAGGGTTATGGGCGCAGTGCGCGGAGGTCGCACGGGGTGAAGGGCGTGACAGCCCAGGTCAAAGCGACAACAGCGCAGGTGGAGGAGCTGGCGCCATATGCGGCCGAGCAACAGGCGATGCGCGCCGTTGGTTCGTGTTGGTCGGCGACGTGCCGTGGGTCAGCGATGAGGGCGGGGTCCTCGCCGGGGGTCTACGGCCGGGCCGTCCTGGCCTGCGCGTGGCCGCTGCCGTGCGGACCAACGATCTCCGCGGCGGGTACGGGCATTGGATCCGGCATGTGCGTAGCCCACACGGGCTGCGCCTCGAGCCGGACCTGGCCGCTGGCGGCGATCCTCGGCGTGTGTCTCCCCGGCGAGCCCGCGGGTCCCGACGGGGTGCGGACCTCCATGTCCGAAAGTGTTGCCTCCCCGATCAGGACCTTTCTGACCTCGCGGCAGGCAGCGGTCGGGCGACGCGGTGCACCAGCCGCACAGAACGCTCGTGTCGTACGCGCACGCTTTGTGACGCCGGCAACAGATGTGCGGTTGGAATGCATAGCAGAAGAATGGTGTGGATCCGTGGACGGTATCCTGCTCGCGTGAGCGACCCAGGCGATGACGGGTTCATCCGCTTTCTCGACGAGGTGAGGGCGGATGAGGTGGCGCGGGCGCGATCCCGGGAGCGGTGGCTGTGGCAGCAGACGACCGAGGAGGCGCGGTTCACCGGCACGCTCGTCGACCTGTTCGAGCGCGAGGCGCCCGTGAACGTCCGCACAACCACGGGCCGTGTGCACCACGGCACGATCACGGCGGTGGGCTTGGACTTCTGCGTGCTCCGGACGACGACCGGGGTCGACCGGTACCTCGCGCTGGACGGGCTGGGCTGGATACGGCCTGTGGAGCGCGCTGGTCCATCGGCGGCCGGTGACCGCCCGGCGCCGCTCGACCTTGGGCTGGCTGAGCTTTTCGGTCACCTGGTCGAGGGCCGCCCGCGAATGCTCGTATTCGTCCGTGGTGACCCGGAGCCGATCGCGGGCCAGCTACGCGCGGTGGGAGTGGACGTGCTCACGCTGCGCGCGGACGGGACGCAGCGGGGAGTCTGCTTCGTGCCGACTGCCGCGATCGTGGAGGCCGTGATCGCCCATGACTAGATGTCCAGATGCCGGGAGGTTCGTTGTGTACCGAGGGTGCGACTGCGCCCGGAGCGCAAGGCGAAGCGCTCCGCGCGGAGCGCGCCGTGTGCTGATGGTCCTCAGCAACGCCGCGATCCGGGATGCTTTACGCACGACTGCCACGGGTTTTTCCGCGCGGACCGCTAGCCCCCAATGCGACCGCAATTGCGGCGCGGTGCGCTTAGACCCGTCCGGCTCGGTCGGCCTGGCGGGCCTCGGGGTAGAGGTGCTCGAGCGCCCCGGGCTGGATCCGCGCCGACTCGATGAACGATTCGATGTCCTCGAGCTTCAGGCGGATGACTCGGCCGAACTTGTATGCCGGGATCTGGCCCTCATCGATCAACCGGTAGAGCGTTCGCGGCGTCAAGCCGAGGTGTCGTGCTGCCTCTGCGGTACCAAGCCACTGAATCTCCTGATCTGCCATAGGTCGTCAGGATAGCCGATCGAGGTCAAGATGTCTCGGGTAACTGTGGATCGTTCGGTTCCAACCCGCCCCATGGAAAGGGGTTGATGACGTGGCCGACCTCACCACGGCCAGCTCGGGCCCGATCGCGCAGAGCGGACCGGGCTCGCCGGAGGAGATCGCGCGTCCGCTGCGGCGCCGCGGCGGCCTGCCCAGCGGGCGCGCCGTCGTTGGTGGGCTGCTCGTGATCCTCGCGGCGGTGGGCGTGTTCGCGGCCTACACGCAGGCGACCGCAGCGCCCCGCACGCGCTGGGTGGTCGCGAAACGGGACGTCCAGATCGGGCAGCGCATCACCGCCGGGGACCTCGGCCTGATCGCGATCGACCTTCCGGCGCCGATGCATCCACGCGTGTTCGCCGAGTCCGGTGCCCGGTCGTTGGTGGGCGCGGTGGCGATCGCGCCGATCGCGCGGGCCGAGCTCGTCGAGGCGAGCGACGTCCGGCGCGCGGAGGCCGGGCTGATCGTGCCGGAGGAGATCTCCTTCCCGGTCAGCGCGGACCGCGCGGTGTCCGGCACGCTCCAACCGGGGGAGCGGGTGGACGTGCTCGCCACGTACGGGGGCCAGGACCGGTCCTACACGCTCGCGGTGGTCCGACGGGCGCTCCTGCTCCGTGTGAACCGAGGCGGTGGGGGCCTGGAATCCGCCAACGCCGTCGTGCTCACGCTCGGCCTCGACAAGCCGGACGAGGCGAGCGCGATCGCGCACGCGGTGAACAGCGGGAAGGTCATCGTCGTGCGGACCACGGCCGCCGGGCCGGATCAGGGCAGCCCAAGCCCCTACCAGCAGCCGGCGCCACCCGACCCGGCGCGTGGAGCCGGCTGATGCGCGGTGAACGGTACGTCCTGCTCGGCCTGGCGCGGGCGCGCTCGGAGTGGTTCCGGTCGGTTGCGCTGTGGGCGACGGCCTCTGCCATCCCTGCGGAGTTCTCCAAGTGCGTGTCCGCCGAGGAGCTCCGCACGCGCCTGCAGTCCGGGCGGTCGTTCTCGGCAGCGCTGCTCGACGGAACCTTGCCGGCCACCGACCGGGACCTCATCGCTGCGGTCCGTGAGGCCGGCTGCGTACCCATCGTCGTCGATGACGACCACGGCCGAGACTGGACGTCCATCGGCGCGGCGGTGGTCCTGCCGTCGAAGGTCGGGCTCGAGGACCTGCTCGACGCGCTGGCCGCCCACGCCACGATGGTCCGCAGCGGCGACGCGGCACCGACCCTGGACGTCGGGATCCTCCAGCCGGTCACCGACCCTACGCCGCTTGTCGTGGTCTGCGGCCCCGGGGGAACGGGCGCCTCGTCGGTCGCGATCGCGCTGGCCCAGGGGCTCGCCGAGCCTGCCTACAGGGCCGTTCCCGACGGCGGCGGCCCGGTGCTGCTCGCCGACTTCTGCCGTTGGGCGGACCTGGCGATGCTCCACGACGCCCGCGACGTCGTCCCCGGCGTCCAAGAGCTCGTCGAGCTGCACCGGGGTCGGCGGCCGAGCACACCCGAGGTCCAGGCCCAGACCTTCCACGTCACCGAGCGGGGCTATCACCTGCTCCTCGGCCTGCGCCGGCCCCGCTACTGGTCGGCGCTGCGGTCAAGGTCGTTCGAGGCGGCGCTCTCCTCGCTGCGGCAGGCGTTCGCCGCCGTCGTCTGCGACGTCGAACCGGACCTGGAGGGGGAGGAGGACGGCGGGTCACTCGACGTCGAGGAGCGCAACCTGATGGCCCGGACCGCGGTCGGCCAGGCGGACGGGGTGTTCGTCGTCGGGCGCCCGGACATGCCGGGTCTTCACGGCCTCGTCCGCCTGATCGGCGACCTCGTCGCCTTCGGTGTCCCGGAGTCCCGCATCGTGCCCGTGCTCAACCAGACTCCGCGCCGGCCCCGGCTGCGCGCCGAGCTGACCCGCGCGTTTCACGACCTGGTCGGCCCCGTGATCGACGCTTCGGGGGCGCCCTCGCCGACCCCTGCGCGGGAGGCGGCACACCTGCCGCCGCTGTTCCTCCCGGCGCGCCGGGTCAACGAAGCGCTCCGCGACGGGGTTCCGCTGCCGTCGCCGCTCCCCGCGATCCTCGTCGGGGTCTACCGGGCACTGCTCGGGGCCCGAGCCGACGGCCTGCCGGCCGTTACCCAGCCGGTCCCGGTCGCGCCCGGATCGGTCGGTGCCTTGACCAGGCAGGAGGTGCCGAGGCGATGACGGCCAGAGGGGTCGGAACCCCAAAGGGGACCCTGGGTACGCCCCCGATCAATGTGTCGTTCTCACCGCTCGTCGAGGTCGAGCAGGCGGTCCAGGAGCGCGCGAAGGATCTCGCGCTCGACATGTCGACAGCGCAAGGGCGGGCACGGCTGCGCAGGCTCATCGACGAGGAGGTCGACGGCTGGTCGACGGATTACAAGCGTGGGCTGCGCGCGGTCGACCTGCTCGACCGGCAGCTCGTCGCCGACCGAGCGTTCCGCAACCTCGCCGGGTACGGTCCGCTCGAGCCGCTGCTCGCGGACGACGACGTCTGGGAGATCATGATCAACGCTCCCGACGCGATCTTCGTCAAGCGCCACAGCGGCTCCAGCGGCTACCACGACGAGGTGTTCCACGACGACGAGCACGTCGTCCGGACGCTCACGAAGATCCTCGACGACTCCTCGAGCTCGCACCGCAAGCTCGACCCTGCCCAGGGGCTGCAGGACGCGCAGCTCGACACCGGCGCCCGGCTCCACATCGTCCATCGCGACATCGGGCGTGACGGCCATCTGATGGTGAACATCCGCAAGTTCACCGGGGTCGCGTTCCGGTCGCTCGAGGAGCTCGTCGGTCGTGACATGCTCTCCGCCTCGGTGGCCGCCTTCCTCCGCGCGTGCGTGAAGGCGCGGCTGTCGATCGTGGTCGCCGGCGCGCCGGGATCGGGCAAGACCACGATGCTGTCCTGCTGCGCGGCCGAGCTTGACCCCTCCCTGCGGGTGGTCATCGCCGAGGAGGTCTTCGAGGCCGACGTCCCGCTGCCGAACGTCGCGTCGATGCAGACCCGCGCGGGCCGCAGCGACCGCCCCGAGGTCGACCTGCGGCGCCTCGTCTCCGGGTTCCTGCGCATGGCCCCGGACGTCGCGATCGTCGGCGAGGTCCGCGACCGCGAGGCGCTCCCGCTGCTGCTGACGCTGTCCTCTGGCGTGAAGGGGTTCACGACGATCCATGCCGGCTCGGCGCGGCAGGCGCTCACCCGGCTGCGGTTCATCTGCCAGCTCGCCGACACGTCCAGCGAGCTGCCGATGAGCGCGCTGAACGCGCTGGTCTCCGAGGCGATCGACATCGTCGTGCACTGCGCCCGCCGCGGCGGGGTCGTGCGGCTCACCGAGGTGCTCGCGGTCGAGGAGCTGCAGACCGGGGCGAGTGGGACGTCCTTCACCGTCACCGAGCTTTTCCGTCGCTCCGCTTACGACGGGCCGCTGTGCTGGACCGGCAACCTGCCCGTGCGCGCCGCCCGCCCCTTGGAGGAGGCGGGGTTCGCCGTCCGCGAGCTGCTCGAGGCCGCGAGAGCGCCCGCGAGGGAGCACGCGGGAACGCCCCCGAGAGACGAGGCAAGGAGGCGGACGAAGGTGTCGCGGGGAGGTGGGGAGCACCGGTGACCCGGCTCGTCCTCGCGTTGGCCGCCGGCTACGGCGCGTTCCTGCTCTACACCTGGTGGGAGTTCGGCTGGCAGGGCATCGGCCTCGGCCCGTCGGTGTCGCAGGAGCAATCCCGGTCGCGGGGCGACCGCCTCCGCGACTTCCTCGTTCAGGCCGGCCTGGAGGACATCCGCCTGGTCGAGCTGCTCGCGGTCGTCGTCGTGCTCGGCGCCGTCGGAGCGGGGATCGCGTACGCGATCTTCGGCGGCGTCGTCGCGCCAGTGGTGATCGGCGCCGCCGCCGGGGCCTTCCCGATCGCGGCGGCACGCCAGCGCCGCGCGCAGCGCCGCGCCAAGGCCCGCGAGGCGTGGCCGCGGATGATCGAGGAGCTGCGCCTCCAGGCGACGACGCTCGGCCGGTCGATCCCCCAGGCGCTGCTCGCGGTCGGCTTGCGCGGCCCGGAGGAGATGCGTCCCGCGTTCGAGGCCGCGCAGCGTGAGTGGCTGATCTCGACCGACTTCACCCGGGCCGTGTCGATGCTCAAGAGCCGGCTCGCCGACGCCACCGCCGACGTGGTCTGCGAGACGCTCCTCGTCGCGCACGAGCTCGGCGGCAGCGACGTCGGCCGGCGCCTGACCGGGCTGATCGAGGACCGCATCGCCGACACCCACGGCCGCAAGGACGCGCTGTCCAAGCAGGCCGGCGCGCGGTTCGCCCGCCGCTTCGTCCTTGCGGTCCCGCTCGGGATGGCCGTGGCGGGCCTACGGATCGGCGAAGGCCGGCAGGCCTATCAGACCGGGCTCGGCCAGGCCGCCGTCGCGGTCGCCCTCGCGATCATCGGCGTGTGCTGGTTGTGGGCCAGCCGCATCATGCGGCTGCCGGAGGAGGAGCGGGTGTTCCATGAGTAGGATGATCGTGGCCGCTGCGCTGGTCGGCTGGGTCGGCGTCACGCTGCTGCTGTCGGGACTGCGCTGGTTCTCGCGCCCGCCGCTCGCGGAGCGGCTGCGCCCGTACGCGCCCGGGGGGATGGTGGCGTCGGGGCGGAGCGGGATTCTCTCGCTGGAGACGTTCCGTGAGGCGGTCGCGCCGTTTGCCCGCACCGTCGGTGAGCGGCTGTCGCGCCTGCTCGGGGTCACCGAGGACCTCGACGTCCGGCTGCGGCGCATCCACTCGCAGCTCGACGTCACCGCGTTCCGGGTGCGCCAGGTGGGGCTGTCGCTCGCGGGGTTCGGCGTGGGCGCGCTCGTCACGCTCGCGGCGCGCCCGCCCTTGCCCATCGCGCTGCTGCTCGTCGCTGGGGGCCCCTTGCTCGCGTTCCTCACGCTGGAGCAGCAGGTCGGGGCAGCGTCGCGCCGCTGGCAGCGCCGGCTGTTCCTCGAGCTGCCCGTCGTCGCCGAGCAGCTCGCGATGCTTCTGTCCGCCGGCTTCTCGCTGGGCGCGGCGCTGAACCGGATCGTCGCGCGGGGGCGCGGGTGCTGCGCGCGCGACATCGAACGGGTCTGCGCGCGGATATGCCAGGGGCTGTCGGTGGAGCAGGCGCTGGCCGAATGGGGGGCGACCGCTCAGGTCGACGCGCTGGACCAGCTCGTCGGGGTCCTCGCGCTGAGCCGCGAGGCGAGCGACCTCGGCCGCCTGCTGTCCGAGGAGGCGCGCGGGATCCGCCGGGAGGTGCAGCGTCAGCTGGTCGAGCAGATGGAGCGCAAGTCCCAGCAGGTCTGGATCCCCGTCACCGTCGCGACCCTCATCCCCGGCGTGATCCTCATGGCGATCCCGTTCATCCAAGCGCTCAAACGGTTCTCTGGCTAGTGGTCCGGAACGTCCGACAAGGGGAAGCACATGCGCAATCGACTCGTACGGCTCGTCGGCCGGCTCGCCAGCGAGGCCGGGGAAGGCGTGATCTCCGCCGCGATCGCGGTGCTCGTTATGGCGTTTCTCGGCGTGGCGATGTGGGTGGCGTTCAATGGAATCTTCAATGACGCGGCCACCAAGATCAACGATCAGATCCAGAACATCGGCCAATAGCCGGACGGCGGAGGCAAAATTCGGCCGGACGGCGGAGGCAAAATTCGGCGAGGAGGGCATCGGGTGCGTCTCTACGCTGAGCGGGGTCGTGATGTTCCTGGGATTCCTGCTGCTCGGCGCTCATGTCCTGATGCACCTCTATGCCTCGTCCGTCGTCACCGCGAACGCTTTCGACGCGGTGCGGATCGTGTCCGGCTCGGCCAGCGGGCACGACCGCGCTGGCGCTGCGGCCGTCGCCGAGCAGGGGGCCCGGGCGCGGATGGGCTCCTTCGGCGATCGGGTCGCCTTCCACTGGGACAAGCTTGGGCCCGACGAGGTGGAGCTCACGGTGCGGGCGGACACCCCCGATCTGCTTCCCGCGCAGTTCGCGGAGCTGGTCAACATGGACGTGTTCGAGCGGACGATCCGCCTGCGTGTGGAGAAGTTCCGGTGACCGCGCGGCTGATCGCGCCGCTGCGGTGGAGCGGCGAGGCAGGGGCGGTCGGCGGGTTCGAGGCGATCCCGTTCGGTGTGCTCATCTTCGTGCTCGGCACGCTGCTCGTGGCGAACGCATGGGCGCTGATCGACGCGAAGTTCGCCGTCGCGGCTGCGGCGCGTGAGGCCGCGCGCGCGTTCGTCGAGGCCGATCCCGCCGCCGATCCCGTTCAGGAGGCGCGCGCCGCGGCCGAAGCCACCCTCGCCGCCTACGGACGTGATCCGAGCCGTATGCGCTTGGATCACGCCGGTGAGTTCGCGCGCTGCGAGCAGGTGAGCATGACGGTCAGGTACCCGGTGCCGGTGGTGGTGCTCCCCGGCCTCACGCCGCTGGGGAACGGGCTCGAGGCCACCTCCACCTACTCCGAGATCGTCGATCCGCTCCGCAGCGGGCTGGAGGGGGAGGCGACCTGTGTCGGCGGCGGCTAGGAAGGTGCTTCCGGTGGCTGGCCGCCGCAGTTCCGCGTCGTGCAGTCGCGATTTCGGGCGGCAAGGGCCACCCGAAACCGCGCTCCGCACAAGTTGTCGCTCGCGGTCCGACATACGGTGCGAGCGGGGGAGTGTGCTCATCCTCATGCCCGCTGCGGTGTTCGTGCTGCTCGTGTTCGCGGCGATTGCCGTCGACTTTGCGGTGGTCTTCCTCGGCGAGCGGGAGGTCGCCGACGCGGCTGCCGCTGCTGCCAACGACGCGGCCGTCGCGGCGATCGGCGAGCAGCCCTTCTACACCTGTGGCCAGCTCTCCCTGGACCAGGCCGCCGCCGAGAAGGTCGCCGCCCAGACCGTCGGGGCGCGGACGTCGGATTCCGTGGCGACCTCGAAGGTGCTCATCGACGTCGGGAGCACCGCAGCCGGCGTCCCACAGGCGACCGTGACCGTGACCGGCACCGTCGACCTCATCTTCGCCTCGGCGATTCCCGGCGCCTCCCAGACCGCCGAGGTGAGCGCCACGTCGGTCGCGACGGCCGAGCAGGACCCCAGCATCGCCCCAGTGCGGAGTATTTGCCCGTAGCCGAGCGGAAACCTCTGCTCCGGTGAGTTGGGATCGACTTTCGCCGACGCGCCCCGCAGAAGCAGGACGATGACGACCGGCAGGACGAGCAGGGCGACCGCAAGCACCCCGATGAGCACCTTGGGCACGCGCGGTGGCGACCCCGTGGCCTCGCTCGCCTCAGCAGGCCGGGGGCCGAACATCCGTGTGACGCTTGGCTGCGCGGCGGGGGCACTCGGCGCCGGCTGGCCTGAGCGGCGCACCAGGGGCCGTGCCGCCGTCGTGGGCTCGCCCGGGGCGGCGGCCTCGGCCGGCTGCCCAGCGGAGGGTGCGGCGGGCCGAGGCCCGCCGCAAGCCTGCACGGGCTCCATCGCGAGCGCAGCGCGACGAAGCGCGGCCACGAGTTCGGTAGCGCTCGGGAAGCGATCCTCGCGCTTGCGGGCCATCGCCCGCTCGACCGCCTGGGCGAGCGCTGCGGGACAGTCCGGCGCCGCCTCTGCGAGCGGAGTGTACGCACCGAGATCCGTGGCGCGCAGCACTGCCAGCGGGGTCGGCCCGATGTAGGGCGGGCCGCCGGTCAGCGCCTCGTAGCAGACCACTCCCAGGCTGTACACGTCGCTGCGCTCGTCCGGCGGCGACCCGTCCGCGACCTCGGGGTCGAGATACTCCGCGGTGCCGAGCTGGACACCGGTCTGCGTCAGTCGGGCGCCCGCCTTCCAGCGCGCGACGCCGAAGTCGGACAGCAGCGGCTCGCCGTCCGACGTGAAGAGGATGTTTCCGGGCTTGACGTCCCGGTGGAGCACGTCACGGCGGTGCGCCGAGGCCAGCGCCTGCGCCACCGGCACCGCGAACGTGGCGACGCTGACGGGTTCCAGACGGCCTTGGGCGGCCAGGCGGTCAGCAAGCGAGCCGCCAGGCGCGTACTGCATGGCGATTGCGATCCCCCCATCGTCGGGGACGAACTCGTAGACCCGGACGATGTGGGGGTGATCGAGCGCGGCGAGGATCTCAGCCTCCCGCCGAATCCGCGCGAGCAGGTCTTGGTCGCCGGGTACGCGGACGCGCTTGAGCGCAACGAGGCGCCCTCCCGAAGACCGCTGCCGTGCGCGGTAGACGGCGCCCATACCGCCGTCGCCGAGCGCGTCTTCCAGGTCGTAGCCTTCTGGCGCCGTCACCGGCCCGCCACCTGTGACATGATCGTCGTCTCCTCCCCGGGCGTTCGGTCTGCCACAGAATTTCCCTATGGTAACGCCTGTGAGCGAGGTATACCCTTGGGGTCATCAACAAGAAGATGGCATGCAAACATGAGTAATTCATCAAACAGCTTTGTAGGACCGGTGAACACCCGCACGCAGCACGTGGTCCCTCCAACCCGCACCACGCGCCAGCTGCTCCCGCTGCTCGCCTGGGTGGCGGCCCTCGGCGCGGCGATCGGCCTCCTGCTCCTGATGGGACGGGGCGGGCTGTCCACCCCGTCCGTCCTTGCGCCCTCGGCGTGGCCGGCCTGGGCCGCCGGGCGTGACCCCTTGGAGGTCGCGTTCGCGGTCCTACGGTTGGTCGGGCTGGCGGCCGCTTGGTACCTCCTGGGGGCCACGACGATCGGGGTGCTCGCGCGGCTGCTCCGGTGGGGCCGCCTCATCGACGCCGCTGACATCCTGACCGTCCCCTCGGTGCGCCGCCTGCTCCAGACCGCGCTCGGGTTGGGGCTCGCGACGGCGGCGGTGACGGGGACGACCATGGGCCACGGGGTTGCTCCGGACTCGCCGGGCGCGGTCGTCGCCGTTCAGGATGCGGTCGCGATCATCCCGATCTCGACCCCCGGCCCGGTGTCTCCGGCCACGTCAACGCAGCTGCCTCCGGCGGTGGCCGCGCAGGCGTTGCAGCCCGTGTCTACGCTGGTGCCTCCGTCGGTGTCTGGGCAGGCACTGCCGTCCCTTTCGGTTCCGGCGTCTCCGGCGGTGTCCACGCAAGCGCCTCCGGCGGTGTCCGGAGAGGTACTGCCGTCCCTTTCGGTTCCGGCGTCTCCGGCGGTGTCCGGGCAAGCCCCGCCGCCCCTGTCCGCCACAGCCGCGCCAGCCGCGCCAGCTGTTCCGGCGGTGGCCGCTCCGGCTGTTCCGGCGGTGGCCGCGCCAGCCCCGCAGCCCGTGTCCGCGCCAGCGGTGTCCGCCGCCGAAAGGCCGGCCCCGGCTCCGCAGGAGCGCGGGACCTACGTCGTGCGGCACGGTGACCATCTGTGGGGGATCGCCGAGGAGACGCTGGAGAAGGCATGGGGCTACCCTCCGACTGACGAGCAGATCGTCCCGTACTGGCAACAGCTCATCGAGATCAACCGGGCGGTGCTCGTCGACCCCGGCAACCCCGACCTCATCCTGCCCGGCCAGACGTTTACGGTGCCGCCCCCGTTGCTCCCTTAATAGGGTGCCCCGACCAAGAGCTATCCTGTCGAAAGTATGAGAAAAGCGGCCCTTTGCAGGGGGCGCACCGGAGGTCTGGTCGGGCCTGCGGGAATGGTGCTCGCCCTCCTGATCGTTGGTTGCGCGGGTGAGTCGATGCCGGTGACTGGGGCGACGTTGCCGGCCGACGGTCCGAAGCCGTCCGTGAGCGGGCCGCCGTCGTCGCAGCCGGAGGGGCAGGTGCAGCCGGGCACCGGGTTCGAGCAGCCGACAGGGCCTGATCCGGCGTTCGTGCAGCGTCTCGTTGATCAGTTCGACGCGGTCCAGAACACGTCGGTGCGCCACCTCGCGCAGCACGGCGCCGTCGACCAGGGGTTCATCGACTACCAGCGGGCCATCTACGCACCGGAGTGGCTCCAGCGGTCGTTGGAGGGATGGCGGATCGAGAAGGATGCGCTCTCACCGAAGCCCGGTGCGGCACGGACCACTGTAGGGGAGGTCGTCAGGTGGAAGCAGGGCTGCATCGTCGCCGCGGTGCGCACCGACTACGGCGCGTGGTTCGCGATCCGGCAGCCACCGTTGCCGAAGCGGTATGTCGCGGTTGCGCCACGTCCGGAGCAGGCGGTCAAGGACGCAAACCCGACCGGCTGGTGGATGACCTACGACGGATGGCAGGACAACGAGTTGCCGCCAGACGGCCTGTGCGCGTAGTGGTCCAAGCGGCTGCGCCCGTCGCGCAAGGCGAAGCGCTCCGCGCGGGTCGCGCCGTGCGCTGGTTGTCCCCAAGCGATCCGCAACGCAGCGAGGCGCGGATGCTTTGCGCACGAATGCCACGGGTTTTTCCGCGAGGCGCCCTAGCCAGGGGGTTGGGGAGAGCCCTCCCATCGGTCGTACTCGCTGGCGTCGTGGCCGCCGTGCTGATGGGTCCACTGGCCAGCCCGTCCCTCGGGCAGACCACGGGCGACCCGACGTGCTCGGGACGCCTGATCCAGGTCGGGTGCGGTGCTGCCCGGCCAGGGAGCACGATCAATCCGAGCGCACCCAGGAACGACCGCTCCTCCTGGCGTGCGGTCGTGTTCCCGCAGGGGTGTTACTGGCTCGTCTGGCGCACGGTCCCGCCGGGCACACCAGTGGTGACCCTTCAGCAGGCGCGTGACCAGGCCCGCGCCTCGGGCGTGCCGCCGTGCCTGGCAAGGCCGAGCGGAAACTGGGAGCAGCTCGTCGGGCTCCCCGTTCCGCACCCAAAGGCGCAGCCCGACAACCGGGCGCTGACCGGCAAGCGTGTGTTTATGGAGCTCGGCATGCGCAACGGCTCCTGGCGGCGGGGTCCGGACGGGGGCTGGCGGTACTCCTCCCCCGAGGTCGAGTTGCGGGCGACACCGTCGTACACGATCGACTGGGGCGACGGCACACCGGTGGCGCAGACCACCCACGAAGGCATCCCGTACCCGGGCGGCCCGCAGGAGATCACGCACGTCTATCAGGAGCGGGGTACCCACACCGTCACCGTCCAGGCCGGGTGGCGAGCCGAGTGGCGCGTCCCCGGTGGAGTTTGGAGGCCTGTGGCCGGCAGGCTGAGCACGAACGGACAGCAGGACCTCGCCATCCAGCAGATCCAGGCGGTCCGCACCCGCTGACAGCGCGCCCCGGCTAGGCTCGGACGCGGTGGCTGTACCGGCGGTGACCTCTGAGATAGGGCGGCTGCGCGAGGTGATCGTGCACCGCCCGGACCTTGAGCTTCGCCGGCTCACGCCGGCGAACAAGGATGAGCTTCTGTTCGACGAGCTCGTCTGGGTGAGCAAAGCCCAGGAGGAGCACGACGGGTTCGTCCGCGTGCTGGAGCGAGAGGGGGTCAGGGTCCGTCGTTTCGGCGACCTGCTCGCGCACGTGCTCGGCGACGACGGGCTGCGCAAGGAGCTGATTGCGCGGAGCGCCACCATCGACACGTGCGGCGTCGAGCTTGTGGACCGGGTCCGGGGCCATCTGGGCGACCTGGACCGGCCTGAGCTGGTGCGTTATCTGGTTGGTGGGCTCACCGTCGAGGAGGTGCCCGGCGCGGCCGAGGGCTTCGTCGGCGGCGTCCTCGGCCCCGCGGCGTTCGTCGTCCCGCCGTTGCCGAACATGGTGTTCACCCGGGATCCCTCCGCCTGGGTCGGCCACGGGGTCGTTCTCTCGCCGATGCGCCGGCCGGCCCGGCAGGCAGAACGGCTGCTGTGGGACACGGTCTACCGGCACCACCCGGACTACGCGGCGGCGACGGCCTGGTACGGCGGCGAGGCTCGGGACTACTTTCCCGCGACAATGGAGGGCGGCGACGTGCTCGTCCTGAGCAAGCAGTGCGTCGCGATCGGGCTGTCCGAGCGCACCCACCCGGTCGCCGCCGAGAACCTCGCCGCCCGCCTCTTCGCGTCGGGCGCGTGCGAGTGGGTGCTCGCCATCGACCTGCCGAAGGCGCGAAGCACGATGCACCTCGACACCGTCATGACCGTCGTCGACCTTGATGCGATCGTGCTGTGGCCGCCTGCTCCGCAGGTGCTGCGCGGGTATCGGATCGAGCTTGGCATGGGCGGCCGGATGCGCGTGACGGCGCAGAGCGACCTCGTCCACGCCGTCGCGGACGGCCTCGGCGCCGCCACGCTGCGGGTCGTGACGACCGGCGGGGACGCGGTGCTTGCCGACCGTGAGCAGTGGGACGACGGCAACAACACGCTCGCGGTCCGGCCCGGCGTCGTGGTCGCCTACGAGCGCAACGCCGACACGAACCGGCGGCTGGAGGAGGCCGGGATCACCGTCCTGCGCATCTGTTCGCATGAGCTGCCGCGCGGCCGGGGCGGGCCGCGCTGCATGTCCTGCCCGACCCGCCGTGACCCGGTGTCGATCTGATGGAGCTGGAGCGCTACCTCGGCTGTTGGCCGGACGACGACCCGGACGCGAACTTCAAGCGCGAGGTCGCCGAGTACACCCGGGCCGACCCAGAGCCGACGATGCGCCAGCTCGCTGAGAACACCGGCATCCCCGTCGGCGCGCTCGTCCGCTACGTCCTGGTCAAGTGGACTGCCGAGGGGTCGGAGGCGCTCATGGCGCTTGGGCCCCGCATGGTCGGACGCCTGTGGGCCGCCTGCGAGCGCGCCGAGTCCGAAGGCACCGACGCTGCACGCCTCGAGGCGTACGCGCAACTCCGCGAGATGCTGTCGTGGCTCCGTCTCCCGCTGCAGGACTGACCGCTCAAGCTGGCGCTTCGACTGCCAGGCCGAACAGCTTCGCCGCCTCGGCCATCCGTTGGTCGTAGGTGACGACCGCGCCCAGCGCTTCGCCGAGGCTCTGCGCTGCGGCGAGGTGGATCGCGTCGAGACTGCGCAGCCCCAGGGGGTCCAGCGCCGCCGCCACGTCGAGCAGGAGGTCGTCGAGGTGGAGCAGATGCGTCCGGGCCAGCAGCGCCCGTGCGCGGAGGAGGACTTGGGGGCCCTGCCCGCGGAGCGCGCGCTGCACCTCTGTCCGCGCGAGCGCGCACGACACCCGTATTGGCCAGGCTTGGAGGAAGGAGCGGAGGGCGTCGGACTCCGCCTCTGCCACCACCAGCTTGACCAGTGCTGACGAGTCGAGGTACAGGGCGTGGTCAGCGCTCATCGTGGCGGGCGGCGGCCAGCGCCTCACTGGGCAGCGGCGCGTCGGGTCGAGGTGGGAGCGGAGGTCCGAGGTCGAGCAGGTCGCCGCGCGCCCGCTCGAGCCGTCCGGTGGCGGCCAGCTCGTCGAGCGGATCGGATCGCGGCACTGGCACCAACAGCGCGACGGGTCGTCCCCGGTCGGTGACCTGCACCGTTTCCCCGCGCTCGACCAGCCTGAGGTACATGCTGGCCTGCTGGCGCAGCTCTCGGATGCCGATGGTCTTCATGTGCTACTTGTAACACGAAGTCTGGCCGCTTGTCATCCTCACCGGGTGGCGAGGGCCACGGCGAACCACTCGCAGGGGTCGGTGTGCCATTGGCGGAGTGACAGGCCGGCGGCGGAGAACGTCGCCTCCACCCTCTCGCGGGTGAACTTGCAGGAGATCTCGGTGTGCAGCTCCTCACCGCGGGCGAAGTCGAGGTCCAGGTCGAGGTCGGCGAGGTGAACGACCAGGTCGCGCTCGGCGCGCAGCGCCATCTCGATCCACGCCCGGCCGGTGCGGTAGCGGGCGACGTGGGTGAAGGCGTCCAGGGGGAAATCGGCCCCCAGCTCGCGGTTGAGCACGGCAAGCACGTTGCGGTTGAACTCGGCGGTCACGCCCTGCGCGTCGTTGTAGGCGGCCTCCAGAGTGGCCACGTCCTTGACGAGATCGACGCCCAGGAGGAACGCGTCGCCGCCGTCGAGCAGCCCGGCGATGGTGCGGAGGAACGCCGTGTGCTCGTCAGGGTGGAGGTTGCCGATCGTCGAGCCGAGGAATGCGACCAGCCGGCGCCCGCCGCGCGGAATGCGCCCGAGGTGGTGGTCGAAGTCCCCGATCACCCCGCGGACGCGCAGCCAGGGGTAGTCGCCCATCAGCGTGAGGGTCGCATCGGCCAGCGCGTCCCCGCTGACGTCGAACGGGACGTAGCGGTTGCCGGTGCCGGCGGCGTGCATCGCCTCGAGCAGCAGCCGGGTCTTGCGGGACGCGCCCGAGCCGAGCTCGAGGATCTCGGACGGCCGGACGTCGGCGACGATCGCCTCGGCGACGTCGGTGAGGATCGCCGTCTCGGTGCGGGTCTGGTAGTACTCGGGAAGGTGGGTGATCGCCTCGAACAGCACCGATCCCCGAGCGTCGTAGAAGTACTTCGACGGCAACGTCTTCGGCGTCGAGGTCAGCCCCTTACGGGCGTCGATCGCGAGTTGCTCGTGGTAGCCGTCATCGACGGCCAGGCGGGTGATGTCGATGCGGTCGAGGGTGCTCACGCGCGGTTTCCTCTCGTCGAAAGTGGATGCGAGCGTCCGCTCAGAGCGTGTGTCGAACATGGGTGGGCGTCGGTGCTCTGGCCGGGTTCTGTTCGTCATCGTTGGGTTTCCATCGGTGAGACGCGTTGGTGAGCCTCGTCGGCGACTCCTTGGCACAGCCCCTGGCACAGCCCTTGGGAGTTTCGACACATCGGGGTCAACGGATGGCCGTGATCTCGATGCCCTCACCGTTCAGGACGGCGATGTGACGGTCGGGGACCGGCGTCCAGCCGGGATCGTCGTCGAGCGGTTCGGAGGCGGCGAGGCTCGCGCTTGGCCAGCTGGCGCTGTCACGCAAGACGTAGAGGGAGCTGCCCGGCTCCTTGTACCCCGCCCGGGCGATGGCCACCCCCCGGGCGTCGGCGAGGGCGAGGTTGAGGACCGCGGTGGCCCCGGCCCGCCGGCACTCCTCGGCGGTGGCGGCCAGCGCCGCGCGCAAGGCTCCCGCCAGCCCGTCCGCGGGGTTGCGCTCCAGCTCCGTGACCGCGAGGAGGAACAGCGCGAGCGAGTCGCTCATCCCGTCGAAGGCGCCGAACAGGTGGTCCGGGAGGCGCGCAAGCAGCGAGCGGGCGACGTGCGCGCGGAACGCGCTGATCCAGCCGTTGTGCGCGCCAGCAACGCCTCCGTGCGCGAACGGGTGGGCGAACACCTGCCCGTGCGGGATGCCAGGCGTCGCCGAGCGGACGGCCGCGAGCTGCACCGTGCCGACCAAGCGCGAGGCGAGCCCGCGCAGGTTCTCGTCGGCCCACGGCGGCCGGTCCGTCCGGTAGCGCAGCGGTCGGGGGTCCTCACCGTCCCACCAGGCCACTCCGGTCCCATCGACGTTGACCCGCCCGGAGCAGCGCTCACGCGAAGAGACGGCCTGTTCGGACAGGCATATCGGCGGGTCGTAGAGCAGCGCTGACAGCGGGATAGGCGGACCGACGTAAGCAGCGAGGCGGCACACGGCGGGGCTAGCCGGCGTCGTAGGCGACGCGCAGGCCGGCGAACAGCTGCCGGCGGTAGGGGTGGTCCCAGTTGCGGAACGTGGTGCGCGCGACGCAGGAGCGGCTCGCCCACGAGGCGCCGCGCAGCACCCGCCAGTCGCCGCCGAAGAACACCTCGCTGTACTCGGGATACGGGAACGTCAGGTAGCCCGGGTAGGGCGCAAAGTCGGAGACCGTCCATTCATAGCAGTCGCCGAGCAGCTGCTCGGCGCCGTAGGCGGACGCCCCAGACGGAAAGCTCCCGACCGGGGCGGGACCGAAGCGACGCCGGTCGAGGTTCGCGCAGGCAGGTGATGGCGGGGTGAATCCCCACGGCCAGGGGCGCGACCGGTCGGTGGCGGGGTCGTGGGCGGCGGCCTTCTCCCACTCGGCCTCGGTCGGCAGCCGCCCGCCCGTCCAGGCCGCGAACGCCTCGGCCTCGAAGAAGCTCACGTGCTCGACCGGCTCCCGTGGGTCGAGCGGCCTGATGTGCCCGAACCTGCGGACGAGCCACCCGCCGTCGCCGTCCGGCACCCAGCCCTGCGGCCAGCGGTGGCCGGTTTCGGCGTGCCACTCCAGGCCACGCGGCGACCACCACCGGTCGTCCGAGCAGCCGTCAGCGGCGACGAACTCGGCGTACCGCCGTGTGGTCACGGGGAAGCGGTCGATCGCGAACGCGCCGACCTCGACCCGGTGCCGGGGCCGCTCGTTGTCGTACGCCGAGCCTTCAGGCGGAGCACCCATCCAGAACGGTCCAGCGGGGATGACGACCCGCTCGGCGTCGTCCACGCTTCTTTGGTGGTGCCCCCCAACCCCCTGTGGCGCGGGAGCCGGCGCCGCAAGCGGGTAGGGCGGCGCCTCCTTCCGCAGGTCCAGCGCCTGGAGCATCGTCTCCTGGTGCTGCGCCTCGTGTTGGATCACGAGGTTGTAGACGTAGCCCTGCGCCAGCAGCGGCGCGTCGGGGTCCAGGTCGGTTCGCCGCAGCAGGCGCAGGGCGTCGGCCCGAACGTCGGCGAGGTAGGCGTGCGCCTCGGGACGCTGCAGGAGCGGGAGGTCAGCGCGGGTCCAGCGCGGGTTGTCGAACGGGTTGTAGACCTGGTCGAGGTCGGGGTCGTGGTGCGAGCGGTCGCTCAGGGCGCGGAGCAGCCACAGCTCCTCGAAGTTGCCGATGTGCCCGAGGTCCCACACGAGGGGGCTCATGATCCGGTGGTGCTGGCGGTGCACGGCGTCGTCGTCGAGCGGGTCGAGCAGCCGGTGGGTCCACCAGCGGCCCTCGTCGAGCGCGCGCGCGAGCGCGGCCTTGCGCTGATCTGCCATTGGCGTGCCCTTCAACGGGGAGAGAGTTGCTCGACGGGCTCGCTCGCCCAGGTGAGCGCGGCGGACTGCCCGACGACGAGCTGTTCCCGGAGCTCGTCTGAGGGACACCGCCCCCGCAGCGTGAACCGATCGAGGAACGCTTCCGTTCGGACGAGGTCCACGGGCCGGACATACCCACTGTGAAGCCGGCGTGCACCTGCCAGCGCGAGCGACCAGGTTTCGACCGCGAGCGCGCAGAGCTCTGGGTCGGCGACCCCGACCCACGCGGCCCGTCGCGCCAGCGCAGGCAGCCGCCGGCGGTAGCGCTCGAGGATGGTCCGGACCGCCGCTCGGGCGCGGTCGTCGTAGAGCAGGCCCGCGAGCAGCGTGACCGGCACCGGCCGCCAGCGCGTCGGCAGCACGTCGATACCGCGGAACTCCAGGAACCCGCGGGCGCGGACCTCTGGGAACAGCGTGGTCAGGTGGTAGGCCAGGTCGCCAGCCGTCGGGCGGCCGTGGTCCGGGTGCCCGTCGCGCAGCCAGTCGCCGAACGTCCAGCCGGGCACGCCCGGGACCGCGCCGCCGTCAGGCGTCCGCAGCAGCAGGACGTCCGCGCGGAGCGCGAGATCGACGACCTGGGTGACGGGGTCGCCGATCCCCGCGACGAGCAGCCGCGGCAGCCCGGTTCGGGTGGGGTCGAGCGCGAGCCACTCCAGCGCCCGCCCGCAGACCGCCCCGTCCACAGGGCTGCACGCGAACGTCGCGGTGACGAGCGGGGCCGCCAGGTTCGCGACGAGCCAGCGCTCGGCGGCGACACTGGGCGGGCCGAGGTCGAGGTTCACCTGCAGCGAGCAGGTGTGGCACATCATCACGTGCCCGTGCGGCCCCCGGCGGGCGAAGTACGCCGCCATCGCGGGGTAGCGGGGGTCGCGCAGCTGCTGGGGGACGCTGGCGGCCGGATGCCACACGTCCAGCCCGGCGGCGGCGAGCACGACCCCGTGCTCGTCGTACGCTCGCGCGAGCACGCTGGCGGCGGACTCCAGCGCGCGGACCGCGTCGGCTGCGGTCTCGTGGACGGCGGTCGCGTGCTCGACCTGGGCGCCCGGCTCGATCGTCAGCCTGCCGGGGGCCACGTCGACGCCGTCGAGGACCGCCCGCACCGCGTCGATGCCCAACCGCCCCACGGGCCGCTGGTCGGCGTCCACGCTGATCGCAAAGACCTCCGTCTCGACTCCCACCCTGCCGAGCACCGGGGCGTCTGGG
This sequence comes from Egibacteraceae bacterium, assembly GCA_050743125.1. Lineage (GTDB taxonomy): Bacteria > Actinomycetota > Nitriliruptoria > Euzebyales > Egibacteraceae > JBOGEB01. Next base: position 29,460 of record JBOGEB010000031.1, read on the forward strand.
CGGTGCGGGAAGCACACTTGGGCGACCACGTCGCGGGCGTCCACGAGTCCCGTCAGGGGATTGGGGGGGTCTCCCAACCCCGTGAGGCCCCGCTCCTGGGGCGACTGCATTCGGGCCACCATAGCGCGACTGTGTCGCAGCGCTGGCGATTCGTTACCGGCGG
>JBOGEB010000032.1:0-29418 GCA_050743125.1 Egibacteraceae bacterium
CGACGTGACCTTCTGGCGTGGACCGGTCGCAGGGCCCCGCCGGATCCGGCCCACGGGTGATCCCCACGCTGCGCGACCTCGCGGTCGGCGTGTGCGCCTGGCAGGTGAGGCCAACATCGCCCGGGGGGGCTGCGCTGGGCCGCGCGGAGCCCGGCCCAGCCGCTCGCGCTGTTGGGCCGGTAACCCAACTCGCGTCCCGCGCAGCGTGCACCGCGATCGGCTGTCCTGGCGTTCCTGTTTGGACCTGATCGTCCTGTCGCTGTCACGCCACACGTGGCACCCCACACGCCGGGCGGCACCTCAAGGCCAACGCTGACTCGGACGGAAGCCTCTACGCGTACACGGGGCATCTCGTGACCTTGCCGATCACCGTGAACCCCCCTAAGCGATCAGATCAGGTTTAAAACCTTTATCAACGTTCCGAGGAGACGGGGCAAGATATCCATCACGCGAATTCTGCTCGCTGCATGAGTCGTCAGTGGCTCAAGGCTGGGAGCCAGCACAATAACCTTCGAGTACCAGGACGGGGACGGCACACTAATAGTAGATGTTGTCCTCTGGTTCAAACGAGAAGCACGTCCAACCACCGAAGGATAGCCTCGATGTATGACGTCACCAGGTAGAGACCGAAGGAGCATCATAGCGGTCGTACGTCGCAGTTGATACCAGCTTAGGAAGGTGGGCAGCTCGTCATGAGCGGTGTGACGAGGTCGCGACCAACGGGCGCGGCCAGACCGTGCTCGTTTCTTATCTTGAAGCTGTGGGACCCGAGGGTGAGCCGATAATGAAAACAGGTGGCTGCGCACGAGACAACCCGTAGGAGCAGTGCTACGGCAGTCCGTACATATTGTGCAGCGCATGGGCACTGTGCGCTGGGACTACAACGAGCAGGGAGTGTGCGAGGAGGGCACTTATGGGTTCGGCTACAGTTGATCATTGTGGGTCCGCAAAGGTCGGGCTGTCGATCACTCCCCGGGGGGTCGACCTCCCCGCGGTGACTAAGCTACCCTTGTCACGGGTGTTGAGCCCTGATAGCTCAAGCGCCAAGCTGAACGCCAGTCCCGCTGGCGCGTTCGGGCTCATGACGAGTTGCTGCGGACTCGACGCAGAAAGGCAGGTCGGCTTCTGATGGCAGTCACTCCTGAGGACCTGAGCTACACCAAGGACCACGAGTGGGTACGGACGACAGGTGATCGCGCCCGCGTGGGGATCACTGACCACGCTCAACGCCAGCTAGGGGACGTCGTCTACGTGGAGCTGCCCCAGCTGGGGAACCGGTTCGATGCCACCGAGCCTTTCGGGTCGGTGGAGTCCGTCAAGGCGGTGTCCGAGGTGTACATGCCGGCATCCGGCACCGTCACCGCGGTCAACGAAACCCTTAACGAGAGTCCCGAGCAGGTCAACGATGATCCGTACGGTGAAGGCTGGTTCATCGAGATCAGCGTGGCGAATCCAGCAGAGCTCGACAGTCTGCTGAGCGCGGCGGAGTATGAAGAATACGTTCGGGAAGAGGCGTCGGAGTAAGCGTACGGCTAGTGAATTCCCCCCTCACGGGGTTACACAGTGCTTCCACCCAGCAATTATACCAAGGCCTCGCGCTTTAGGAGCCAAGGATGAATGAGGGGAGTGTGTACGACCGCGTCAAAGCGATCACCGTAGAGGAACTCGGCGTAGACGAGGATGAGGTCATGCTCAAGGCTCACTTCATCGACGATCTTGGCGCCGACGCGTTGGACTGCACCGAACTCGTCCTGCGCTACGAGGAGGAGTTCAGCATCGAAATCCCCGATGTGGGCGCCGAAGGGATGGCCACGGTCGGCGATGTCGTCAACTACATCCAACAACACGCGACGTGACGGACTAGCGACCCGAAGCCAGTGCCCCCTGCGGCGACGGCTTGCTCGTGAGATGCGGCTTGACGACCCTGGCGCCGTCCTGCTGCACGTCGCCCCTCATACGCTTGCGCCGCCTGAACACAGTCGAATGCCGCTGCGCGTAACGACCCACGATTTGGCGGTTGTCCTGCATCGCTCACCTCGCGCCCGCGTGAAGGTTCCGGGAGCACGCTCGGGAAGGTTCGACGGAACTACTCATGAGACGGATCTAGAAGGAACCGTCATCGGATCGACCCCAAGGCGCTGCTGGCCATGTCGAGAAGCCCGTACAACCACGCAAAGAACAAGGCTTCAGTAGGTCGCGCCAGCGAACATTTCTTTGCTTAAGCTGGCTACGAAGGTCCTGCCATTCATTTTGGACATAGCGCATAAAATCTGGAAAAAAACGTATCACGTCTTTGGGTCGCTTGGCACAGCCCTTATACTGAAGGTTGAGGTCGTCCTGGCTTGGATACCGGGCCGAGGCTTGCCGCTCTCGATTGAGCGACCGTGGACGTGCGGGCAGCGCCGAGGTCGCTGGTCACGTCGGCATCAGCGCGGAGAAAATGGTCGGTGGCGGCGTGGAGACAGCGGTTATCCTCGATCTTGGCGTTTTCTCCAGTGAACCAGAGCAGCGGCCTGGAACGTCACGATCGGCCCGCAGGATCCTGGTCAGCGGGCTCGTCCCCGAGCAGGCGAGGAAGCCATGGAGCAACGTGAGCTGATGCGGGTTCGGCACGGGAAGGTCATCGCCGGAGTGTGTGGAGGCATCGCCAGGCGCTTCGGCTGGTCCCCGACCCTGGTGCGGTTGGCCTTCGTCGTCTCCTGCGTCCTGCCAGGCCCCCAGGTCCTGGCCTACCTCGCGCTGTGGGCACTTGTCCCCAAGGAGCCCGAACAGGACTTGGGATGAGGGGACGAACCTCGGCGCCAGCGACCCTGTTCGGCATCGCCTCGGCAGGACGAAGCCAACTCTTGCAGCGTCGGGTGACCCGACGGTTGTCAGACATTCGATGCTGGGATGTCCCGAGGCGACGGACGATCCCGATCGGAGGCCCGAGCACAGGGAGCCGTAGATGAACGAGATCTGGGAGCTTTGGTATCCCGACGCCGGCGCCACCGGCTTGAGCTTCTCCCGCAGCCGGGTAGCGGCGGAGGCTGCAGGCGACCGGCTGCTGGTCCACGCCGCTCCGCCCCGCATGCAGGTGCGCGTCACCGGGGAGGACGGCCAGCTTGTGGCGGAGGGCGCGAAGCTGGAGCGTCACGAGGAGGGGCCCATGAGCTACCTCGTGCGTGACGGGCGACAGGTCCGCCTGGAGGACGGCTGGCCGACCGACGCCGACGTCGGACGGCTGGTGCTGCTGCCCGGAGGTGAGGCGGGCATCCTTAAGGCGTGGTGGCATGCCAGTGACCGGAGCGAGTGGCGCTGGCAGGTCGAGTTCTCCAACCACCGGTGAAGCCACATCCGTAGGAGCTGAGCTGGACTGGCTTACCGCCCGGCCCCCGGGAACTTCCCGCTTGGACCACTAGGCTAACTTCCCGCTTGGACCACTAGGCTTTAGCAGGATGAGCCAAGACTGGTTCTGGGAGGGCAACATCCTCATCGCGCTCGCTCGTTACCTCGAGCGTCAGGGCTGGCAGATCACCTCGACGGCGGAGGGCGGCAGCGCCGATCAGGGCATGGGCCTGGTCGTCCGGCGGGACGAGCGTGAGCTTCTGGTCGAGGTCAAGGGTTTCCCGTCGGCGCCGCCCGCGCCCGGCCCGGACCCGAGAGCTGGCCAGCCACGGCCGGCACGGATGTCGAGCAAGGCGCGCCAGTGGTACGCCCACGCCCTGCTCGGCGTCATGCTGAAGCGCCAGGCCCACCCGGACGCCGAGGTCGCGCTCGCCCTCCCTGCCCACCGGACCTACCGGTCGCTGGTCGAGCAGACCGCGTGCGCGTTGAGGACACTCGGCGTCAGCGTGTTCCTCGTGAGCGCGAACGGAGACGTCGAGACGCCGCTGGCGCCGTAACATCGACATTCCCCGGCCTGCCCTCCTTCGCTGAGCTACGCATTAGCATCACCAGATACCGCAACGACGGAGCGCACCTTCATGGCGGATCAACGAACGGAACCTCAGCAGTCCGGGGCGTCTCCCCGAATCCCCTCGCAGCAGTTCGGGGCGAACGCCTGGGTCGTCGAGGAGATGTACCGGGACTATCTCGAGGACCCCAACTCCGTCGGCGGGTCCTGGAGGGAGTTCTTCTCCGACTACTCACCGTCGTGGGGGCCAGCCCCCCAGGCCCCGACAGCATCGTCCAACACGGCGAGCACCGCGGCACCCAAAGAGGGGAGGAGACTGCGGGGAACGCAGTCGGCGATCGCGGCGAACATGAACACTTCGCTCGGCGTGCCGACGGCGACCTCGATCCGTGTCGTACCGGCCAAGCTGCTGGAGGTGAACCGGCTGATCATCAACAACCAGCTCGCCCGCACGCGGGGCGGGAAGGTCTCGTTCACGCACCTGATTGGCTGGGCGGTCGTCCGCGCGATGGGACGGAATCCTGCGCTGAGGTCAAGCTACGTCGAGGTCGACGGCACCGCGTACGTGCGGACACCCGCGCACCTCAACCTGGGGCTCGCGATCGACGTCGAACGCGCGGAGGGACGAACGCTGCTCGTCCCGAACATCAAACAGGTCGACACGTTGGATTTCGTAGGGTTTGTGCGCGCTTACGAGGACGTGATCCGCCGGATCCGCGAGCACAAGCTCACCGCCGAGATGTTCGCCGACACAACGGCGACGATTACGAACCCGGGCACGGTCGGCACCGTCGGGAGCGTTCCGCGGCTCATGGCCGGCCAGAGCGTGATCGTCGGCGTCGGGGCGATTGACTACCCGGCCGAGTACCAAGGCGCGGACCCTCGCCGGCTCGCGGACATCGCGGTCGGGAAGGTGATGACGATCACCTCCACCTACGACCACCGGGTGATCCAGGGTGCCGAGAGCGGGCTGTTCCTCAAGACGATCCACGAGCTGCTGCTCGGCGAGCACGGCTTCTACGACGAGATCTTCACCAGCCTGCGGATGCCGTACGTGCCCGTGCGCTGGCACCGTGACGAGAACTCGGGGCTGTGGGGGGACGGCGAGGATCGGTTGGCCAAGCAGGTGGCGGTCATGCGCCTGCTCAACGCGTACCGGGTGCGCGGCCACCTGATCGCGAACCTCAACCCGCTCGCGCACACGTATCAGCCGATTCACGCCGAGCTCGACCCGCACACGTACGGCCTCACGATCTGGGACCTCGACCGTGAGTTCCTCACCGGTGGGCTGGCCAGTCGAGAGCGGATGACGCTCGGCGCGATCCTCAGCGTGCTCCGGGACGCGTACTGCCGGACCGTCGGCGTCGAGTACATGCACATCCAGGAGCCCGAGCAGAAGCGGTGGATCCAAGACCACGTCGAGGGCGCATCGACGCAGCTGAAGCCGGACGAGCAGCGGCACATCCTCGCAAAGCTGAACGCGGCGGAGGCGTTCGAGCGGTTTCTCCACTCGAAGTACATCGGGCACAAGCGCTTCAGCCTCGAGGGCGCCGAATCCGTCATCCCGATGCTCGACGCGCTGCTCACCCATGCGGCGAGCCACGAGATCACCGATGTGGTGATGGGGATGGCGCACCGTGGGCGGTTGAACGTGCTCGCGAACATCGTCGGGAAGAAGCCCAAGGACATCTTCCGTCAGTTCGAGGGCGACATCGACCCGGACTCGGTCCTGGGGTCTGGGGACGTGAAATACCACCTCGGGGCATCCGGCGTGCACCACGCCCCCGACGGCACGGAGATCAACCTCAAGTTGACGTCGAACCCGAGCCACCTCGAGGCCGTCGACCCCGTGGTGGTGGGGATGGCGCGGGCGAAGCTGGACCAGATGGCCGTCGAGGACCAACAGCGCGGCGCGGTCCTGCCGATCATCGTCCACGGCGACGCGGCGTTCGCGGGGCAGGGGGTCGCGGCCGAGACGCTCGCGCTGAGCCAGCTGCGCGGCTACTGGACCCATGGCACGGTGCATCTGGTGATCAACAACCAGATCGGCTTCACGACCGCGCCCTACCAGTACCGGTCCAGCCAGTACACGAGCGACGTCGCGAAGATGGTCCAGGCGCCGATCTTCCACGTGAACGGCGACGACCCGGAGGCCGGCGTGCGGGTGATCCGCCTGGCGCTCGACTTCCGGCAGCGGTTCGCGAAGGACGTCGTCGTCGACATGATCTGCTACCGACGCTGGGGCCACAACGAGACCGACGAGCCGAGCTACACCCAGCCGATCATGTACAAGGCGATCGAGGGCCGGCGCAGCGTCCGCAAGCTCTACACCGCCGAGCTCGTCAACCGCGGCGACCTGTCCGTCAACGAGGCGGAGGAGGCGCTGTCCGACTTCCGGGACCAGCTCGAGCGCGCGCTGCGACAGACGCGGGAGTCGGCACCGCCCACCCCGCCGCGGGCGCGCAAGCGCGAGGTCGTCGGGGTGCTCCCCCACATCGAGACCGGGGTCGACCGCGCGACCCTCGACCGCGTTCTCGCGGCGGTGACGAGTTGGCCGGACGGCTTTGTCGTCCACCCCAAGCTCGGGGCTGCGCTGGAGCGCCGGCGCGACCTGCTCGCCCGGGACGCGGTCGACTGGGCGGCCGGCGAGTTGCTTGCGTTCGGGTCGCTGCTGCTCGAGGGCGTTCCGGTGCGGCTGGCCGGTGAGGACTCACGGCGCGGCACGTTCAGCCAGCGCCACGCGGTGCTCGTGCATTACGAGAGCGAGGACGAGTACGTGCCATTGGGCAATCTCGACCCTGCCCAGGCGCCGTTCATGATCTATGACTCGCCGCTGTCGGAGTTCGCGGCGATGGGCTTCGAGTACGGCTACTCGGTGGCGCGCAAGGACGCGCTGGTCTGCTGGGAGGCGCAGTTCGGCGACTTCGCGAACGGCGGGCAGGTCATCATCGACGAGTTCGTCGTCGCTGCTGAGGACAAGTGGGGGGAGACCTCGGGGCTCGTGCTGCTCCTGCCCCACGGCTACGAGGGCCAGGGACCCGACCACTCGTCGGCTCGGCTGGAGCGCTTCCTGACGCTGGCGGCCGAGGACAACATCCAGGTGGCCCAGCCGACGACCGCCGCGCAGTGCTTCCATCTGCTGCGCCGCCAGGTGCGCCGGGACGCGCGCAAGCCGCTCGTCGTGCTCACTCCGAAGGCGCTGCTGCGGTCGAGGGCGGCGTCGTCGCCGACTGCGGCGTTCACGTCCGGGTCTTTCCAAGAGGTGCTGGGCGATCCTGGCGCTCCGGACGTCGTGCGGCGTGTGCTGCTGTGCAGCGGGAAGATCGCGTACGACCTGATGCGCCGACGCGACGGCGACGGCGCGGCGGTGGCCGTCGTGCGGGTGGAGCAGCTGTACCCGTGGCCGCAGCGGCAGGTCCGCGCTCAGCTGGACCGCTACCCCGGCGCTCAGGTGGTGTGGGTGCAGGACGAGCCCGCCAACCAGGGCGCCTGGGCGTTCGCGCGTCCCCGGCTGCGCAGCGCCCTGGCTGAGCCCGCCCGGGCGCTGTGGCACGTCGCCCGGGGTGAGAGCGGCAGCCCCGCCACGGGCAGCCAGGTCATCCACGCTCAGGAGCACGCTCAGCTCCTTGACGAGGCGTTCGCGGAGGTGTGAGCAGATGCCGTTGACCGAGGCAGAGGATCTGTGCGCGTTCATCGACGCGGGCCCCAGCCCCTACCACGCGGTCGCTGAGGTCGTCCGGCGGCTGGAGGCCGCCGGCTTCACCGCCCTCGACGAGGGTGAGCGCTGGAGGCTGGACGCCGGCGACCGCCGCTACGTCGTCCGCGACGGCGGCAGCGTCGCGGCGCTGCGGGTCGGCCGGGTTTCCGCGGCGTTGGCGGGGTTCCGCCTGATCGGCGCGCACACCGACTCGCCGACGTTCAAGGTCCGCCCGTGTCCCGACGTCGCCCGGTGCGGCTTCCAGCTCGTCGGGGTCGAGCCGTACGGCGGCGTGCTCGCCTACACCTGGCTGGACCGTGATCTGACGCTGGCCGGGCGGGTCGCGGTGCGCGAGCCTGACGGCTCGATCGGCGTGCGCCTGGTCCGCCTGCCCGGCGTGCCGTTGCGGATCCCGTCCCTCGCGATCCACCTGCAGCGCGAGATCCGCGACCAGGGCCTCAAGCTCGATCCCCAGCGCCACCTCGTGCCGGTGCGGGGCCTGGACAGCGCGCCGGAGCTCGCCGAGGCGCTCGCCGAGGCGCTGGGGGTCGCGTCCGCCGACGTGCTCGGCCACGACCTGGTCACCGCAGACACCCAGCCGGCCGCGCCGGGCGGCCCGGCCGGGCAGTGGGTGCTCGCGCCGCGGCTGGACAACCTCGGCTCCTGCCACGGGGCGGTGTGCGCCCTGACAGCGGCCGCGCCGGCCGACGCGACCCAAGTGATCGTCCTCAACGACCACGAGGAGATCGGCAGCGCCACCGCCGAGGGCGCGGCCGGCTCGTTCCTGTCCGACACCCTCGGCCGGGTCGTGGCCGCCACCGGCGACGCCGACCCGCAGTCGCTCCCGCGCGCGCTCGCCAGGTCGTGGCTCGTCTCCGCCGACATGGCGCACGCGGTGCACCCCAATTACGCCGAGCGCCACGAGCCCGAGCACGCCCCGCGCCTGGGCGGCGGGCCGGTGCTGAAGATGAACGCGAACCAGTCGTACGCGACCGACGCCGGCAGCGGCGCCTGGTTCGCCGCCCGCTGCGCGGACGCCGGCGTGGGACTCCAACACTTCGTCACCCGCGCCGACCTGCCCTGCGGCACGACGATCGGGCCTTTGACCGCCACCCGTCTGGGCATCGCCACCGTCGACGTCGGCAACCCCATGCTGTCCATGCACTCCTGCCGCGAGCAAGCCGCCGCCGCCGACATCACCCCAATGATCACCGCCCTCCAAACCCACCTCGAAGCCTGAGCACGACCGCCCGCCGGCCCAGTCCGCCTAGTGTTCAGTCGCAGAAGTCTTTTTAACGTACAAACGACACAAACTATGCTCTGACCAGGGATAACGCCGACATCCTGCCCGCCCTACACATTCAAACGATTACAGCGACTGGACACTAGATGATTGTTTCCTATGTCGGGTTTAGAGCTTGGGCATAAATAACGTTGCTGTTTCCGATGTGCAGTGACGCGGCGCGCCGGTGCCGCACGCCTCGAGCGCGTGCCGGCCGCTGGTCGCAGTGACCCCCGCCGCGTCCGCCTGCAGCTGACCCAGCGTCATCGTGAGCAGCCCATTTTGACCGTGCGTGACGCATGTCAGCGCTGTGGTCAGGAATCGCCTTGTGGCCAGGGTTCGTCACGCATACGTGACGAACCCTGGCCATATGCGGACTGTAGGCGATGAACCCGATCCCCAGCTCCGCGCACACCGCGAAGTGCGCATCCTCCGGATCCCGGGTCCACAGCGAATATTCGGTCCACAGCGCGGCGATCGAGTGCGTCGTATGTGCCCGGCCGACCGTCGAAACCCCCGCCTCGGACAGCCCGAGGTGGCGCACCTTGCCCGCTTGGATCAGCTCGGCCGTCGCCCCGACCGTCTCCTCGATCGGCACCCGCGGGTCGACCCTGGAGGTGGTAGTAGCGGTCGATCACGTCCACGCCGAGCCGGTCCAGGCTTGCGTCGCACGCCCGGCGGACGTAGTCGGGATGGCCAGAGACGCCGGCGAAGCCGCCGTCCTCGCCGCGGACGACGCCGGTGTTGGATCGCCCGGCGCGCGGTGGATCGTCGCGCTCGTCCGTGGTGCCGTAGAACTCCGACATGCCCATGCAGCCCAGCCCGAGCATCGACACGGCCGGGCCCTGACCCAGCGCACGCGCTTCCATCCGGATGCTCCCCTCATCGTCCTGCCCGTCTACCAGCCAGGACAGTACCCACTACGGGTACGCTGCCGGCATGGCTGTCCGCGAGTCACCGTCGTCGGCGGAATCAGCGCAGCCCCAGCCGACGGATTCCCTGCCGCCGCTCTCCTCGCACCGTCTGGTGCGCTCGGGGGCGTACGCGTGGGCGCTGATCGGGATCCTCGGGCTCGCGGTCGCCGTGGTGGTGGTCGTGGGCCAGCTCAAGGTCGTGGTCGTGCCGCTCGTGCTCGCGCTGTTTCCCGCGGCCGTGCTCACGCCGTTCACGAGGCGGCTGATCAGCCGGGGAGTTCCACGGTCCGTCGCAGCGCTCATTGCGCTGCTCCTGACGGTCGGGCTGGTGACGGCCGTCGTCGTGGTCCTCGCGCCGCAGTTCCAGCGGGAGCTCGGCGACGTCGGCGCGAACCTGCGGCAGGGCTACACGCGCGTGCAGGAGTTCCTCGCCGCCGGGCCGTTCGGGCTCAGCCCGATCCAGCTCGACGAGGTCACCGCCCAGATTCAAACGCAGATCGGTCGGACGCAGGGCGTCAGCCAAACCGTCCTCAAGTTCGCCGGCACGATCCTCGAGGGGGTCGTAGGGTTCTTCTTCTTCCTGTTCGCGCTGTTCTTCTACCTGAAGGACGGGGCGAAGATCGCCGGCTGGCTGCGCGACCTGTTTCCCAGGGCGGCCCAAGCCGACGCCGAGCACATCGGCGGCCTCGTCTGGCACACGATCGGCCGGTACATCCGCGGCCAGATGTTCATCGCCTTCTCCGACGCGGCGCTGATCGGGGTCGGGCTCGTGATCCTGCGTGTGCCGCTTGCCCTGCCCCTCGCGGTGTTCGTCTTCTTCGGCGCTCTGTTCCCGGTCGTCGGCGCGATCGTCGCGGGAACGGTGGCGGTGCTCGTCGCGCTTGCGACGGTCGGGCTGGGAAAGGCGCTCCTCGTCCTGGCGCTCATCCTCGTCGCCTTCCAGGTCGAGGGGCACCTGCTCTCCCCGATCGTTCTGGGACGGATCACGCGGCTGCACCCGCTGGCGGTGGTCGCCGCCCTCACGGCCGGAGGCGTCCTGTTGGGCGTGCTCGGCGCGTTCCTCGCCGTCCCCGTCGCCGCGAGCGTCGCCCGCGCGCTCGGTTACCTGCGTGACCGAGAGGCTGGCGCAGTCAGTCGAACAGCTGAAGGATCCGCTCCGGGTCGTTGACGTCGAGCGGCGAGCCGGACCAGACGACGCCGAGCGGCGAGCCGATCCAGTCGGCAGCGCGCCTGGGCTCGGCGGCGAGCTGCTGCAGGGTGGTCAAGCGGTTGCCGGCGGGCAGCGTCGTGAAGCTCGAGTGCGCCTCCGCGACCCCGTGGAGGTCGCGGCGCATGTGCGGGTAGAGGTCGGCCAGGTAGCCGAGGAGCAACCCGAACGCGCAAGCCCGCGCCGCGTCGGGCTGCGGCGACTGTCTCCAATCCGGCTTCACCCGCGCGAGCCGGGGCTCCACCTGGTCGTTGACCTCGCGCAGCCAGTCAGCCACGTCGGGGGCCAGTCCGGCGCCCTCGATCGCGAGCGCGTTGACGTCCACCTCGGGCTGGGGCTCATCGGCGTCGGTCATGCGGCGATCGTACTCGGGCGGAATGGGTTGGCCGGGGTGACGGGTTGACACCAGGCAAGACCCACGACAACCGATCGGACGCAAGCCATGCCCCCTGCCGAGCTTGTCCGCTTCTATTTCGACCCGATCTGCCCGTGGTGCTATCAGACGTCACGCTGGATCCGGCGGCTCGCCGAGCTCGGATTCGTCGAGGTCGACTGGGCGGTGTTGAGCCTGGCCGTGACGAACGCGGGCAGCCAGGAGACGAGCGCCGAGGGGCACGACCGGTCCGAGCGCGCCCTGCGGACGGCGGTCGCCGTGAGGAAGCGGTACGGGTACCAGGCGGTCGGCGAGTTCTACGCGCACTTTGGCCGGCGGGTGCATGAGCGCGGCGAGCCGCTGGACGAGCCTGCGACTGTCGAGGCCGCCCTGGCCGACGCCGGCCTCGACCCGGCGCTGTGCGAAAAGGCGATGAGCGACGACGGGACGATGCGCGCCGTCGAGGCCGAGCACCGGGCGCTCGTCGAGCGCCACCCGGAGCTTCGGCCTGCCATGGGCGTGCCCACGATCGTGCTCGACGGCGGCGAGGGTCCGGCGATGTTCGGGCCGGTCATCAGCACGATGCCGTCGGACGACGACGCGGTCGAGCTGTGGCGCCACACGTCCTGGCTCGTCCGCCACGAGGCGTTCGCCGAGCTCAAGCGTGACCGGACCGACGTCACCGACCTGGAGTCGGTGCGGTGACGCGAGGTGCGTTCGAGAGCTCGTAGGGGTCGCGCCGCGTCGGGTTCCGCCCTCATGGCCTCGTCTTGTCAACACGCGCTACGCCCGCACCGCAGCGGGCGGCCCGCAGCGCCGTAGACAGCGCGTCCCGCACCGGGGTCTGGGCGTCCAGGCGTATGTCGCCGACCCGGCGGAGGGCCTCGACGTCGCGAATCGACGAGCTGAGCATGATCTCGCTCGCCTCGGCGAGGTCGTCGAGCGTCCAACGGCCCTCCTCGACGGGGACCTCGGCCAGCTCGAGCAGCGTGCGCCGGGTGATGGAGTCGACGATGCCCAGGTCGACCGCTGGCGCCCGGAGGACCCCGCCGACTACCCACAGGACCGCGAACGTCGGCCCCTCCAGGACCCAACCCTCGCTCGCGACCAGCAGCGCGTCGTCGCCGCCAGCCGCCCGCGCCGCCCGGGTCGCGGCCATGTAGGGCGCGAAGGACATCGTCTTCGCGCCCGCCGGCCCGTACGTGCTGCAGGGGCGGATCCACGGCGCCAGCGCCGGCACCAGGTGGCGCGTTGCCGGCCGCACCGGCTGGCCGACCAGGGTGATGACGCACGTCCCCCACGCGGTCACAAGGACGCGCAGCACGGCGTCGGCCTCGCCGCCGCCGTCGAGCACCCCGTCGATGTCCGCGGCGATCGGTGCGGTGTCGGGCGCAGGCAGCCCAATCGCCTCGAGCGACCGGCACAGGCGCCGCAGATGGTCGGCCACCCGGAACGCCCGCCCGCCCCACACCCCGATCGTCTCGAACGCGCCGTCCCCCAGATGCATCCCCTGGGCCGCGATGGCCAGGCGGGCCTCGTCGATCGTGGCCGGGCAGCCGTCGACCAGCGCCGCATGCACCTCCTCCACGCCGCCACACGCTACCCCGCTCCCGCGTGTCGGCGGAGCAGATGGGGCGGGCGTCTCCATCTCGGCCTTGCCGGTGTGGACCTGGCTGGTTCAGTCCGGCAGCGTCACAGCGCCTCGGGGTGGGGTGGACAGGGGCGCGGTTCCCGTGCGGGAGCCGTTCCACCACGACGCTCGGACCGGCCGCAGGGCGCCGCGCGCGTCGAGCTCGCCGGACAGCGCAACGCCGATGGCGCCTCGGCCGGAGCCGGCCTCGACCGCCACCGCGATCGCTTTCCCGGGCGAGACGGGCAGGTCCCCGGCGAGGACAAAGCCGGCCGACCACGTGGCGCGCTCGACGCAGAGGCCGGCCGCGCCCTCGCCGGCGACGACCACGTCCCGTAGACCGGACAGGCGCCTGCGAATGTCGGCCGGCACGACGGCTGGGAGGGCTGGGGCGATCCCCGGCCGGGGCGGCGGCGCCTCGACGTTCCGGAGCTCTCTGAGCGCCAGCCGCACGGCGACGGGCGGGCGGATCTGGGAGCGGGGGAGCCAGGCCCGCGCGACCTCACGCGGATGGCGGACCGCGATGGCGGCCATCGCGAGCGCGATCACCGGCCCGTGAGCGAGCAGCCCGAGCGGATCGCCAGCACCGAATATCCTGGCCAGGCCGGTCGCCGTGAGCTCCGCTCCCAGGTCGCCGATCAGCACCGCACAGGTGGGCGCGCCCCGCAGGGCCTCGACGACCGGATCCGAGTCCGCCCGAGCCAACCACAGCGCCTCGCCGTCCGACCAGCACGGTAAGGACGCGAGCCGCAGGCCATCCTGGGCCGTGCGCAACGCGACCAGGCAGCGTGTGGCCTCGGTCAATTTCGGATCTACAGTCATCGCTACGCCGAACCATTCCAGAACCGGAAAGGAACCGCCATGTCCTTTGTCGCCGTCAACGTCCTGGAGGTGCCACCGCACATGCGGGCGGCGCTCGAGGAGCGCTTTGGGCGTCGGGCGGGAGAGGTCGAGAAGACGGAAGGCTTCGAGGCCTTCGAGCTGCTCCGTCCAGTCGGGGAGGGTACGCCCCCGGACCGCTACCTGGTGTACACGCGCTGGGAGTCTGAGGCGGCGTTCAAGGCGTGGGTGTCCTCGGCCGCGTTCAGCCGCGGACACGCTCAGCACGCTGAGGGCGGCCCCGCCGCGAGCGGCTCCGAGCTGTGGACGTTCGAGATCGCACAGACAGCCGCCCGCGAACGGTAGATTCTCCAGAGGAGGTCGGGATGCGGGGACTCATGCAGCAGGTGCCGTTGACGCTTCGGATGGTGCTGGAGCGGGCAGCCACGCTCTACCCGTCGAAGACGGTGACGACGAAGACCGCCGACGGGTTCCATCGCGAAACCTACGGCGAGCTCGTGGAGCGGGTGGCGCGGCTCGCGAGCGCGCTGTCCGAGCTGGGGGTGAGGCCCGGGGACCGGGTCGCGACCGTGGCATGGAACTCCTACCGCCACCTGGAGCTGTACTTGGCGGTCCCCTGCATGGGTGCGGTGCTCCACACCCTGAACATCCGGCTCCAGCCGGACCAGCTCTCCTACATCGCGAACCATGCCGAGGACCAGATCGTCTTCGTCGATGCGTCGCTCAGCGCGGCCTGGCAGAAGGTCGTCGGGCTCAAGACGGTCCGTGAAATCGTCTGGATGGACGACGTCGAGGGCGTAGGCATGGTGGACGACGGCCTGGACTACGGGGAGCTGGTGGCCGGCGGGTCGCCCGCTTTCGCCTGGCCGAGGCTGGATGAGAACGACGCCGCGGCGATGTGCTACACGTCCGGCACGACTGGGGACCCGAAGGGGGCCGTGTACGCCCACCGCTCGTCGGTGCTCCACTCGTTGGCGTTGCTGTTCGCCGACTCGCTGGCGCTGCGCGAGCGCGACGTCTGCCTGCCGATCGTGCCCCAGTTCCACGCCAACGCGTGGGGCACCCCGTACGGGTCGCTGCTCGCGGGCGCGTCGCTTGCGATGACCGGGCGGTTCATGGATCCCGTGAGCGTGTCCCAGCTTGTCGCCGAGGCCGGGGTGACTGTCTCCGCCGCGGTGCCGACGGTGTGGCTCGGGGTGCTCCAGGCGATCAACGCCGGTCAGGTCGACCCGGCGACCTTGGGGACGCTCGAGCGGATCGTGTGCGGCGGGACGGCGGTGTCCGAGGCGCTCATGCGCGGCTTTGACGAGCTGGGGATCCCGATCATCCATGCCTGGGGCATGACCGAGACCTCGCCGGCGGCCACGGTCGGGACGGTGAAGTCGACGGTGCCGGAGGACCAGGCGCTGCGCACGCGGCTGACCCAGGGGATCCCGCTCCCCACGCTCGAGGTGCGCCTCGTGGACGACGCCGGCGAGGTCCAGCCATGGGACGGCGAGTCAATGGGCGAGCTGCAGATCACCGGCCCGTGGATCGCGGACGCCTACTACGACCCGGACGCGGCGGACAGCCGTGGCGGCCTCGACCGGTTCTGCGACGACGAGGTGGGCAACCGCTGGCTGATGACCGGCGACGTCGCGGTCATCGACTCCGAGGGCTACGTGAAGCTCGTCGACCGGATCAAGGACCTCGTGAAGTCGGGCGGCGAGTGGATCTCCACGGTCGAGCTGGAGAACCTCCTCATGGCGCACCCGAAGGTCACCGAGGCCGCGGTCATCGCCGTCGGGCATCCGAAGTGGGGGGAGCGGCCGCTGGCCTGCGTCGTGTCCGCGGACGGCGCGGTGACCAAGGAGGAGCTCATCGAGCACCTGGCGGGCCACCTCGCGAAGTGGCAGCTGCCGGACGACGTCGTGTTCGTCGATGAGGTGCCGAAGACGAGCGTCGGCAAGTTCGACAAGAAGGTTCTGCGCGACCGCTACGCGGACTACCAGCTGCCGACGCGGTAACGAATTCCCCCGGGAACGCTCAAGGCCCCGGGCCGGGCCCGGGGCCTTGAGTAGTGCCGGGCCGCCGCGCCCGACACATTGTGCACCAGTACGGTCTGAGCCGCCGCGCTCAGACCGACGATGCGGCGGTCTTGATGACGAAGATTCGGCGTTGGGCACCCCCCCTCCTGCCCAACGCCGAATTTTTTCCTCTTCTGTTCGCCGACGGTGGGGGAGAGGCGGAGCCCCCGCTCCGCTCCGCCTCTCCAATCCGCCCCAAGGGCAAGTATCGCACGAACAACCCGGGGTTGTGACCCCCTCAGGGGAATTTATCATCCCCGGTCCCTCGCGATCCCCGCTCGAACAGGGGATTGTCGGACACGTAGCCTGCGCGGCGCTCTGCGGCGCTCTGCGGCGCTCTGCGGTGGCGCGTGGTGGCAGTCGTCCTGGCAGGCGCGGACGCGCGCTACCTGGACTGGCCGCGACGCCCGAGCCCGGCCCGGACGGAACGCTGGCAGGCGCGGCCCTTCCACCTCGCCGTCATCGGCAACCGGCTGGGCGCCCGCGGCGTGCAGACCACCCGCGCGCCCTCCTACTCCAGCCGCTCCCGGAGCCGTGCAGCCTCCTGCTCGGCGTCGTCCGCGCCAGCGATGTCGCCGAGCGCGCGGCGGGCGTCGGCGACGTCGGTCAGGGCGTCAACAAGGATGCGGATGGCCCGAGGGGTCGCTCCGTAAAGGTCAAGGAGCCGCCGCTCGAGGGCGAGCCGTTCCTCGAATGCGGCCTTGGCTCCTGCCACATCGCCAGCCGCGGACCGTGCCGCACCAAGGAGGTCGAGCAGGAAGGTGCGCCTCTTCACGTCCCACGGCCCCTGATCGGACGGCTCCACCTCCCGGTCAGAGGCCACCAGCGCGTCTTCGTAGGTCGAGATCGCCGCTTCGATATCCCCGAGCTTGCGGTGGAGCTGGCCAAGCCGAACGAACTGGTGCACCGCCAACTCGTCCTGGTGGCGCGCCTCGACGAGCTGCCGTCGCGCCCTGAGGGCCTCCTTGTACGCCGTAGTGCCGGTGGCCGTATCCCCAGACTGGGCATGGAGATCGCCGAGCCATTCGAGACCGGTCGAGACCAAATCCATAGTCCCCGGGTCGTCGCCAGCGGCCTCAGCGAGTCGCCAGCTCAGCACGAGCGCTTCCTCATAGGCGGCCCTTGCGGCGGCCAGGTCGCCGAGACGCCTATGGGCGTGGCCCAGACTCCACAATCCCCACACGAAGCCCAGAGAGTCCGACGGGTCATGGCCAGCGATCTCGACCAGGCGCCGCAAGAGGGACAGGTCTTCCTCGCGGAGCAAAGCCGCCGTCCTGAAGTCTCCGGTCGCGTTTCGGTAGCTCGCAGCGCACTTGAGACTAAAGGAGAGCTCGCGCAGCGCCTCGGGGTCGTTGGGCGAGCGCTCGGCTAATCGTCGCCATAGCGACAGCGCCTCTTCGGCCGTGGCGGTCGCGCTCGCGACGTATCCCGCGTCGAACTCAACGGCGCTGAGCTTTTCCAGAGCGTTGGCCAGATCGCGCAGCGCCTCAGGGGTCTCACCGTCGGTCTCCAGCTGCTGACGCACCACCGCCACCGCCTCCCGGTAGGCGCCCACGACTCGGCGGAGGTCGCCGCGACGCTCGGCGAACTCCCCGGCGCGCGACAGGAGCTCATAGACCATGAACCGATCCACCGTCTCGCCAGCGACGCGCAGCGCGTCCTCGACGTGGCGGGCCGCTTCCGTGAGGTCGCCATGCTCCTCTTCGGCACGGCTCAGCCAGGCCAACGCCACAGCAATATCGGCCCGGCCTGCGGCCGAGGTCCGTTGGGCCAGAGCGACCGCGTCCCGGGCGACCTCCACCGCCTCCCCCGTGTCATCGAGCGCGAGCAGCCGTTCGACCTGGCGTAACCGGTCCCGTAGGTCGCCCAACTCCGTGGATGGAGTCAGCGGCAACCCCCGGCGGGCGGCACCCGTCCGACTTGGGATTACGAGGTCTCCGCCTACAACGTCTCCGCTGACGACGTCCCCGCTCACAAAAGCCACGCCCGGCACGTCGACCACGAGCGAGCGGATCGACCAGAGGTCCGAGGCGAGCTCGCGGGCGCGCGGCTTCAGGTCAGGGAGAACCACGAGCACCAGCCCCCCGCTCAGGTGGCGGCGGAGGGTCTCGCGCTGCTCGTTCAGGGCGAGGAACAGGGCCTCCCACGCCGCGGTCCAGGGGCCACGAGGCTGGGTGGGGGAATCGGCGCGGACGGCCTCGACCCATACGCAGCCCGCTCGGCCGGACGCGACCGTATGGAGCTCGTGCCAGATCGCCCGCAATTCATTCGGGTCCTCCGGTTGGAGCAGCGCAAGCGTGCGGGCACGGCTGCGCAGCTGCGCCTCGGTCCGGCGGCGCAGCACGACGGCGGCGGGCGGGGAGGGGGTAAAGACGAACCCGAGCCAGAACCCCTGGGCGAGCTCGAGATGGCGGCGGAGTCGAGCCCACTCGGCCTCTCCCGCCGGGCCGAGGCGCTCGTCAGGCGTCGGGTTCACCTTCACGCTCCAGCCCCTGCACCTGCTCGGCGATCCGCTCGCGGATCAGCGGGTGCACGTCGTACCACTCCTCACCGTTGCTGTAGCAGAGCACGAGGTGGGTGTCGAGCAACGTGCTGAGGCGGGGTAAGCGCGCCATCTCCGGGAGCGACGCCTCGTTGGTCTGGGCGATGCGGTGCAGCCAGCGTGCGTCGTCGTCGGGAACGGGCAGCAGCTCGGACTGGATCTGCACGATCGCCCGCTCGATCGTGCGCTCGTCCACCGGCAGGCGGTCGGCGCGCACGATCACCTCTTGGATCATCCGCAACAGATCGCGGAGATGCCCGCCGGAGTAGCCGATGATCCGGTCGAGCGT
Organism: Egibacteraceae bacterium; assembly: GCA_050743125.1. GTDB lineage: Bacteria > Actinomycetota > Nitriliruptoria > Euzebyales > Egibacteraceae > JBOGEB01. Next base: position 18,736 of record JBOGEB010000032.1, read on the forward strand.
GTCCCTGCTCGGGAGCAGCTCGTCCCACGCGCCGCGGGCGCGGACGACCTCCTCCAGCGCGTCGTGCCCGTCCTTGAACACCTCGGCGGTGCCGCGCTCACGGACCTTCACCGCCCGCAGTAGCTGCAGCGCCCTGGCGCCGTAGAGCGCGCTGAGCCCGGGATAGCGGACCTTCAGGTACGGAGGGACCGTGTAGACCACGTGGAGCGAGGGCAAGCGGAGCCGCTCGGCCTGCTCGGCGAAGAGGTTCTCGACCGAGCTTTGCACCTCTTGGACATTCATCGACGTGCCGCGGATGTGGTCGATCGAGTCGACGAGCAGCACGACCCCGGCTGCGTACGGATTGGCCTGCCAGACCAGCCGCACCGTCGCTTCGATGGACGCGTGCACCTGCTCGACGAACACGCCGAGATGTCCCGCCATGTGCTGCTGCAACCGGCGGCGGAAGGTCGGATCGGTCTTGAGGTTGGCTTTGACCCCGAGGCCGAGACCCGCAACCTCAGCCCTGACCTCGAAGTCGCCGAGCTCGAACCGGGTGCGGTCGAGGAAGTCCCTGAGGCGATCCCAGAACGGCTGCCGCCGCTCGCCTTCCGGTACCCATCCCAAATCGTTGACCGCTTCCTCGAACGCGCCGGTGACAACCATCAAGAAGTCGCTGATGTCTACCGGCACGGCGATGTTCAGGTAGTCCTCGACATCGAAGAGGGCCACGAGGTAGCCGGCGCCTTGAAGATCGCGCCGGAGCCGCCGCAGCTCGGTGCTCTTGCCCGTGCCGCGAAAGCCCGAGAACAGCTGGACCGACTGACCCGTGGTCCACTCGATCGAGCGTGCGAGCAGCGCCACCGGATCCTCGGCGTCAAGGCCCGGCTTGTCGTAGAGCGAGACATACCGGGGGTCGTCGGGCTCCAGCGGGCGAAACCTCACCGACCGGAAGAAGTCACGGAGAAACGCGTTCTGCTCGGGCGTCACCGCAGGGATCGTAGCGGGGCATCAGGCGACGCGGTCGTAGGGGTAGCAGCCGCGGATGTGGGCGTTGAAGTACCGACCGTGGGACTCCGCGGCCATGAGATCCTCGTGCACCTCGGGCGGCACGTCGGAGTACCGGTAGACCCCGCCGCCCGCGAACTCGGCCTCGAGGGTCCGGGTCGTGGCGTCATAGCCAACCGACGCGAGCATCGTGGAGGTCACCGGGATGCGCTGCACGCGGTCAGCCCTTGACGGCGCCGGCGGTGAGCCCGGCGACGATCCGCCTCTGGAACAGCAGCACCAGCAGGATCATGGGGACGGTCACGATCACGCACGCCGCGGTGATCGTGCCGATGGGGCGCTGGAAGGGCACCGACCCGGTGAACGCCGAGATCGCGACCGGGACGGTCTGGACCGCCAGGCTGCGCGGCGCGAACGTGCTCGCGAGCAGGAACTCGTTCCACGCGGAGACGAACACCAAGATCGCCGCAGCGAACACCCCCGGCGCCGACAGCGGCAGAATCACCCGCGCGAACGCCTGGAACGGCGTCGCGCCGTCCACGCGCGCCGCCTCCTCCAGCTCAGAGGGGATGGCAGCGAAGAACGTCGTGAGGATGAAGATCGTCAACGGCAGCGTGAACGCCGTGTACGGGATGAACAGCCCCGGATAGGTGTTGAGCAGACCGAGGGCTCGCCACAGCTCGTAGAGCGGCGGCACGAGCGCCACGGGTGGGAACAGGCTCACCGCCAGCACGCCGGACAGGATCAACGCCTTGCGCCGCAGCCGCAGCCGCGCCAGCGCATAGGCGGCCAGCGACCCGATGCCCACGCACAACAGGGTGGTCACGCCCGCGACGATGGCCGAGTTGCGCAAGTTGTAGCTGAAGCCCTGACCGAACACTGCGGCGTAGTTGTCCAGCCCGAACGGCCCCTGGCTGACCAGCGGGCTGTTCAACGCGTTGTTGCCGATTTTCAGGCTGACGTCGATCAGCCAGGCGAACGGGAACAGGCACCAGCCGAAGATGATCCCTAAGACCATGTGCCGGATCGCCAGAGGGCGGCGTCCCGGAACCGCCGACGAAGGCTCACCATGACGCCTCACCGCTCCAGACCCAAGGACTGGGAGCGCGAGCTTGCCCCCGCGGCGCGCCGCCGAGTGGTGCGCCACGACGCCGCGGCGGCCTATCGCCACGGGCGGTCAGCCTCGATCACAAGGTCGCGGCCCAGCAGCGACACGAAGATCACCCCGACGCCGAGCACCACCGCGAACGACAGCATCGACAGCGTCGAGCCCATGCCCGGGTTCGGCGTGTCGGCGACGAAGCGCTGCACCAGGATCGACAGCGTCTCGGTGCCAAAGGCGCCGTTGGTCATGACCTTGGGCAGGTCGAAGACGCGCAGCGAGTCCACGGTACGAAACAGCAGGGCGACCAGGACCGCGGGCTTCAACAGCGGCAGCGTGATGCGGGTGAAGCGCTGCCAGGCGTTCGCCCCGTCGATGTGGGCGGACTCGTAGATCTCCTGGGGGATCGTCTGCAACCCGGCGAGCAGCAGGAGCGCCATAAACGGGGCGGTCTTCCACACGTCCGCGACGATGATCGCGAACATCGCCCAGTTCGGCGTGCCGAGCCAGTTGAAGTGCTGGGGGACGAACGGGACGTAGTGGTTGACGAACCCGGGAGTGACGTTGAACATCAGGCTCCACATCTGCGCCGAGACCACCGTGGGGATCACCCAGGGCACCAGGATCGTCGCGCGGGTGACGCCCCGCCCGGCGAACGCCTGGGCCATGACCAACGCGAACCCCAGCCCGATCAGGAACTCGATCGTCACCGAGGTGATCGTGAAGACGAACGTCGCGTTGACCGGGTGCCAGAAGTCTCCGCTCGTCAGCATGGCGGCGTAGTTCGCCAGCCCGACGAACCCTTCCCGCCGCCGGCCGTCGTAGGCGAAGAAACTCAAGCCCACCGCGTAGAGCACCGGAAACAGCGCCACCAGCCCCATCGTCAGCACCGAGGGAGCGATGAACAGCCGCGCGAGCCGGCGCTCCGAAGCCAAGGCCACTAGTCCCTGCTGACCGTTGACTCGAGGAACGCGCGGATCGCCGCGACCGCCGCCCTGGGGTCGCGCTGCCCGTTGTACGCCGGGAAGATTTGCTGTTGGATCTTCCTGCTGATCGCGTTCCAGTCCGGCGTCGATGGACGCGGCTTCGCGTCCGGCAGAATCCGGGCCAGTAGCGCCATCACTGGGTCGCTGGCGAGGTCCTGATAGACCGATGCCATGGCGGGAGCCAGCGAACGCCTGCCGAAGTTGCTCTGCACGTCGGGGTTGGTGGAGGCGAACAGGACGAACTCCTTCGCCGCCGTCACGTTGTCCGAGAACCTGCTCACCCCGAGGTTCCACCCACCCAGTGCCGAGACCGTCCCCTTCCCGCTGAACGTCGGGAGGGGGGCGATGCTGAACTTGCCGGCGACGGCACTCGGGTTCGTCGGGTCCTCACCGGTCATCAGCGAGTACGCGTACGGCCAGCTGCGCATGAACACCGCATTGCCGGCCTGGAACTCATTGCGCGCGTCCTCCAATCTCATCGTGTTGAACCCGGGCGCGTAGAAGCCCTCCTGCTGCGCGGTGTGCATGAAGTCGATCGCCTTCAGCGCAGGGCTCTCCTGAAACAGCACCTGGCCGTCCTTGTCGAACAGGTCACCTCCGGCGCTCCAGAAGTACTCGAGGAAGTTCACGACCATGCCCTCATACTGGGCGCCGTCGCTGACGAACGGCGCGATCCCGGCCTTCTTGCCAGCCTCCATCCCAACCCGCACGAGTTCGTCCCAGGTGGCTGGCGGTCGGTCGACCAGATCGGTGCGGTAGTAGAGAAGCCCAGCGTCGGTGAACTGCGGCGCGGCCCACAGCGTCCCGTTCCAGGTCGCCGACTGGAGCGGACCTGGTAGCGATACCTTTTCGATCTGCGGGCGGAGGTCCTCCAGGGGCTCCAGCCAGCCGTTCTCCGCGAACTCCCCGGTCCAGATCACATCGAGGGTAAGGATGTCGAAGATAGGACTCTGGGCGACCAGCTCGAGGCTCACCTGCTGACGCTGATCATCGGTAGACTCGGGTAGCGTCTCGATCCGCACCTTCGGGCCATTTGGGTGCAGCTGATTCCACATCTCCGCAGTCTCGCGGGGCGTTCGCGCCTCGGCACCGCCGACGGCCCACACCAACTCGCTGCGGTCGGGCGTCGAGCCCGCGCACGCCGCCGCAAGCAGCGTGAGCGCCGCCAGCGCGGTACCTAGCACCCACCGCCTGTTCATGACGATCTCGCCTTGCTGACCGTCGTTTCGAGGAACGCGCGGATCGCCGCGACCGCCGCCCTGGGATCGCGCTGCCCGTTGTACGCCGGGAAGATTTGCTGTTGGATCTTCTTGCTGATCGCGCTCCACTCTGGGACCGGTGGGCGCGGTTTGGCGTCCGGCAGGATTCGGCCCAGCAGCGCCATCACGGGGTCGCCGGCCAGGTCGTCGTACACCGACGCCATCGCCGGAGCCCCCGAGCGCCTGCCGAGATTCCGCTGCACGTCAGGATTGGTCGAGGCGAACCGCACGAACTCCTTCGCGAGGTCCTTCTTTGTCGAGAACGTGCTCACGGCAAGGTTGGCCCCGCCCAGCGTCGAGACCGCTCCCTTGCCGTCAAACGTCGGCAGCGGCGCGATGCCGAACTTGCCGGCCACCACGCTCGGATTCCTCGGGTCCTCACCGCTCATCAGCGAGTATGCGTGCGGCCCGTTACGCATGATCACCGCGTTGCCCGACTGAAATGCGTTGATCGCATCACTCTCGTGCATCGTGTTGAACCCAGGCGCGTAGAACCCGTCCTGCTGGGCGGTACGCATAAACTCGAGCGCTTTCAGCGCCGGCCCCTCCTGCAAGGCGACCTTGCCATCCTTGTCGAACAAGTCGCCTCCGGCGCCCCAGAGGTACTCGAGGAAGTTCACGACCATGCCCTCGTACTGGGCGCCCTGACCGACGAACGACGCGATTCCCGCGCGCCGGCCGGCCTCCATGCCGACCTGCTTCAGCTCGTCCCACGTCCTCGGCGGCTGGTCGACGAGGTCGGTGCGGTAATAGAGGAATCCCGCGCTCCCGCTGTACGGCACGGCCCACAGCTTCTTACGCCAGGTCGCCGACTGGAACAGACCAGGAAACGACACCTTCTCCAGCTGCGGACGCAAATCCTCCAGGGGCTCCAGCCAGCCGTTCTCCGCGAACTCCCCAGTCCAGATCACATCGAGGGTGAGGATGTCGAAGTTGGGGCTTTGCGCGTTCAGCTCGAGGCTTATCTGTTGACGCTGATCGTCGCTGGAAGCGGGCAGCCTTTCGATCCGCACCTTCGGTCCGTTCGGATGCAGCTGATTCCACATCTCGACGGTGTCGTGATGGCTACCGCCCGGCTGCGCCTCGGCACCGCCGACGGCCCATACCAGCTCGTCCCGGTTGGGCGTCGAGCCCGCGCACGCGGCCGCGAGCAGCGTGAGCACTACCAACGCGGCGCTCAGCGCCATCCGCCTGTTCACGAAGACCTCACCGTGCTGACCGTCGTTTCGAGGAACGCGCGGATCGCCGCGACCGCCACTCGGGGGTCGCGCTGCCCGTTGTAGGCGGAGAAGACCTCCTTCTGGATCTTCTCGCTGATCGCGTTCCAGTCCGGCGTCGATGGACGCGGCTTGGCGTCCGGCAGGACCTGGCTCAACAGCGCCATGACCGGATCGCCGGCCAGGTCGTCGTACACCGACACCAACGTCGGAGCCAGCGAGCGCCTCCCGAGGTTGCGCTGCACGTCAGGATTGGTCGAGGCAAAACGCACGAACTCCTTCGCGAGGTCGGTCTTGGTGGAGAACTTGCTCACCGCAAGGTTGAATCCACCCAGCGTCGAGGCCGTCCCCTCGCCCGTGAACGTCGGCAATGACGCGATGCCGAACTTGCCAGCGACCACGCTCGGATTTCTTGGGTCGCTCCCGGTCATCAGGCGGTACGCGTACGGCCAGCCGCGCATGAACACCGCGTTGCCCGACTGAAAAGCGTTGATCGCATCACTCTCGTGCATCGTGTTGAACCCAGGCGCGTAGAAGCCCTCGTGCTGCGCGGTACGCATAAACCCGATCGCCTTCAGCGCCGAGCCCTCCTGAAACAGCACCCGGCCGTCCTTGTCGAACAGTTCGCCTCCGGCGCCCCAGAGGTACTCGAGGAAGTTCACGACCATGCCCTCGTACTGGGCGCCCTGACCGACGAATGGCGCGATCCCGTGCTCCTTACCGACCGCAAGCCCCACCCGCATCAGCTCGTCCCACGTCTTTGGCGGCCGGTCGACGAGGTCGGTGCGGTAATAGAGGAACCCCGCGCCGCCGCTGTACGGCACGGCCCACAGCTTCTTACGCCAGGTCGCCGACTGGAACAGACCAGGAAACGACACCTTCTCCAGCTGCGGACGCAAATCCTCCAGGGGCTGTAGCCAGCCGTTCTCCGCGAACTCCCCAGTCCAGATCATGTCGAGAGCGAGAATGTCGAAGTCGGGGCTCTGCGCGTTCAGCGCGAGGCTCAATTGTTGGCGCTGATCATTGGTGGAGTCGGGCAGCGTCTCGATCCGCACCTTTGGACCATTCGGGTGCAGCTGGTTCCACATCTCGACGGTGTCGTGATAGCTGCCACCTGGCTGCGCCTCGCTGCCGCCGGCCGCCCACACCAGCTCACCCCGGTTGGGTGTCGAGCCCGCGCACCCCGCCGCAAGCAGCATGAGCGCCACCAGCACGGCACCCAACAGCATCGGCCGGCTCATCGTTCGCCTCCCGGTCGATCGGGGCACGCCGCGAGCGGCTCCCCGAGGCTCGACAGCGGCTGCAGCCCGAAAGCAGCGACCAGCTCCGCGGTGGGCGTTCCGGGGCTGGTGAGCCGTACCCAGTCCCGCTGTAGCTGCGCGGCGACCTCCTCGGCCGGTCGATCGAGTAGCGCCACCGCGTAGGCCGCCTCGGGCCCCGGCCACTGGGTCGTGCCCGCCGCTGGCCCCAGGGTCAGCCGGGGCCGGAGCGCGGGCGCCCCCTCGTCCACCCTGACGACCCGGCGCAGGCTGGCCGCCGCACCCGGGGTCGACTGGCCGGCCAGCCAGAGCGCCACGATCACCCGCGCCTGGTCGGGCGGCATGCAGATCGGGGGTTCGTCCCTCGGCGGCGCGGTGCGTAGGCCGACCGCCCAGGACCCGACGGCGGCGGCCAGCGCGAGCTCGGCGCCGCCCACGCCGCTGCCGCGCGGCCAACTGGACGTCGTCCGCACATCGCTGGAAGCGATCGCGCGATCGAAAGCGACCGCCACCTGTTGCCGGCACGCCGACCGGTTCGAGCACAGCTCCGAGGCGCCGAGCGCCATCTGCCGTACCCGCAGCCCCCGCCGAGCGACGGCGGCGGGCAGCCGTCGCATCACCCCGTCGATCGGCTGCCGCCAGCGGTTGATCCAGGCCACGTGCGTCGGCCAAGCGCAGTACTCGACCCGACCGTGGGTCTCGCACACCTGGGTGCCCGGCGCGCCGCTGGCGAACTGTGCCTCCTCGATTAGCTGCGCGGCGGTGAGCGGGCGTGCCTGGGCCACCGCGCCGCTGGACGTCAGCGCCAGGGCGAGCACGGTGGCCACCGCGGTGCGCAGGCGCACCTGGACCTGGTGGCGGGCCAGCGCCAGGCAGGCCATCAGCGCAACGAGGCCGCCGGCGTAGGCGAGGTGCCATCCCCCCACCAGGACGTTCGCCCCATCCGCTTCGGACCCGCTCGTCCCGAACCAGGGGAACGCCCAAAAGCTGTGCCAAGTGAAGACCCGTTGCCTGAGGTGATACGACAAGTACGGGAAGTACCACAGCGCGGCGAGCCCGATCAGCATCACGGGCGCCACACCGATCCATGGCGCGAGACGCGCGAGCAGCACCCCGAGCACACCGGCCAGCGCCACGACCACCGGGCCGGTGGCCAGCTCGAACGGGTTCGGCGTCCCGATACCGCCCAGCAACACCAGATAGACGACGTCCACGGCTACCAGCAGGGCGGCCAGTCCGACGGGCCCGGCCGTCGACAGGAGCTGCGCGGCCGTGCGCTGCACAGGCGTCGTCGGCAGGGTGTCGTACAGCTCGTCGGTACCGTGGCGGCGGCTGCGCAGCGCGGTCGCGTTGGTGGCCAGCAGCGTCGCCGCGGCCAATGGCAGCAAGGCATACCCGATCCGGACATCGTCACGGGGCAGCACCGGCATCTGGCCCCAGGCGATCCCGCGCACGTACAGGTACACGCTGAGCGCCACGCCCACGGCCATGAGTGGATTCCGGAGCAGCCGGCGACCCTCGACCGCGGCAAGCGTGAGCGTGACGACTCGCGAGCCGAGGGCGGTGGCGCTCTGCACGCGGCGTGGAGCCTGCAGGGTCGTGCTCATACGGCCTCGAGCGCCGACTCGCCGAGCAGGAGCAGGTACCCGTCCTCGATGGTGGGCTCGACCGGCTGCGCGTCGGCAGGGGCATCGCCGAGGTTGCGGTATTGGCCTTCGCCGGTGCACCACGACCGCCGCGCCGCAGGGTCGCGGCTGCTGGTCAGCCACACCTTTCCGCGGGCGAGGTCGGCTAAGGCTCGAGGCTGTCCGGCGAACGTGACGCTGCCGTCGGCCAGGACGACGACGTGCTGGCACAGCGCAGCGACGTCTTCGGTCTGGTGAGTGGCCAGGATGATCGTGCGTTTCTCACCGAGCTGAGCGAGCAGATCGCGGAAGCGCAGGCGATGCTCCGGGTCCAGCCCGGCGGTCGGCTCGTCCAGGACCAGCAGCCTCGGGTCGCCGAGCAGCGCCTGCGCCAGCGCGACCCGCTGGCGCATCCCGCCGGCCAGCGTGCGGAGCTTCATGCCCGTTACGGCGCCGAGATCAAGGGCCTCCAGCACCCGGCGCACCTCGCGGTGACGCGCCCGCCGGTCCGTGTGCTCCTTGAGGATCGCAACGTAGTCGATGAACGCAAACACCGTGAAGTGGGGGTAGAAGCCTCGCTCTTGGGGCAGGTAGCCGAGCCGTCGGCGGATCACGGTGCGCTGCCGGCTGTCCATGGGATCGCCCCCGAGCAGCCGCAGCCGCCCGGCGTCAGGCGGCATGACCGTGGCCAGCAGGCGCAGCAAGGTGCTCTTGCCCGCCCCGTTCGGCCCCAGCAGCCCGGTCACACCCTGGCGCGCATCCAGCGACACGCCCACCAACGCGTCCGTGCGACCGTAGCGCTTGTGCACGCCGACCGCTTGCACAGTGGGGCTCATGGCGTTCCCCCATTGAATGCCTCCTGCCGTCGGGCGATCGCCATCCCGGATACCGCAGCGAGCAGCGCGAACACGATCTGGCCTGTCACGCTGAACAGCACGAGCTTGTCGGTCGCCGGAACCGTGACCACCACGGCGGCCACCACCCAGGCGGCCCCTACAGCGGCCGTGGCGTACAACGGCTCGATCCTCGTGGACAACGCGAGGCTGCCCAGCGTCAACCCGAGCGCGGGCAGCAGCCAGGCCGCCGCGGTCCAGTGCGGGCCGGGCAACATCAGCCCCGCAACACTGGCCAATCCGATCGTGGTCACGAGCACCGCCGCGGCGCGCAGCAGGAGCAGCCGCGCCGAGCTCAGCGGCGAAGCCATGCTGATCTCATGCATCGGATCGACGCGTGGCCCATACGCGGCGGCGACGCCGGCCAGCGGCAGCAACGGCGCGATCACCAGGAACAGCAGCAGCCCTTGGGTGCTATGAACCAGGCGCGCGGCGGCGACCGCGAACCCCAATGCCACCGTTACCGCGGCTAGCCACGAGGCGCGCAGCGACGGCGTCACCGCCACGAGCCGCGCGGTCCCGTCAGCCATCCCCGCCCGGACGAGCAGCGCCTCGAGCGCTCCTCGACGCGGCGCATCGATCGCACCGAGGATCGCCTCCCATCCCCGCTGCAGGCGGGTGGCGTCCACGAACTCCGACAGGCTCGACCGGCAGGCGGCGCACTTGGCCAGATGCGCCTCCAGCGACAGGGCGGCGACCTGGTCGGTCTCGCCCTGGACGTAGCGCGACACCAGCGCCTCGTTCGCGTGCCAGCTCATGTGAGATCCGTTCGTAGCTGTCTGCGCGCGTGCGTCAAGCGGTGCTGGACCGCCCCACGGGACACCCCCAACACCCGCGCGGCCTCGCGCTGCGTCAACCCGTCCAGCAAGCACAGCTGCACCACCGCGAGCAACTCTGGCGACAGCCGACGCAATGCACCACCGAGGTCGCCGTACTCCACATCCAGCAGCACCTGCTCCTCCGCGGAGACCTCAACGTCGCTCCGAGAGTCGAACATGTCTCGGATCGTCCAGCGCCGCCGCCGCCGGAACGCATCCACCAATCGGCGCCTTCCAATGCCCCAGATCCACGCACCGACCTCCCCCTCACCACGCCAGCGATTCGCCGATCGCCATACCTCGCCGAACGTGTCCTGGACCACCTCGTCCACCAGGTCCGGGTTGGCGCACCGGCCTCCCAACCGTGCCGTCAACCACGGCGCATGACGGTCATAGAGCACCTTGAATGCCTCCCGGTCACCACCAGCGATCGCTCTCAGCAGATCGGCGTCACTGTGCGGATCATCCCAGCCGGTCGTCACATTCCTACTGTCGCGCCCAGCCGCGCAAACGGTTCACCGACGCCAGTCACCGCAG
>JBOGEB010000033.1:0-29131 GCA_050743125.1 Egibacteraceae bacterium
CTAGCCAATCTACCCGCGTACTCGCGGATGGGCCGCTAGCCAGGAGCTGTGCAATCTTCGTGCTCAGGCTGATCCCCAGCACACTCGGGCTCAGGATACCGGACATTGGGCTTGATCGGGACAGCGTGTCCCCATCCCCATGGACTTAGATACTTAGGTGCTAGCATACCTATTCGGCGTGACCGCACTCTAGTAGGTGGCACAGACGGTAGGTGGAAAAGAGCTGATGGAAGGCGCCGATGAGCCAGACGATGACTCTGGATAAGGACAAGGTGTTGGGCCTGTGGGAAGGCGGGAGTACCGCCGTGGCTGACTGGTGGGACACGCATGTGCATCCCACCTCCCCACAGAACTGTGGTGGAGTGGGATTAGCGACCTCTGACCACACCGCCCATCTGCGGCCACCAGCACGATCCGCGTCTGCTGCATTAGGCGTGCCGCCGACTTTGGCCCGCGCCCGCCGCTTTAGCTCTGCCCGATCAGGATGCTCGATCAAGCTCAAGCGGATGTGGCTTCATCATGCCAAATTATGGCATACCGCTCGTCAAGCTCAAGGGCCTTTGGTAAAAATATCACAAACAGCGGGACTGACTGGAAATCGCTATGGGTAATACCTGTTTCGTCATCTCTCCGATTGGTGAGGAAGGGTCGGAAGTCCGCCGCGCGGCTGACACTGTATTCCGACAGCTCATCGAACCAGCAACTAAGAAGTGTGGCTTAGAAGCAACCCGATCCGACCACATCAGAACCCCTGGGCAGATCACAACCCAAACACTACGCCTTCTCAAGGATTCAGAGATTGTTATAGCGGACCTCACGGACCTCAATGCCAATGTGTTCTATGAGCTAGCCTTTCGCCACACGCTCGGCAAGCCAGCAATAATTTTGAGCCCACGGGGACAGAAGCTTCCATTCGATATTGGCGACTCTCGTGCAATCATCTTCGATCCCGGTGACTGGGCATCTCTTCAAATCTCATTGGAAGAACTCGATCACCAACTCCGCTTTGCTTTGAGCGACACCCCAGAACGCATTCAGAACCCGATTTCAGCTTTCTTCGCGGTTGAGAACGTAACCGCAATCGAAAATGATCCAATGGCTCAACTCCTCGTTCGTGTGAATGGCTTCCTTGAGCGTCTGGACCAGCGCCTTGAGGGCATTGAGGACGTCGCCGGGGCTGACTGGCGTACAAATGCAGAGTATATCGATGGTCAGGACGATGCGTTCGAGGCACTTACGAAGGCCACGAAAGATGCAAGGTTCTCTGTCCGTTCGTCGCGATTTTTTCCGGCCTCTATCATGCGCAGGCCGGATTACCTGCAGGCAATTGAAGAGCGCGTCCGGGGTTCAGCGAACCGCCCGCCTGTCGAAGAATATTATCGAATTATTGCCCTAAATAATATTGAGAAGAAGCAGGACGTCATTCAGCATATCGTGAACTTTGCGGGACGGCCTTTCACTCTGTTCTTGACTACCCATGAGAACACCTTCGAGCTTGTCGTTATCGATGACACGGACGTCTTCATTCACTTCGCAAAGGAAGAACTTGTGATCGCCTCGACGCTGCACCTTCGTGGACGGCGTATCGCTGAGCGGTTCACGGAAGTGTTCGATCAGCTTGCTTCGCGCGATCAATTAGCAGTTTTTGACTGCCGATTGATTACTCCGACGGACCTGACAGCTAGCCTTGCCAAGATCGAGGAACTGTTCTCTCAGATATTTTCGCCTGAAGAGTCCCAGGCTGAAATCCAAGAGCTGTTCCGGACTCCTCCAAGCCGCAGGAGGACGAGTTAAATCGATCTTCAAGGATCGCAGAGACGTAGAGCACTGTCGGTTGCTGCTGACCACGCTTACTGCGGAGGTAGACCGCCTAATGGAAGGCTCCGGCATTTCGGGAGCTGCGGGAGATATGCACCATGGACGAGATTTTCGGTCCTGATTTCTGTCAAGGCAAGCATCTAAGACGAAGTGGTTGGCCAGCGCTTGGAGATGGTTAGTGTGCTCTTGAGCAGGCCTCCAGGAATAGCTGCGCAGATTTAGAGGCGCCGCTAGGCGAACGACCACACTCCATGAGCGCAACTGCTGATCCTGAGCGAGGCGAGGTTCTGACGTCAGCAGGGGATGTGCCTAGCCCTACAGGCCACGAGGATGAGGGACAGCAGTGGTACCACTGCTACTCCTGCCATATCCAGGCGTTAGCGGGCAGGGCGCCCGCCGCTATGGGCCATTGGGTGGATGATGGGCTTCGGTGGCACGACTGCCACTCCTGCCACGTCCGCTGGCGTGGACTGCCAGACTCGGCGTGTTGGAACTGCGAAGGGCAGGAGCACAGCCGTCGCGACTGAGCTGGCCGGAAAATGGCTCAGAGAATTATGTCTGGTTTCCGCGCGCAGCGTCACAACACGGATGACGTTGTCAAAGGCGATGTGGTCCATGATCGCTGCGTAGAAGTCCGCAGCGAATAACTGCACGCTCAGGGGTGATGTCCGTCAGGCCGGCGTTGCGGGTCGCTACAGCCAACCCAGCAGTCCCCCCGGGGCTGGTGAAGCTCACCAGTGCTGTGGTGTCTTGCCACGAATGTGAGAAGCTGCATGATGCTCATGTGAACGGAAGATGGTGTCCATGGCCCCCCGCGAGGCCAGCTATGCGGATGAAAATCTGCCGGCCGCCGACTACTCTCCGTGACAGATATGGCTCCTAGCGATCACCCCAAGCATTTACATCTCAGCGGCTGCGGTGTCGGTGGACGCTGACCTCGTGGACAGGACGCGTGGCGGTGGCTGACGGTCGGATCGAGAACCTCAGCGCGTGGGTGAACGAAGCCCTGCGCCGTCAGGTCGAGCACGACCGGCGGATGCGGGCACTCGACGAGTTCCTCGCCGCCTACGAGGCCGAGCACGGCGAGATCACCGACGAGGAGATGCGAGACGCGACCCGTCGAGCACTGATGCCGCGATCTGCCCCAGTCTCGGCTCCTCGGGATGCCTGATTTGTGGTCGTTTACCGGACACCTGGTCCGGTAAACGACCACAATCTCTCACCTGCGACGTTGTGGACGAGGGCGGAGCGTGGCACGGATCCGCCACGACCACCGCGAGAGGCCGTACTCCAGGCGCGTGCACATCGCCGGTCAGCGCCGTCGAGCGCGGTACCGTCTGGGGTGTGACGATCTACCTTGACCACGCGGCGACCACGCCGATCGATCCGGCGGCGCTGGAGGCGATGCGGCCGTACCTCGATGCCGAGTACGGGAACCCGTCGTCGCTGCACGCGCCGGGACGGGCGGCGCGGGCGGCGGTGGAGACCGCGCGGGAGCAGGTCGCCGAGGCGCTCGGGGTGACGCCGCTGGAGGTGCTGTTCACCTCTGGCGGGACCGAGTCCGACAACCAGGCGGTGAAGGGGATCGCGTGGGCGGCCCGCGACGCCGGACGCGGCGCGCACCTCGTCACGACGGCGATCGAGCACCACGCGGTGATCGAGTCGTGCGAGTGGCTCGCCGAGCACGCCGGGTTCAACCTCGACGTCGTCCCGCCGGAGCCTGACGGGGTCGTCGACCCCGACCGCCTGCTCGCTGCGCTGCGGGACGACACCGTGCTCGTGAGCGTGATGGCCGCGAACAACGAGCTCGGCACCGTCCAGCCGCTCGACGTGATCGGGCCGGCGCTGCGTGACCGTGGGGTGCCGTTGCACACGGACGCGGTGCAGGCGTTCGGGCGGGCACCGCTCGACCTGGAGGGCTGGGGGGTCGGGGCGCTTGCCCTCTCGGCGCACAAGTTCAACGGGCCCAAGGGCGTCGGCGTGCTCATGCTCCGCCGCGACCTGCCCGCCCAGCCGGTCCTCCACGGGGGGGGCCAGGAGCGCAGCGTGCGCTCCGGGACGCTGAACGCCGCGGGCATCGTCGGCTGCGGCGCCGCCGCCGCGTTGACCGCGCGGACGATGGCCACCGAGGTGCCGCGCCTGCGCGCGCTGCGGGACACGCTCCTCGCTGGGCTGCTCGCGGCCGAGGGGGTCACGCTGAACGGCGCGGCCACGGCGCGGTTGCCGCACAACGCCCACGTCGCTGTGTCCGGCTGTGACGGCGAGGCGCTGCTCCTCGCGCTCGACGCGGCGGGGGTCGCGGCCTCGACCGGCTCGGCGTGCCAGTCCGGCGCCGCCGAGCCCAGCCACGTCCTGACCGCGATCGGCGCCCCGCGCGACCGCGCGCACCTGCGCCTCACCTGCGGCCGGACCACGACCGAGGCCGACGTCGAGGCCGCGGCTGCCGCCTTCACCGACTGCGTGAAGCGGCTGCGCGACGCCGGTGGCGGGTTCGTGGGGTGAGGCCGGTGCGTCAGCACCGCCGGTGGGCGGGGATCGGATAGGCACCATGCGCGTGCTCGTAGCGATGTCCGGCGGGGTGGACTCGTCGATGGCGGCGGCGCTGCTCGTGGAGGCCGGCCACGACGTCACCGGTGTCCACCTGAAGCTGGCCGACACGCCGAGCGGCCTTCCAGGAAAAGGCTGCTGCACGCTCGACGACGCGCGCGACGCGCGCCGGGTCGCGGATCGGCTCGGCATCCCCTTCTACGTCTGGGACCTGTCCGAGCCGTTCCGTCAGCGGGTCGTCGATGACTTCGTGGCCGAGTACGCGGCTGGGCGAACGCCGAACCCCTGCGTGCGCTGCAACGAGCGGGTGAAGTACACCGCGCTGCTCGCCCGCGCCCGCGCGGTCGGCTTCGACGCGCTCGCGACCGGCCACCATGTCCGGCTGCGCCGTGCCGGCGCCCAATGGACGATGCGCCGGGCGGCCGATCCCGGCAAGGACCAGACGTACGTGCTCTACATGGCGAGCCAGGACCAGCTCGCGCACACGTTGTGGCCGGTGGGGGAGTACGCCAAGCCCGCGCTCCGGGCGATGGCCGCCGAGCGCGGCCTCGTCACCGCCGCCAAGCCCGACAGCCACGACGTCTGCTTCATCCCGACCGGTGACCTCGGCGGGTTCCTCCGCCCGCGGCTCGGTGTCCGTCCGGGCGCCTTCGTCGGGCCGAGCGGCGACGTCGTCGGCCGCCACGAGGGCGCCTACCGGTTCACGGTGGGCCAGCGGCGCGGCCTCGGCCTGGCAGGGTTCGGCGAGCCCCTCTACGTCACGGCGATCGACGGGGACCGGATGCACGTCGGCCCCCGCTCGGCCCTGGAGACCCGCGGGCTCGAGGCCATCGGTGTCTCGTGGGTCTGCGGCCACCCGCCGGCCGACGACAGGGCGCTCACCGCTCAGGTCCGCTACCGCGGCCAGGCGTTGCCGTGCGCGCTGGCCGACCTCGGCGGCGGCCGCATCCGCGTGGAGTTCACCGGGCAGCGCCCGCTCGGCGTCGCGCCAGGCCAGGCGGTGGTGCTCTACGACGGCGACACCTGCCTCGGCGGCGCCACGGTCACCGGGGCGGTCAGCGGCGCCAGTCCCGTCTCAGCTCGGTGAGCCAGTAGGCCCACTCATCCTCGTCGATCCGCGGAAGGCGCAGCGGGAGCGCCGCGCTCTGGCCGACCAGCCAGGCGAGCCCTGCGCCGAACAGGAAGATGCACACGTCTTGCCACATCCTGATCCCTCCTCGAACGATCCCTTCCCGTCGGTTCGCAGCCTCGCGCGCCCGAGCGCTCCCTAGACTCGCCCATATGGCCGATGAGGCGACCCGCCGGCGCGTCGATGCGCTGCGCATCGAGATCGAGCAGCACCGCTACCGGTATTACGTGCTGTCCGACCCGAGCATCAGCGACGCCGAGTTCGACGCGCTGATGCGGGAGCTGGCCGAGCTGGAGGCCACCTATCCGGACCTTCGTCGCCCGGACTCGCCGACGGACAAGGTCGGCGCTCCCCCCTCGCCCGCGTTCCGCGCGGTCACGCACCGCGTGCCGATGCGATCGCTCGACAACGCGTTCGAGCAGGAGGAGCTGTGGGCCTGGGGCGAGCGTGTGGCGCGCGGCCTCGACGGCGCCGCCCCGCGCTACACCTGCGAGCTCAAGGTCGACGGGATCGCGATCTGTCTGACCTACGTCGACGGGCGGCTCGACCAGGCGGTCACGCGCGGCGACGGGCGCACCGGCGAGGACGTCACCCCGAACGTCCGGACGATCGTGGGCGTCCCGTGGCACCTCGAGCTGCCCGACCCGCCCCCGCTGCTCGAGGCGCGCGGCGAGGTCTACTACCCGCTCGCCGCGTTCGAGGCGATGAACATCGCCCGCGAGCAGGCCGGCGAGGCCCGGTTCGCCAACCCCCGCAACGCCGCCTCAGGCGCGTTGCGGCAGAAGGATCCCGAGATCACGCGGTCCCGCCCGCTGCGGGTCGTCTGCCACGGGATGGGCGCCGTCGAGGGCGTCGACCTGTCCAGCCACAGCGACTTCCTCACCCTGATCGCCAAGGCCGGGCTGCCAGTGGCCTCCCAGACCCGCACGGTCGCAACGATGGACGCGGTCTTGGCCTTCATCGAGGATTGGCGCGAGCGCCGGCACGACCCGCCGTTCGAGATCGACGGCGTCGTGGTGAAGGTCGACGCGCTCGCTCACCACCGCCAGCTCGGCTCCACCGCCGCCGCTCCCCGCTGGGCGATCGCGTTCAAGTATCCGCCGGAGGAGCAGCAGACCCTGCTCCGCGACATCCAGGTCAACATCGGCCGCACCGGCAAGGTCACCCCGTTCGCGGTCCTGGAGCCGGTGCTCGTCGCCGGCTCGACGATCGGTCTGGCGACGCTCCACAACGAGGACCAGGCGCGCCTCAAGGACGTCCGGCCCGGCGATGTCGTCATCGTCCGCAAGGCGGGCGACGTCATCCCGGAGGTGGTCGGGCCGGTGCTGTCCCGCCGGCCGGAGGCCGTGGCCAACGCCGGCCCCTGGCAGATGCCGACGGCCTGCCCGTTCTGCGGCTCGCCACTCCAGCGGCTCGAGGGCGAGGCCGCCACCTACTGCACGAACGTCGACTGCCCCAGCCGGCTGCGTGAGTCGCTCGCCCACTTCGCGGGCCGCGGGGCCATGGACATCGAGGGCCTGGGCTACGAGACCGCCTGCGTCCTCCTCGACCGGGGCCTCGTGAAGGACCTCGCCGACCTCTACCATCTGCGCGCCGAGGACCTCCTGGGGCTCAAGGGGTTCGCGCAGCGCAAGGTCGCCGCGCTGCTGGCCGGCGTCGAAGCCTCGAAGTCCCAGCCGTTCGAGCGGCTGCTCATCGGCCTGAACATCCTCCACGTCGGTGGCACCGTCGCCCGCCAGCTCGCCCGCCACTTCGGCGACCTCGCCGCCCTGCGCACGGCGAGCAAGGAGGACATCGCCGGGGTCGGGGGTATCGGGCCGGTCATCGCCGACTCGGTCCGCAAGTTCTTCGACCATCCGCGCAACGCCGCGCTCGTCGACAAGCTCGTTGCCGTCGGGGTCCGCGCGGACACCGACGCGCGGCGCGTCGCCTCGACGCTGGAGGGCTGGACGATCGTCCTCACCGGTGGCCTCGAGGGGCTCACCCGTGACGAGGCCAAGCAGGCGATCACCGACCGTGGCGGCAAGGTCACGTCGAGCGTCTCGCGCAAGACCAGCGTCGTCGTGGTCGGCGCCGACCCCGGCACCAAGGCCGACTTGGCCGCCGCGCTGGGCGTGCCCACGACCGACGAGGCCGGCTTCACCCATCTCCTGGAGGCCGGGGCGTTGCCCGAATGAAGCGTTCGAGCGCTGTTGAGTGCACCGGTGTAGCGTCCAGGGGACCTTACGAGAAGGAGTCGTCACACCGTGTCTCTCAGTACCGAGGAAGTGCGGCACGTCGCCCGGCTCGCGCGGCTCGCGCTGACCGACGAGGAGGTCGAGTCGCTGCGATCGCAGCTGTCCGACATCCTCGCCTACGCCGAGAAGGTCGGCGAGGTCGCGGCGTCCGACGTCCCGCCCACCGGCCACGCCTACCCGCTGCGGAACGTGCTCCGGGCTGACGAGCCCCGTCCCTCGCTGACCGCGGACGAGGCGCTGTCGACCGCGCCGGAGCCCCAAGACGGCCGCTTCCAGGTGCCCCGGATCGTGGGGGAAGAACCGCAGCCGGATGGCGGTGATCGCACGTGAGCCGGGAGCTGCTCACCGCGACCGCGACCCAGCTGCGGGGGCTCATCGCCCGCCGCGACGTCAGCGCCACTGAGGTCGTCCGCGCTCACCTCGACCGCATCCACGCGACGGACAGCCGCGTCAACGCGTTCCTGCGGGTGCTCGATGAGGCCGCGCTCACGCATGCGGCCGACATCGACCGGCGGATCGCCGCTGGCGAGCCGGTCGGCCCGCTCGCCGGGGTCCCGCTCGCGCTCAAGGACATCCTCTGCACGCGCGGCGTCGAGACCACCTGCGCGTCCCGCATCCTCGAGACCTACCGGCCGCCCTACGACGCGACCGTGGTCGAGCGCCTGCGGGCCGCCGACGCTGTCGTCGTGGGCAAGACGAACCTCGACGAGTTCGCGATGGGCTCGTCGACGGAGAACTCCGGGTTCACGCCGACGCGCAACCCGTGGGACCTCGGGCGGGTGCCGGGCGGCTCCTCGGGCGGCTCGGCGGCGGCGGTCGCCGGGCTCGCCGCGCCGCTGGGGATCGGCACCGACACCGGCGGGTCGATCCGCCAGCCCGCCGCGCTGTGCGGCCTCGTGGGCGCAAAGCCGACCTACGGGCTGGTGAGCCGATACGGGCTCATCGCGTTCGCGTCGTCGCTCGACCAGGTCGGGCCGATCGCCCGCTCGGTCGGCGACGCGGCGCTCCTGCTCGAGGCGATCGCCGGCCACGACCGGATGGACTCCACGTCGATCCCGGTCGAGGCGCCCGATCTGCGCAGCGGGATCGACCAGGGGGTCGAGGGGCTGCGTGTCGGGGTGATCCGCGAGTTCGCCAGCGGCGAGGGCCTTGCCGAGGGCGTGCAGGCCCGAGTGGCGGACGCGGTCGTCTGCCTCGGCAAGCTCGGCGCCGAGATCGTCGAGGTGAGCCTCCCGCACGCCGGCTACGGCGTGAATGCCTACTATCTGATCGCCCCCAGCGAGTGCTCCTCGAACCTGTCCCGCTACGACGGCGTGCGCTACGGGCTGCGCCTTCCCGGTGAGACCGCCGAGCAGATGATGGCCCGCACCCGCGGCGAGGGCTTCGGGCCCGAGGTCAAGCGCCGCATCATGATCGGCACCTACGCGCTGTCCGCCGGCTACTACGACGCCTACTACGCCCAGGCGCAGCGGGTGCGGACCCTGATCATCCGCGACTTCGAGGCGGCCTACGCCCAGTGCGACGTGCTCGTCAGCCCAACCTCGCCGATCACGGCGTTCGCGCTCGGCGAGAAGGTCACCGACCCGCTCGCGATGTACTTGAACGACGTCTACACGATCCCGTCGAACCTGGCCGGCGCCCCGGCGATGTCCGTCCCGGTCGGCCTCGACGACACCGGCCTCCCGGTCGGCCTCCAGATCATGGCGCCGGTCCTCGGCGAGGCCGTGATGTTCCGCGTCGCCAGGGCGCTCGAGGTCGAGGTCGCCTTCGACCCCGCCCCCCGCGGCCCCAACGCCCTCGAAGCGCCGTGATGTGCTCAGAGCTCGGTGGGTCCAATGACCTTGACGAGTCGGGCGGCACCCCGCCGCAGCCGGTTATCCAGCGTGAGCAGCGGGCAGTCGAGCAACCGCGCGAGCGCGACGTACTCGGCGTCGTAGGTCTTTGCCCATCCCAGCGCGTCGGCCACGCGCCAGGCCTCCGGGCCGAGATTGTCGGGAGCTTGCGGCCCGATCGGGGCAGCGAGCAAGCGCTCGAATGCCTTCGTCGCAAGCTCACCGGAGATCGTGCCGCGCCAACTCAGCTGGTGGAGGGCCGAAGCCACCTCCGACCACAGAAGCGGCGGGGCAACCAGGCGGTGCGTCTGCAGCGGTGTGAGCCCCTTGGCGCTTTGGCAGCCGTGGACGACGGTGCTCGCATCGACGGCCAGCAGCATCAATGGCCCTGGCGGGAGAGGCGGATCGCCGCGACGACGTCCGGCATCGGCTCACCGGTGATTGTGCGGTCCCAGCCCCACGATTCTGGAATCGGCAGCGTCTCCGACTCCGACAGCGCTTCGAGGTCCTCTTCGTCGATCAGGTGCTGGGTCCCCGCTTTCTGCGCACGCAGCTTGCCGGAGCGGATCCAGCGGCGGATGGTTTCGGGGCTCTTGGAGACGCGAGCGGCGGCCTGAGGTACGGTCAACATGGGTGTAGCATACTACACTTATCTTGCGATTGGGAGGAGCCACGATGACGGCCACCCTGCAGGCCACCCGCTATGAGGCGGTGATCGGGCTCGAGGTGCATGTCGAGCTCAGCACACGGACGAAGATGTTCTGCGGGTGCACGACCGACTTCGGCGGGCAGCCCAACACCCGCACGTGCCCGGTGTGCCTGGGGCAGCCGGGGTCATTGCCGGTGACCAACGCCCGGGCGGTCGAGTACGCGATCAGATTGGGTCTGGCGCTGGGGTGCGAGGTCGCGCCGGCCAGCCAGTTCCACCGGAAGAACTACTTCTATCCAGACATGCCGAAGAACTACCAGATCTCCCAGTACGACGTGCCGATCTGCACGGGTGGGCACCTCGACGTGGAGACCGAGGAGGGACCATCGTCACCGGGGGCGTCCCCAGGGTCCCCTCTGGGGTTCCGAACCCCCTCACGCCGCGTGGGGATCACCCGCGTCCACATGGAGGAGGACACCGGCAAATCGGCGCACGTCGGCAGGACGGGGCGGATCCACGGAGCGGACTACTCGCTCGTCGACTACAACCGCGCCGGCATTCCGCTGCTCGAGGTCGTCTCCGAGCCCGACCTCCGCTCCTCGGCCGAGGCGCGCGCCTACCTGAAGGAACTCCAGGCGATCGTCCTCACGCTGGGGATCAGCGACGCCAAGCTCGAGGAGGGCTCGATGCGCTGCGACGCGAACATCTCGGTGCGTCCTGTGGGGCAGCCGGTGCTCGGCACACGCGTCGAGGTGAAGAACATGAACTCGGTGCGCTCGCTCGGCCGGGCGATCGAGCACGAGATCACCCGTCAGGTCGGGTTGCGCTCGGCGGGCCTGCCGGTGGTGCAGGAGACCCGTCACTGGGACGAGGACGCCGGCCGTACCTCGACCTTGCGGGTGAAGGAGACCACCGAGGACTACCGCTACTTCCCCGACCCCGACCTTGTCGTGCTCGAGCCCGACCCGGCCTGGGTCGCCGAGCTGCGCGCGACGCTTCCCGAGCTGCCGGCGGCCACCCGCCGACGCCTGGCCGAGACGTATCAGCTCACCGCCGAGCACGTCGCCACGCTCCTCGACGGCGGCCTGGCCGGGTTGCTCGAAGACGCCGTGGCCGCCGGGGCCGGCGCGGGCGAGGCCGCGAACTGGCTGGTCAACGAGGTCATGTCCTGGCGCAACGAGCACGGGACCGCGGACATCTCGGGTGCCCAGCTCGCTCGGCTGATCGCGTTGGTGCAGGACGGCACGCTGTCGACGAAGCTCGCGCGCCAGGTGCTCACGGACGTGCTGGCCGGGCGTGGAGACCCCGCGCAGATCGTCGAGCAGCGCGGCTACCGGCAGCTCTCGGACGGCGACGAGCTCGCCGCGATCGTGGATACGGTCATCGCCGAGCAGGCCGACGCGGCGCAGCGCGTCCGTGAGGGGAACAGGAAGGCGATCGGCGCGCTGGTCGGGGCGGTGATGCGGGCCACCCAGGGAAAGGCCAACCCGCAGCTCGTGAACCGCCTGCTCAGCGAGCGGCTCAGCGGGCACTGAAGCGTCCCCGAAACCGGCGGTCACTATCCTCTGTTTCGGGTCGCGTCGCGTCGGGTTCCGCTCGCGAAGAGCCGTTTAGGTCGGAGCCTCTTTCCGGGACGTGACCCGACCTCTTGTCAGGTGATCGCCACATATTTTTGTTATATCTGAAGCGGTTTCGGCGGCAAGGGGCTGGGGGAGTCCCCCATAGAAGGCCACCGAAACCGCGCTCCGCTTTCGCTTCGCCCACAGGGCAAGGCCGCGGTTCTCAGACACGTCCTTAGGGCGGTCGCGACCGCCGCGAGCTGCGCGCTCGGGGGCGTAATGGTCCTGGTAGGCTCCGCCCACAATTCGGCAGTCGGTCGGGCGGCGTGTGACGAACAGGGAGCATGGCAACGACTCCGGGGCGCGGCAGATGACCGTCGGGAGCACGATGCGTGGATCTGCGACGGAGCACACGACACCGCAGGCGTGTTGCGCGGGCACATCGAACGACCGCTCCGGTGTCTCCGCCCTCGACGAGGTCTCCGGGCCCGTCACCGCGCTCCTCGACTGGTTCCTCGCCGGGCGGGTTGCCGACCTCGTCAAGCTCGACCCTGAGCTGGAGACGCTCGGCGTCGAGGTCGCCGGGCTCGTCCGGGCGAGCGGCAAGCGGCTGAGGCCCGCGTTCGTGTACTGGGGCCATCGCGCGACGGGGGCACCGCACACCGAGGCCGTGTACTGGCCGTCGGGGGCCGTCGAGCTGCTCCACACGTTCGCCCTCATCCACGACGACGTGATGGACCGCTCGGCGCTGCGGCGCGGCCGCCCGGCGGTGCACGAGTCGCTCGCGCAGTCCCACCGCGACGAGGGGCTGGCCGGCAACCCGGCCTGGTTCGGGATGGGCGGGGCGATCCTCGCCGGCAATCTCGCGTTTGTGTGGGCCGACCAGCTACTCGATGGCGCGGACCTCGCTGCCGCCGCCCTCGACCGGGCACGGCGGGTGTTCACGGAGCTGCGCGTCGAGGTCATGGCCGGTCAGTACCTCGACCTCCGGCTCGCGGGGCGGGACGGCGCGCTGGAGCAGGACGCCCTTCGGATCGCCCTGCTGAAGTCCGGTCGCTACACGGTCACCCGGCCGCTCCAGCTCGGCGCCGCGATCGGCGGCGGTGACGAGCTGCTCGACGCGTCGTTGTGTGCGTTCGGTGACGCGATCGGGCTGGCCTTTCAGCTGCGCGACGACGTGCTCGGGCTGTTCGGCGACCCCGAGGCGACCGGCAAGGGCGCGCTGTCCGACCTCCGCGAGGGCAAACGCACCGTGCTCATGCTGCGCGCGCTCGAGCTCGCCAGCCCGGCGGAGCGCGCTGTCCTGTCCCGTGTGCTGGGCGACCCGGAGCTCGACGAGCCCGACGCGAACCGCGCCCGCCAGATCATCGTCGACTGCGGCGCCCTCGACATGGTGGAGCGGCTGCTCGCCTGCAAGCACGAGCAGGCGTGCCGGGCGCTCGCGCCGATCCCGGCGCCGGCTCGGCAGGCGCTCGCCGACCTCGCCGACCTGGCCGCGTTCCGGGCGGTCTAAGGCCGTGTTTGAGAATCGTGGCCTTGCCCCGTGGGCGAAGCGGAGCGGAGCGCAGTTTCGGCGGCCTTCTATGGGGGACTCCCCCAGCCCCTGGCCGCCGAAACTGCCTCAGATATAACAAAACATACGATGATCAACTGACAAGAGGTCGGGTCGCGTCCCGGAAAGAGGCTCCGACCTAAAAGGCTCTTCGCGAGCGGAACCCGACGCGACGCGACCCCCACAACAGTTTTCAAACACGTTCTAAGGCGGTCTAAGAGGTGTTCGAGAAGCTCGGCGGCCAGGCGGGCGTAGGTCCTCTTCCACAACGTTCCTGCGTACCTGGAGGAACGTTGCCTCCAAGCCGTCTTCGCCGCAGCCTGACCTGCAACGTTCCTCCGAATGCGGCGGACGTTTCATGACGGCGCCTGCGCGGTCGCACCGTCATCGGTCGCCCGGGGAGCGCTGACCCTGCGATGCCCGGTCAAGTCGTCGTCGTTGGCGCTGGTCTCGGGGGCATGGCTGCGGCGATCCGCCTCGCCGCAGCCGGCTTGTCCGTCACGCTGCTCGAGCGCGAGCGTGCGCCTGGTGGGCGGGCCGGGCGCAGCATGCGCGACGGGTACGCGTTCGACACCGGGCCGACCGTGCTCACGATGCCTGGCCTGCTCGAAGAGCTGTTCGCGCTGGCGGGCGAGCGGATTTCCGACCACCTGTCCCTACAGCGCCTCGATCCCGCCTACCGGGCGTCCTTCCACGACGGGTCGGTCATCCACGTGCGCGCGGGCCTCGACGCGCTCGCCGCCGAGGTCCGCGAGGTGTGCGGTCCGTCCGAGGCCGACCGGCTCAGGCGCCTCGCCGCGCACCTGCAGCAACTGTACGAGGCTGAGTACGACGACTTCATCGACCGGAACTTCGACTCGGCCGCCGACCTCGTCCGGCGGCCCGCGGCGCTCCTTCGGCTCGTGCGGCTCGGCGGCTTCCGGCGGATGCACGCGTTGGTCGCGAGCTTCCTCCAGGACTGGCGCCTGATCCGGCTGTTCACGTTCCAGGCGATGTACGCGGGGATGAGCCCGTTCGAGGCCCTCGGCATCTACGCGATCATCCCCTATATGGACATCGTCGGCGGGGTGTATTTCCCGCGCGGGGGGATTCACGCGGTGAGCCAGGCGCTCGCTGACCTCGCGGCCCGTCTCGGCGTCGATCTCCGCTTTGGCGAGCCCGTCGAGGCGGTCGAGGTTGCGGACGGCCGCGCCCGGGCGGTCCGGACCGTAGGTGGCCAGCGGGTCGCCTTCGACGTCGTCGTGCTCAACCCGGACCTGCCGGTGGCGTACCGCGACTTGCTGCCCGCCCGGGCCCTGCCGTGGCGGGTGGGGCGGCTGCGCTACTCGCCGTCGTGCGTCGTCGTCCACCTCGGCCTCGACCAGCGGCTGCACCGTGCGGCACATCACAACATCCACTTCGCACGCGGCTACGAGGACGCGTTCGCCGACCTGCTCGCGGGCCGGATGCAGCGCGACCCCTCGTGGTTCCTCACCGTGCCGACCCGCAGCGACCCTGGCATGGCCCCGCCGGGTGGGGAGGTCGCCTTCCAGCTCCTGCCGACCCCCAACCTTCATGGCGAGCGCATTGACTGGGACGCGCGGGTCGAGCAGGAGCTGACCGAGGCGGCCAAGCGGATGGAGGCCGCCGGCTACGGGCCGGTACGCGAGGCTACGGTGGTCAGCGAGGTCGTCACGCCCGCGGACTGGGCCCGGATGGGCATGGCGGCGGGCACACCGTTCGCGGCCAGCCACCACTTCCTCCAGACCGGTCCGTTCCGGCCGGCCAACGTGGCGCCGAAGGTCGGTGGCGTGGTGTTCGCCGGGTCAGGCACGACGCCTGGGGTCGGCGTGCCGATGGTGCTCGTCTCCGGCAAGCTCGCCGCCGAGCGGGTGCTGACCCAGCTCGGGACGGCACCATGACCAGCACGGCCAGCGGCGGCTACCGCCACCCCGAGCCCTCCACACAGATCGTCGCGAAGGGCCTCGCGGGCCGTGAGCATGTCGACCTGGCGACGAGCTACGAGCTGTGCCGCCGGATGAACGCCTCGCACGGGCGGACGTACTACTTCGCGACCCGCTTCCTGCCGGCCTCCAAGCGGCGACACGTCCACGCGCTCTACGGGTTCGCGCGGTACGCGGACGACCTTGTCGACCACATGGACCTGTCGTGGGCGCCGAGCCAGCGACGGAGGGCGCTCGAGGCCTGGTCAGCGGAGTTTCTCGCCGGCCTGGAGACCGGCCACACCGAGGAGCCGGTCCTGGCGGCGGTGCTCGACACCGTCCGCGAGCTCGGCATCCGCCACGACGACCTGCGCGACTTCCTCGCGTCGATGGCGATGGACCTCGAGGTGACCCGCTATCCCACCTACGACGACCTCTACACCTACGTCTACGGGTCCGCGGCGGTCATCGGGTCGATGATGCTCCCGGTGCTCGGCTCCCGTGAGGACAACCCCCACCAACCGCAGGCGCGGGACCGGGCCATGGACCTCGGCGTCGCGTTCCAGCTCACGAACTTCCTGCGCGACGTCGCGGAGGACTGGGACCGCGGCCGGATCTACCTGCCGCTGGAGGACCTCGACCGGTTCGGCGTGACCGAGTGGGACTTTCACGCCCGCCAGGTCGGCCCGGCGTTCCGCCGGCTGCTCGCGTTCGAGGCGCAGCGCGCCCGCGCGCTCTACCGGCGGGCCGAGGCCGGCTGGGCGCTGCTCCCGCCCACCAGCCGGCCGTGCATCCGTATCGCTCACCGCCTCTACCGCGAGATCCTCGACCGCATCGAGGCCGCTGACTGGCAGGTGTTCCACGTCCGCGCCTCGGTGCCGGCCAAGCGCAAGCTCGGGGTCGCCGCTCGTGAGCTGATCTTGCCGACCCGGCCAACCCCATGAGTCCTGACCTCCGAACCCCTCTGCGAGCACCCGCCCGCCGAATGGCCACAGAGATCTCAACGTGACAGCATGGTGCCGCTTCGGTCGAGGCACGATGCAGTGCGCGCCGGGATCCAGGCGTTCCCCGGAACGTGCAGCCCCAGAGCGCAGCCGTGGAGTTCCCGACGAAAGAGCGAGAGCGTGCAGCCGCTTAGCAACGAGGCAGACACACCGGTTGTAGCCAGCGGCTCACGGAACGGATCGGCCCCTCCCAAGGAGCGTGCTACGGCCGGGACGGCGGCGGACTGTGAGGTTCTGTCGGTAGGGCACCTCACGCCATGCATCGCAAGGCGGACCATCGAGCTCGTGACCGAGCGCGCATTCCATGTCACCGACGTCACCGACGAGTGCCTCGAGCTGCTGGCTTCCAGCGGCGTGGTGGAGGGCAGCCTGCAGGTCTACAGCTCGCACACCACGTGCGCGGTGAAGATCAACGAGCTTGAGACCTGTTTTCTGGAAGACCTCCGCCTCTTCATGGAGGCGCTCATCCCTCCCGAGGCCTACTACCGGCACGACGACTTCGAGATCCGCGACCCCGCCACCCTCGCAGGCGCTCCCGAGGACGAGCTGATCAACGGCCACTCCCATATCAAGCAGATGCTGCTCGGCTGCGCCTCCGAGACCGTGCCGATCGTCGCTGGACGGCTCGGGCTGGGGCGCTGGCAGCGGATCATGTTCATCGAGCTCGACCAGTCCCGGCCGCGGCGTGTCCATCTCCAGGTCCAGGGGTGGCGCTGAGCGGCGGCACCCCGGAGGACACCCCGGCGCGGAAGCGCGACCATCTCCGGCTCAGCCTCACCGAGGACGTCGGGTTCGCCCAGCTCCGGACCGGCCTCGACGAGCTGAGGGTGCGCCCGCGGGCCTTGCCTGAGCGTGACCTCGACGACGTCGACCTCGGCATCGACCTGTGGGGCCGGCGCCTCGCCTCGCCGCTGTTGGTGTCGTGCATGACCGGCGGGGTCAGCGAGGCCGGGGCGGTCAACCGCGCGCTCGCCCAGGCCGCGCAAGCCCACCGGGTCGCGCTGGGCCTCGGCTCCGGGCGGGTGCTCCTGGAGCACGCGGCCGACCTCGACACGTTCCGGGTGCGCGACGTCGCTCCGGACGTCCTGCTCATGGCGAACCTTGGCGCGGTGGCGCTCCACACCTACGGGCCAGCGGACTGCGCGCGGCTCGTCGCCGCGTGCGAGGCAGACGTGCTTGTCCTGCACCTCAACGCCGTCCAGGAGGCGATCCAGCCGGGCGGGCAGACGCAGTTCGGGGGCCTGCACGCGAAGATCGCCGAGGTCTGCGCGGGCACTGACGTGCCGGTCGTCGTCAAGGAGGTCGGGTTCGGGATGGCGCCCGCCGACATCGTCGCGCTGCTCGACGCTGGGGTGGCCGGTGTCGATGTCGCCGGCGCCGGCGGCACGAACTGGGCGCGTGTCGAGGGACTGCGGGACCATGCGGCGGGCGAGGTCGCCCAGGCGTTCGCCGACTGGGGCTTGCCGACCGCCGAGTGCGTGCGGCAAGCCCGCGCGGTGCTCGACGCGGCCGGCTCGCCGGCCGTGCTCGTCGGGTCCGGGGGCGTGCGGCACGGCGTCGATGCGCTGAAGGTGCTCTGCTTGGGCGCGGACGTCGCCGGGATCGCCCGCGGGCTGCTCGCCGCCGGCTCGCAAGGCCCGCAGGCCGCCACGCGTGCGGTCGGTGTCCTCTGTGACCAGCTCCGCGTCGGCGCCTGGGCGGCGGGTGCGGGCCGCGCGTGTGACCTAGGCCCCGCCCTCCTCGACTGAAGCGCGGCGCCAGGGCGTGTTTGAGGACCGCGGCCTTGCCTTGTGGGCGAAGCGAAGCGGAGCGCGGTTTCGGGCGACCTTCACCGTGACCCTCATGAAGGGCTCTCCCACACCCGAGAGCCGAGGCGCCGGCCCCACCACACCCACCACATCAGGCCCTGGGTGATCATCGCGAAGCCGAAGAGCAGGTCCTCGAGCGGCATGCCGCCGCCGCGGAACAGGCGGGACGGGGGGCAGCCGAGTCGCAATCCGCTGAACTGGGCTGGCGCATAGGTGACGATCGGGCGGCACGTGAGCCACCCATCCACCAGGACCTGAAAGAACAGCACGATCCCGAGCGCAATCCAATACCGTCGGTCGCGGAGCAGGCCGGTCCGAAGGAGCGCCTCGAGTCCGCCCGTGATGCCCAGGGCGACCAGGCAGAAGAGCGTGTAGCCGAGCCTCATCGGCGCGCCCACGCGATGAGCCGCTCACGGCGGGCGGTGAGCCAGCGGGAGACGTCGGCCAACGTCGCGCGCACGGCCTCGAAGGCGAGGATCCCGCACAAGGGGGTCACGATGAAGAACAGGTACTCCTCGATCGGGAGCCCGATCACGCGGAGCCCGGTGACGTACGAGGGGTTATAGCCCCAATGACCGAGCCTGGCACCGATCAGGTCCCACGAGACGAAGACGGCGGCCACGCAGCCGAGGGAGGCGAGCAGGCGGCGGGTCTGCCGGTACACACCGACATGGAGGGCCGTCTCTAGGGGAAGGGTGATCACCAGGCAGAGGCCGAGGACGGCGAGGTACTCGAGATTGGTCATTGGCCGCCAGTCTCGCACTCCTCGACGGGGGAGAAGCCCCGTTTCGGGGGAGGTAGCGGTCCGTGATAGGCTGCTTAAAGGTCCCCCATTATGGGTGGGGGATAACGAGCCGCCCCCTTGCAAGGGGTGAGGCTCATGGAGGTTTGGTGTCAGGCCGGGCGGACAGAGGATGATCCTCGCCTATGGCGGCGGGACAGCGGAAGTAGCGAATTCGCCACGGGGAGATGACTTATCGTGATAGGGATTTCACTTCCTGTGAGGACCCTCCTGACGAGGTTCGCCGGGCTGACGGGCAGTGGCGAAGGCAGGGATTTGTGGTAGCGCCTCACCTCGCCCAGTTTCGGTTGGCCCTTTGGTGATGGGGCCGAGGGGCGTACAGTGGCTGAGTCTTCCCCCAGACCCGCATCAGGAGCAGGTGGGGTGAGCGCCCTGCGGGAGCCGAGTCGCCGTAAGGCCCTGACCAGGTCCTTCCGTTGCTACGTTCTCTTGCTTTGCGTAGCGACGGCGGCCCTCCTGCCGGCGGGAATCGCAGACGCAATTGGGTCTCCCGGTATTGCGCTGTTGTGGATCCTGTTCATCGCTGCCGCAAACTTCCGCAGCATCCCGATGCTGCCCGGGGTCGGTGTCACGACGACCGTTGAGCCCCCAGTCACGGTCGCCGCGTCCGTGCTGCTCCCGCTCCCGTTGGCCGTATTCGTCACGCTGGTCGGCAGGTTCAACGAGCGTGAGTTCCGCCGGGGCACCACCTCACCCTGGAACATCGCGTTCAACCGCGTCCAAGGGGCGCTCACCGCCGGGGCTGCCGCATTCGCCGCCTCGCTCGTGGCTGGTCCCGCTCCCGCCCCAGTGGCGCTCGCGGCAGCAAAGGGTCTTCCGCAGCTCGTCCTTTGCACCGTGGTTGCCGCTGTCGTCTACAACGTCGTCAACGCCGCCGCAGTGGCCGTCGGACTGGTGCTGATCGGTCGCTTGGATCTCAAGCAAGCGGCGAGAAGCTCAGCAGCGCCGTTCCCGCGCTTCGCCCTCGACTTCGGCCTGGTCACCGGGCTCGGCCTGTTGATCGTCGTGCTCTACAAGGTCAAGCCGTGGTCGGTCCTGTTGCTCGCGCTCCCGCTGTGGCTGGGCTACAACGCCCTGCGGTCCGCGCGGGAGAGCGCGGACCAGGCGGAGCAGCTTACGGCTCGGGTGCGGGAGCTGGAGACGCTGAACGCGCTGAGCAGACAGCTGTTGACCGCACGGCGGCGGGAGCAGGTCGAGGTGATCGGCAGGGAGGCGCTGCGCACCGCGTTGGACAGCAGCGTGGTGGAGCTGTCGCTGGAGGGAAAGGTGTCCGACAACCTGCGCGTAATGAAGGTCACGGAAGCCGCCGTGATCGGGGTGCCGCAGGACACGTCCGAGCGACCGATGGAGGTCGTGGATGCCGCGGCGCGGCTGCTTGGCATGGCGTTGCAGCGCCTGGAGCTGGAATCCGAGCTCAGCGACGTGCAACGCGCCCACGCCACGCTTGCGAGCAAGATCATCGAGGAGGCGACGCGCGAGCGCAGCCGCATCGCGCTGGCGATCCACGACGAGGTACTGCCCTTTCTGGCGGCGGCGGAGATCCAGGCAGACAACGTACGCTCGGCGATCTCCGGGACCGATACCGCACGGGCTGCGAAGCTCGCCGCCGCCACGCGTGAGGCGGTGAACGGCGGGGTCAACCGGCTCAGGGAGGTGCTCGACGCGCTGACCCACCAGATCGTCGTACCCGGCGGGCTCCGTCAGGCGCTGATGAGGGCGCTGGACCAGCTGCGCGTCGAGCATGGGGTGCAGGGCCGGCTGAAGGCGTCCGAGCCGCTGCCCGAGCTGCCGCTCGCGGTCGAGATCCTCGTCTTCGAGGTCGTGCGCGGCTGCCTAGGAAACATCGCAAAGCACGCGCACGCGCGCAATGTGGTGGTAGAAGTCGATGTCACCGATACGCTCATCATGGTGCAGGTGCGCGATGATGGTCGGGGGTTTGATCCCGCCTCTGTCCCTGCGGGTCATCATGGGCTAGCGTTGATGCAACAGCGTGTGAAGCTTGCCCGCGGTCGTTTCACCGTACGAAGCGCGGACAGCGTGGGAACCAGGGTCGAGGTGGAGGTACCGCTGTGAACATTCCGAGTTCCATAGACCAGAAGCCCGATGGCATGCCAACCGGGCCGGAGACCATCGACGTCGTCATCGCCGAGGACCACGGGGTCGTCGCCGACGGGATCGAGACGATGCTCTCGTTCGAGCCGGACATCGAGGTCGTCGCTATCGTGCAGTCCGGCGAGGAGCTCGTCGCTGTGGTTGAGCAGCTCCGGCCCAAGGTGGCGCTCGTCGATGTGAACCTCATTGGCATGGACGGCCTGGCTGCCGTCCGCCAGATCGAGGAGCGCGACCTCCCCACGCGGACGATGGCGCTCACGATGTTCACTGATCACGACACCGTCACGCGTGCGGTGGCCGCTGGTGTGGCCGGTTACCTGCCGAAGAACGTCCGCCGTGAGGAGCTCGTCCAGGCGGTCCGTGCCGTGGCGGCGGGCAAAGGGTTCCTCCACCCGGACGTCACCCGTCCGTTCCTCGAGCGCGTCGGTCCGCTGGCGATCCACGCGGGGCTCCAGCCGCTGTCGAAGCGTGAGCAGGACGTCCTGGAGCAGCTGGCCACCGGCAAGTCGACGCGCGAGATCGCCGAGGTGCTCGAGCTGGGTGACGAGACCGTCAAGAGCCACCTTTCCCGCATCTACGCGAAACTCAAGGCATCGGACCGCGTCCAGGCCGTCGTGATCGCGATGCGTCACGGTCTCGTGCGTTAGTGGTCCGCGCGGAAAAACCCGTGGCATTCGTGCGTAAAGCATCCCACCTCGCGGCGTTGCGGAGCGCTTGAGGACAGCCAGTACACGGCGACCCGCGCGGAGCGCTTCGCCTTGCGAGGCGGGGAGCACTCCCCCCGGGCCCCCTCACAGCACACGGAACTTTCCCGCTTGGACCACTAGGACAAATGCGACGGCCCGGGCTTCAAGCCCGGGCCGTCAAGGACAGGCACATGCCCGTCATCGGAAAACTCGGGGGCGGGAACCCGAATTTTCCATAACACCGTCTGCGGCGGGAGGGGGCGGGAACCCACCCGCCGCATGGTGCCTCGGAATGGCTTCAGAATATGCGTTCCGAAGCCCAAAGTCCAACCTTTCCGGCATAATTTTTTCTCGGCCTTTCGGCCACGCACAAGCGGGGGATCGGGTATACCCCGAGTTGACACTGCCCCCCCCGCGGATGCGAGACTAAGCTCGCCTCGCATCTGCGGGACAGCTGCGCGATGAGGAGAAGTCATGAGTAGGCTGGCGAAGCCAGGGCGGGCATGACGCCCGCCGCCTGCTCGCGCTCCGTCGTACTGCTCTGCGCGCGCCTGGGCTGACCGTACAACAAGCGGTTCCCAGGCGCGAGACCTCTCTGCCCTCGGCGGGAGGTCTTTCGTTATTCCGGATTCGTCAAAACTTCAAGAAGGCTCGACATGGTAATCACCGGCGCACAGGCAGTAATCAAGTCGCTGGAGGCGGCGGGCGTCGAGGTGGTGTTTGGTCACCCTGGTGGCGCGATCCTGCCGGCGTACGACCCAATGATCGACTCGCCGATCCGGCATGTGCTCGCGCGCCACGAGCAGGGCGCCGGCCATATGGCCGAGGGCTATGCGCAGGCGACGGGGCGTGTCGGGGTGACCATCGTCACATCCGGTCCAGGGGGGACGAACCTCGTGACCGCGCTGACCGATGCGCACATGGACTCGGTCCCGATCGTCGCGATCACCGGCCAGGTCCCCACCGCCTCGGTCGGCGGCGACGCGTTCCAGGAGGCCGACATCACCGGGATCACGATGCCGGTGACGAAGCACAACGAGATGGTCCGCGACCCGAGTCGGATCCCCGGCGCGATCGCCGAGGCGTTCTATATCGCCTCGACCGGCCGGCCGGGCCCGGTGCTCATCGACATTCCCAAGGACGTCCTTAATGCGCAGACGACGTTCTCCTGGCCTGACCGGCTGGGGCTGCCAGGTTATAAACCAACGCTGCGTGGCCACTCGAAGATGGTCCGTGAGGCCGCTCGAGAGATCCTAAGCGCCCGGCAGCCAGTTGTTTACGCTGGCGGTGGGATCATTAAGGCCAATGCCGACGCCGAGCTACGGCGTCTTGTTGAGTTCGTCGAGCTGCCGGTCGTGACCACGCTCATGGCCCGGGGCGCGCTGCCCGACAGCCACCCGCAGCATCTTGGCATGCCGGGCATGCATGGGCACTGGACGGCGGTCACCGCGCTGCAGAAGGCCGACCTGCTCATCGCGCTCGGGACCCGCTTCGACGATCGGGTGACCGGCAACCTCGCGGCGTTCGCGCAGAACGCCCGGGTCATCCACGTCGACATCGACCCCGCCGAGATCGGGAAGAACCGTGAGCCGGAAATCCCGATCGTCGGCGACTGCGCGATCGTGATCGGCCAGATCATCGAAGCGATCCAAAGCCTGCTCGCCGACGAGAACCAGCCACGCGCGAGCCTGCACGGCTGGTGGGCACAGCTCCGGGCCTGGCAGTCCGAGCACCCGCTGCGGGTCGACCAGCCCCCGGACGGCCCGCTGAAGCCACAGACGGCCATCCGGGCGATCAGCGAAAAGCTCGGCGGCAACGGGATCGTGATCTCGGGCGTCGGCCAGCACCAGATGTGGGCCTCCCAGCACGTCAAGTTCGAGCGACCGCGGTCGTGGATCAACTCCGGCGGCCTTGGGACGATGGGCTTCTGCGTGCCCGCCTCGATCGGGGCGAAGATCGGTCGGCCCGACGAGACGGTGGTCGCGATCGACGGGGACGGCAGCTTTCAGATGACGCTCCAGGAGCTTGCCACCGCCCGGACCGAGAACGTGCCGGTGATCTTCTGTGTGATCAACAACGGCTCGCTCGGGATGGTCCGCCAGTGGCAGGAACTCTTCTACAACAAGCGCTTTTCGCAGGTCGACATCCCGGTCGACGTCCCGGATCTGGTCAAGCTCGCCGACGCCTACGGCTGCA
Organism: Egibacteraceae bacterium; assembly: GCA_050743125.1. GTDB lineage: Bacteria > Actinomycetota > Nitriliruptoria > Euzebyales > Egibacteraceae > JBOGEB01. The sequence continues at coordinate 23,854 of JBOGEB010000033.1, forward strand.
TTGGGCTGCGCTGCACAAGGCCTGAGGACGTCGGGTCGACCCTGGACAAGGCGTTCGCCGTCGGCGAGGTTCCGGTCGTCGTCGACTTCCGTGTCGACATCACCGAGAAGGTCTTCCCGATGGTCCCGGCCGGGGCGAGCAACGACGACATCGTCGAGTCCGCCGACGAGTGGTACGCGAAGGCCTCTGCGGGGGCGCCCAAGGACGCCGCCAGCGAGCCGGATGGCGCCTGCCTCCCCGAGAGCATGCGCGAAGGGAACGCGGTCTGATGAGCAGGCACACCCTCTCTGTCCTCGTCGAGAACAAGCCGGGCGTGCTCGCGCGCGTCGCCAGCCTGTTCGGCCGGCGGGGATTCAACATCGAGTCGCTCGCGGTCGGGCCGACGGAGGTCGAGGACCTGTCGCGCATGACGATCGTTGTCGATGCCGCCCAGGCGCCTTTGGAACAGGTCACGAAGCAACTCAACAAGCTCATCCACGTGCTCAAGATCGTGGAGCTCGCGCGCGACGGCGCCGTCGAGCGGGAGCTGGCGCTGGTGAAGGTCGCCGCGACCGGAGCGACCCGCAGTGAGATTATCGAGATCGCCCAAGTGTTCCGCTCGAAGGTCGTCGATGTCGATGTCGACTCGATCACGGTTGAGGTCACCGGCTCGCCCGAGAAGCTCGTGGCGATGGTCCGGCTGCTCGAACCCTACGGCATCAGGGAACTCGTGCGGTCGGGCATGATTGCGGTCGGGCGAGGAGGCAAGAGCATCACTGAGGGACGCGGGCTGCGTCTGGACAAGACAGCGTAGTGGTCCGGATCGCAAGTCCGTCTACGTATTTGCCGCAGCTCGCCGGTAAGTGTGACCGTTCACACGCCATCGTAATTGCGATCCGGCTGCCCCGCGGCCGGCAGTGGGAGGAGCCACCTCATGCCTACGATGTACTACGACGATGACGCTTCGCTCGAGCTGCTCGACGACCGCACAGTGGCGGTGCTCGGGTACGGCTCGCAGGGACACGCCCATGCGCGCAACCTCGCCGAGTCAGGCGTCAACGTGTGCGTCGGGCTGTACCTGGAGTCACGCAGCCGGAAGGACGCCGAGGCCGCCGGACTCGAAGTGCTGCCAACCACCGAGGCCGCGAAGCGCGGCGACGTCATCATGGTGCTCCTGCCCGACGCGATCCAGGCGAGCGTCTACCGCAACGAGATCGAGCCTGGCCTGGTTGACGGCAACGCGTTGTTCTTTGCCCACGGATTCAACATCCACTACGGCCAGATCAACCCGCCGCCAGGCGTCGATGTCTGCATGGTTGCGCCAAAGGGTCCTGGCCACCTCTTGCGGCGCACGTATGTCGAGGGCACCGGCGTGCCTGCACTGTTCGCCGTCTACCAGGACGCGAGTGGCCACGCCCGCGAACTCGGCCTCGCCTACGCCAAGGGTATCGGCGCCACCCGCGCCGGTGTGATCGAGACGACCTTCGCCGAGGAGACCGAGACCGACCTGTTCGGCGAGCAGAGCGTCCTTTGCGGGGGCGTGTCGGCCCTGGTGACCAAGGCATTCGAGGTGCTCGTCGAGGCCGGCTACCAGCCCGAGGTCGCGTACTTCGAGTGCATGCACGAGCTCAAGCTCATCGTCGACCTTTTCTACGAGGGCGGCCTTGCGAGAATGCGGTACTCGGTGTCGGACACCGCCGAGTACGGCGACTACAGCCGTGGCCCGTTCGTCATCGACGAGGGCGTCAAGGACCGCATGCGCCAGGTGCTCGCCCAAGTCCAGGACGGCAGCTTCGCCCGCGAGTGGATCCTCGAGAACGCCGCCGGCCGCCCCGTCTTCAACGCGAACCGCCGCCGCCAAGCCGACCACCCGATCGAGCGGGTCGGCCGGGAGCTCCGCGCGATGATGAGTTGGCTTCCCCAGCCGACGGAGCACTGAGCGCGTGTGTTGGAGCTGGGTCGCGCCACGTCGGTTCCGCTCCTTCAGGGTGGGTGGGGGAGGTTGGTCGCTGCACCCGACGCGGCGCTCCGCACGCCTCCAGGCTCGCGGTCAGTCCAGGGGGCGGAGCGCCGAACTCAGGCAGCGGGTGGCGGCCGGGGCGTCACGAATGCGGGCCAGCCGCTGGCGGACGGCGGCGACCCGGGGTGCGCTGCCTGGGGGAACGCCTGGGGGGCACAGAGCCAACTGGTCGAGTTCGGCACCCACGCGGGTGATGCGAGCGGCGTCGCTCAGGTCCTCGTCGGCGATGGCGGCCTCGAGCCTACGCGCCCAGCGCACGCCGCCGTCGAGCCTGAGCAGGTCGACGAGGTCCTTGAGCATGCAGTAGAGCGGGAGGTGCTCGGCGTCTGTGGGGCCGACTGCGGTCTTGACGGTTGCGATCAGCTCGTCAACCGTCTCCACCAAGCGGAGGCGGCGGGCGGCGGTGCTGTGGCGGAGGCGGTAAAGCTCGAGTCCCAGGTCGGCGAAGACCTCGCTGGCGGTCCGGGAGCACAGGCACGCGCGTAGGTTGTCGGCCCACAGGTCCTGATCGCTCTGCTCGAGGTGGTCGGCGAGCTCAGTCACGCTCCGGTAGAGCGGCATCTTGCTGTCGAGGCGGGGGCGGGGCAGCGTCTGCATAGCGTTTCACCCTACGCGATCTCCAAGGCCGGGCAGCAGAACCGTGGTACGTGTTCGGCCAGCTCGGCCGTGCGGAGTGCGGTTCGGCGACCCTACAGACATTTCACCACACGTGCTCAGAACGCCGGGTCGGCCAACTCCATGATGTCCAGGTCGGTTTGGGCCGTCATCGTGCGCCGCGCGGACAGCAGCGGGAGCACCTGGCGCGCGAACCAGCGGGCAGCGGCGATCTTGCCCTCGTAGAACGCCCGGTCGCGATCACTGCACTGGCCGCTCTTCAGCGCCTCCAGCGCGACCTCCGCCTGCCGCAGGAGCAGCCAGCCGACCATGAGCTCAGACAGCGCGAACAGGAGCGGCGTGGTGTTGAGGCCGACCAGGTATACCGAGCGCCCGACAAAGCGCACCATGGCCTCGAGCATGCCTTGGATGTCGCCGAGCGCGGCGGCGAGCCGCTCCCGCTCCACCGAGAGCGCGCCGTTGCCCGCGTCGGCCTTCGTGAGATCCCGGATCTCGCCGAGCAGCCGTGCGAGTGTGGCGCCGCGGTCTTTCCCGATCTTGCGGAAGAACAGGTCCATACCCTGGATGCCGGTCGTGCCTTCGTAGAGCGTGTCGATCTTTGCGTCGCGGAGGTACTGCTCGATGGGATAGTCACGGCAGTAACCGGATCCGCCAAGGACCTGGAGCGAGCTGGCAAGCAGCTCGTAGGACTTCTCCGACCCGTAGCCCTTCACCATCGGCAGGAGCAGGTCGTTGAGCCTTTCGAGGTATGCGAGGTCCTCACCTTGGTCCAGCCGGATCCGGTCCTGGATCGAGGCGGCGAACATCACGAGCGCGCGCATGCCCTCGACGTGCGCCTTCTGGGTCATCAGGCTACGGCGGACGTCGGGGTGGCGGATGATCGCCACGCGCGGGGCGGTCTTGTCGGCGGTTTGGGCGAGGTCGGGGCCCTGGACGCGCTCCTTCGCGTAGGCCAGCGCGTTGAGGTAGCCGGTCGACAGGGTGGCGATCGCCTTCGTGCCCACGAGCATCCGCGCATCCTCGATGGCGGTGAACATCTGCCGGATGCCGTCGTGAACCTCGCCGACGAGCACCGCCCGCGCGGGCGTGCGCTCGCCGAAGGTCAGCTCGCAGGTGGCCGAGGCCTTCAGCCCCATCTTGTCCTCGACCTTTGTGACGACGACCCCGTTGCGCTCGCCGAGCGAGCCGTCCGCGTTCACCCAGTATTTCGGGACGAGGAACAGCGACAGGCCCTTTGTGCCGGGACCGGCGCCTTCCGGCCTCGCCAACACGAGGTGGACGATGTTCTCCGGCCAGTCGAAATCGCCGTTCGAGATGAACCGCTTCACGCCGGTCAAGCGCCACGTCCCGTCGTCGGCGCGCACGGCCTTCGTGCGGCTCGCGCCCACGTCACTGCCGGCGTCGGGCTCGGTGAGCGCCATCGTCGCCCCCCAGCGGCGCTCGACCATCGGCACCACCCAGCGCTCCCGCTGCTCGTCGGTTGCCAATCCGTCGAGGATCGCCGCGAACGTCGGCCCGGCGCAGTACATGAGGGCGGTGGGGTTCGCGCCGAGCAGCAGCTCGGTGGTGGCCCACCGTAGGCTCGGCGGGGCGCCGTACCCACCGAGCCGCTCGGGCAGGTTCATCCGGTGCCACTCGCCGTCGAAGAACGCGTCGAGGCTCCGTTTGATCCCGTCGGGGATCCTCACCTCACCGTCCTCCAGCCGCAGCGGCGTGCGGTCGCCCTCGACGAAGCTCTCTGCGAACGTGGTCGACGCGAGCCGCTCCACTTCGTTGAGCACCCCCACCGCGGTCTCCACGTCGATCTGCTCGAATGGCCCGGTTCCGAGGTACTCCTGCACCTGGAAGACCTCGAAGAGGTTGAACTCCAGATCCCGCAGGTTGCTGAGGTAATGGCCCACCGTGTGCTCCTCTCGCGTGTTACCCACCAGTAAGGTTACTCATCAGTAACATCACTGCAACGGCTGCTCGCGGCGCGAGCAGCCCGTGCGAGCGTGTGTCGACACAGGGGTCAGAATGGGGGTTCTGGGAGGGTTCCGCCGTTCGTCATTTGGTGTGGAGCGGTGAGGCTTCTGGTGAGCCTTCGTCGGCGACTGGGCGACACAGCCCTGGGGAGCTTCGACAATGTTCCAATGCCTGAAGCGGACGGCTTCTGTGAGGGATCCACGCAACATGCTGCGTGGATCCCTCACCAGGGACCTCAGGGCAGGTGCGTGATCAGAAGGGCGCGGCGGAGGCGGGGGTGCCCAGCACCGCGAGCGGCATCGACATCCACCTCGACCTCGATGTGTTGCTCCTCTGACGGCGGGCTCGATCGGCGAGGGGGTCGTGCGCGTTGGCGGCTGTCGCCGACGGGAGTACGCTGCGCGCCCCGCCGGTTGCGCTGGCTCTCGCCCGTGCGCGTGTTCGATCGCTGACCGTTCCGCGATCGCGCGGGCCTGGTCGTGACATCCTCACGGCCAACCTCCCCCGCTGTCGGGAGGGAGACGCCCTCGATGATCGGGGCTGTGCCGAGCCCGCCCTCCTCCGGGCGCGGTTCCGGGCGCGGTCGGTCGGTCCGCCGCCGCACGCGGACCCGGCGCAGCTCGACATCGAGATGGCCGCCTCCAGACTTCCCAGTGGTTTCAGCTTGCGCGGCCACTGGCACCGGCTCAGGCTGCGAGG
>JBOGEB010000034.1:0-29098 GCA_050743125.1 Egibacteraceae bacterium
ATCGCGAGCGCAATGTCGGCTGGGGTATAGGCCTTGCCCGCGAGCTGTTTACGCAGCGTCTCGCGTTCTGCTTTGGTGACGTTCATCGTCGTCCTTCGCTGCTCGGCAAGGTGGCTGTCACCCGAGATGGTAGTGCTCCTGAATTGCGGAGCCGAGACGACCGACTGGAGATGGTCAGAATGCTGCTTCACGATCTTGCTCGCCCCGTGCATTGGCGCGACCAGGCTGCGTCTGGGCGAGGATACAGAAATGTTTTCCCCCACGGCGCCGAAGTCGGGTGAATGCAAGGTGACCTGTTTGTTCTTCGCCAGCAAACTTTTGCACGTTCTCATCCTGTGGGTGGTGGAGTTGCCACAGACGATGTGCAGCTGCACGCGCGGATAGCCTTGGCCACCTGCCTCAAGAACTCAAGGAGCCCCTGGTGGCGATGCCCCGGGTAGCAGGCGTCAGCGACGTTGCCGGTGGCCGTCCCCAACGCGGCGAACAGCGTGGTGGTGCCGCCCGCGCTTGTCATCGTGGGTGCGCCGCGCCGCGCCGCGCCGAGGCTAGGCGTCCGTCTGTTCACTCGGGGGAGCATGCCACCTGCCCTGGCCAAACCCGGGTCGAGGAGGATTATGCGGGTCGGGCTCGGCGTTGGCGCCCAGGCCTGCCTGGCAGCAGGGGAGTACCAGCCGAAGCGCCTCGTCGATGGCGGCGGCGAACACTTCGGGATGCAGCAGCCAGGCATTGTGCGCGCCCTCGACCTCGACGGTGCGAGCCCTGGGAATGGCAGCGGCCAGCTCCTGCTGACGCTCGCGTCGGACGATGCGATCGCGGGCGGTGATCACGACTGCTGTGGGAACGTCCACGTCGGCAGCGAAGGGACGGGCATCGAACGTGGCCACGTTGCGGCCGGCAGCGGCCAGATCTGAAAGATCACCCCGCCGCGCCTCCGCTTTGAGCCAGCCGACGTAGGGCTTGAGTGCCGAGGTCCGCTCGGCCGCGTCCTGCAGGTAGCGGTTGACGAGCCCCTTCGGGTTCCCCAAGCGATGGCCGTACTCGAGCACGACCATCGTGCTCCACAGGAGGCGCTCGCGCGTGCTGCCCCGCCACTGCAGGCCAGTGGCCACGAGCACCAGTCCGGCGGTGAGATGGCGGTGACGTCGCGACAGGAGCAGGGCGATCGATCCTCCCATGGAATAGCCGACCAGAACCACCGGACCCAGCCCGAGGTGGGTGATCAGGGCGGCGACGTCGTCGGCCGCCTCCTCCAGGCTGAAAGGCTCGTCGCTGCGTAGGCCCCGTCCATGGCCCCGGTGGTCGATGGCGACCATCCTTCCGTGCCGAGCGGCGACCTCATAGACGCCCGAGAACCAGTTGAGGTCAGCGCTCAGTGCCCAGCCGTGCAAGAGCAGGACGGCCGGTCCAGGCGAGTCCGGTCCCTGGCGGATAAAAACCTCTCCTCGTCCGGGCAGGTTGACCACTCGACCCTCGGGTAGCGGTGGGGGCAGGGGCGGCCCGACGTCGTGCTTGAGCGGGCGAGCGAAACGGACGATGGCTGCAAGGTCGGCCCGGATGGAGGATCGTCGGTCCACGCCACAAACCTTCCCTTCCCTCACACGGTTAGGCGCGCCCGGCGTCAATCCCGCTGCTTGCCGACCGTTACGCAGCCGGGAGAGCTCGGCTGCGTAACGGTCGGCGAACCGGCGGGCGGCGTGGAAGCCGAACCGGGGTGTCGGCAGCGAAAAGTCAGGTGAAGCTGCCGCCGACGGTGGTCGCGCCGAGCGAGAGCCGCTAGGCACCCGAGCTGGAGGCTGAGGACCACAGCTCGGTAGTCTCCCCGATGTCTGGTCCGAACAAAGGCGGCTCATCGATTCGGCCAAGGTTGACAGCATGCCTGTGTCCACGAGCCAGCTTCGGTCAGCCACAGGGAGAGCAGGGAGCGGCTGCTTGGCTCCCAGGGCGGCCAACCACTGCTACGCCGAGGAGCGAAGGCATGATGTCGGTGCCTCGAGCTTCGAACAACCCCTCCTCCGCCAGGAGCTCGATGCCCAACCGGCGGGGCATCTGCAAGGCACTGGACGACCCAAGCGCCTGGCTCTCCTCACGCCTCCCGGAAGCGGACTCCTTGCTATGCCTCAGATAGAATGACTGATTGTGCCATGTTCGGACAGCGGAACTTCAGCGAGGCGGCAGAGTGAGCGAGCCGAACGCAACCAGGCGGCCCGGTCGAGTCTCCACCGCCCCGCCTGATCGCGAGGTTATGACGCCCGTCGGCACCCGGGAGCTGCTCCGTGTGCTCGAGCGCAGCGGTCGCTTCCGTCGCGACACGAAGCTTGGCCGCGTCTTCCATCGCGGCAAGATCTCCTTCCGGGAGGAGTCGGCCACCGACAGCCTGCACGTGATCATCGACGGCAACCACGTCTCCGCCCACATCGACCGGATCTGCCCCCTCGACCTCGACCCGGACAACTCTGCCCACTACTCCTGGGCCGGCGTCCTGGCTCACAACCTGTCCGGCATGGCGGGCGATGTCGCCCGCTTCCTCGGTTGGCGGCATCAGCGCTGCGACGTCGGGTGCGAGTGCGAGGTCGAGGTCGAGGAGCAGTCGATCGCCGATTTGGTGGCCGAACGGGTGCAGGAGACTGCCAAGGGTACGGGCCGACCAGAGCAGGCGGAGAAACCGGAGCCGACACAGATCCCCTTCGGCCTGGTCGACGAGGCCGTCCACCTGCTCGACACCGAAGCCGCGCCGTGGAGCATTCAGTTGGAGGTCCGGGTCGCCGGCGGTCTCGACGAGTCCCGGCTGCGGGCCGCGCTGGCCCAGGCGCTGCGCTCCCACCCGATGGCCCGGGTCCGCAAGATGGCGTCCCGCCGCTCCCTGCGCCACGACCATTGGGAGATCTCACCCGGGGTCGACGTCGACCCGCTCCGGGTCGTCGACTGCTCGGACGACGACGGGCTGGCAGCCACCCGAGCCGAGTTTCAGAGCCGGGGGGTTCCGCTGGCGGAGTCGCCTCCTCTGCGGGCTCGCCTGGCTCACCATCCCGACGGGGATGTCCTGATGCTCAACGTCAACCACGCGGCCATGGACGGTTTCGGCGCCCTGCGGGTCCTGCAGTCCGTCGCCCGCGCCTACGCCGGGGAGCCCGACCCTGCTCCCAAGGTGGGCTTCCGTGAGGCGAGAGCGTTCGCCGAGCGTCTGACCAGCGCTGACGTCCCCACCCGGGTACGCCGACAGCTGGCCCTGGCCGAGAAGCTGCGCGACTTCCTGGTCCCGCCGGCTCGCCTGGCGCCGGACGGCGATCGCAACAAGGCCGGCTACCGCTTCCATCACGTGTCCCTGTCCCGCGCCCAGACCGAGGCGCTGGCCGGCCTCGAGCATGCCGGCACGGTGAACGACGTGCTGCTGGCTGCTCTCCACCTGGCCATCGGGAGATGGAACGGCGAGCACGGACGGCGCTGCGGTCGCATCAGCGTGCTGGTACCGGCGAACCTGCGGCCGTCTGGATGGCGGGACGACGTGGCGGGCAACTTCTCTCTGCCGGCCCGGGTGTCGACGAGCCGCCGGAGCCGGCGCAGCCCGCATTCCGCCCTCGACGTGCTGAGCGCTCAAACCCGGCGGAAGAAGGGAGCGGGCATGGGCACCGCCCTCGTCGAGATCCTCGGGCGGTCGCCCCTGTTCCCGCTGTGGGTCAAGCAGGCGACCCTCATGCTGCTGCCGCTCACCGGCAACCGCCTGGTCGACACCTCCATGCTCTCCAACCTGGGCAAGCTGGACGAGCCGCCCTCGTTCGGTCCGGACGCGGGCAGCACCGTCGAGGTCTGGTTCTCGCCGCCGGCCCGGATGCCTCTCGGGCTGGCGATCGGCGCCGTCACCGCCGCCGGCCGGCTGCATCTCGCCTTCCGCTACCGCCACCGGCAGTTCGACGCCGACGCCGCCCGCCGGTTCGCCGACGGCTACCTCGCCGAGTTGGACTTCTTCGTCGGCAACGCCGCCCCCGCGCCGGTGCGGTGACGGCCTACTCCTCTCCGCGGCGACGGTGGCCATTCCTCGACTGGCCACATCCGATCCCCTTCGCCCACCGGGGCGGGGCGGAGGAATGGCCGGAGAACACGATGCTCGCCTTCTCCTCGGCGGTGAGACTCGGCTACCGGTACCTGGAGACCGACGTGCACGCCACGTCCGACGGTGTGCTCCTCGCCTTCCACGATCACGATCTCGACCGGGTGACCGACCGTCGCGGCCGTCTCAGCGAGCTGCCGTTCTCCGAAGTCCGCCTCGCCCGGGTGGAGGGGGAGCCGATCCCGTTGCTGGAGGATCTCCTCGGCGTCTGGCCCGACATCCGCGTGAGCATCGACGCCAAGCACGAGGCGGCGGTGCCGCCCCTTGTGGCGGCTCTCGAGCGTACCCGCGCCCACAGCCGCGTGTGCGTCGGCGCCTTCTCCAACCGGCGGGTGGACCACATCCGTCGGCTCAGCGGCGGCGACGTGTGCACCTGGATGGGAAGCAGCGAGATCCTTCGCCTCCGGCTGGCCAGCCTGGGCCTGCCCACGCCCGCCTTTGCCGCCTCCTGCACTCAGGTGCCTGTCCGCCATGGCCCTGTGCCCCTGGTCGATCGACGCTTCATCGACGAAGCCCACCGGCGGGGAGTGGCCGTCCACGTGTGGACCATCGACGACCGCGCCGAGATGACGCGCCTGCTGAACCTCGGAGTGGACGGGATCCTGTCGGACCGGCCGTCGGTGCTGAAGGACGTGTTCGTCGAACGAGGGATCTGGGCGCTGTAGAGGCGCGGTGGTCATTCCGTCACCCGAGCGGGGACGGAATGCCCGAGGATCCCGTGCTGGGACAGATCCCGGGAAGACCGGGGCGAGGGCGCAGTCGGTGACGACTGGCTTTGCGGCCCAGTCCCGGGGTCATGACGAGGTGATACGCCCGGCCCGTCCACCAGGCGACAAAGCCGGTGAAGGTGAGGCCACACCGGAGCGATGCCCCGGCACAGGATGACGGCAGCCCCCGGTTGCGGTATCAGAAGCACGGGAAGTGCGACGCGCGGCGGGGTGAGCCGTGAGGAGGACGTGGCTGCCGCTCAGCGCAGCTCGTGCCTGAGCATGTCCATCAGCAGGCTGTCGTGCCACTCGCCGCGCTGGCCGCGCTCGTACTGACGCATGACGCCCACCTCGCGGAAGCCGACGCGCTTGTAGCAGGCGATGGCCTTCGTGTTCGCGACGGCAGGGTCGATCGTGAGCCGGTGGTGGTGGCGGTCACCGAACAGGTGCCGGGCCAGGGTCCGGACCGCATCGGAGCCCAGCCCCCGGCCGTGCGCCGCGGGGTGAAGGAACACGTCGATGGCCGCGTGCCGGTAGTCGGCGTCGGGCTCCTCGTAGTACTGAATCGCCCCGACGACCTCGCCGTCGACCTCGATCGTGAAGACGACCGCATCGTCGCAGTCGAGCAGCTCGGAGCGGACCCGCTGAAGGTCGTAGCCAGGCCACCAGCTGCGGACCTCGGGCTCGGCGAGGATGGCGGCCAGGCGGGCGGCCAGGAGCTCGACGTCGTACTCGGGGACCGGCCGCAGCGTCGTCCCGTCGCCGTGCAGGATCGGTTGCGCCATCAATTCCTCCACTCGGCACAATGAGCCTATGCTCCGCGCGCTCTGCTTGGACCTTATGGGGACGCTGCTCTTTGACCCTTACATCGCCGCGCTCGAGGCGGCGACCGGCCTGGACGCGACCGTCGCCCACGGGCTCAAGGACCCCACGAGCTGGCCGGAGTTCGAGTGCGGCAGGATCGACGAGGCGGAGTGGATCCGTCGGTTCTTCCGCAACGCCGAGGAGGGACACCCACTCGACGTGCCGGCGTTTCACGCGGCTCGGCGGGAGGGCTACCGGTTCCTGCCGGGGATGCGCGCTCTGCTCGGCACGCTCGACGGGCGCTTGGGCCGCTACGTCGCGAGCAACTACCCTGTCTGGATCGAGGAGCTGCGCGCCACGTTCGACCTCGACTCCTGCTGCGAGGGCGTCTGGGCGAGTCACCATCTGGGTGTCCGCAAGCCGGACGCCGCGTTCTACCGACGACTGCTCCAGCGGATCGACCACCCACCCACGGCCTGCCTGTTCGTCGATGACTGCGAGGAAAACTGCGCCGGCGCCGAGGCCGCCGGGATGCTGGCGCATCACTTCGACGGGGTGGACGGGCTCGTCGCCCGGCTGCGTGCCGAAGGCGTGGACGTACACCTCACGAGCGGTCCAAGCGGAAAGCTCCGTTGACTGTGAGGGGGCCCGGGCGGAGTGCTCCCCGCCTCGCAAGGCGAAGCGCTCCGCGCGGGTCGCGCTGTGTGCTGGTTGTCCTCGAGCGACCCGCAACGCCGCGAGGTGCGAATGCTTTGCGCACGAATGCCACGGGTTTTTCCGTGCGGACCACTAGGACCGACGCAGGCACGCGGAGCACTAGACTTCTCCAATGAACACGTATGACATCGCGGTGATCGGCGGCGACGGGGTCGGTCCGGAGGTGATCGCGCAGGCGCGCAAGGCACTGCGCGCGGTCGCTGGCCGGTTCGGCTTCGCCGTAGAGACGACGGACTACGACCTCGGCGGCCAGCGATGGCTGCGGACCGGTGAGGTTCTGCCAGAGGCCGTCCTGTCCGAGCTCGCCGGTCACGACGCGATCCTCCTCGGCGCGGTGGGCACACCCGAGGTCCCCCCTGGGGTGCTGGAGCGCGGGCTGCTCCTCGAGCTGCGTTTCTCGTTCGACCAGTACGTGAACCTCCGCCCGGTGCGGCTGTTCGAGGGGGTGCCGTCGCCGGTCGCCGGGCTCACCCCAGGTCGGTGTGACCTCGTCATCGTGCGGGAGAACACCGAAGGGCTGTACGCCGGCGCCGGCGGGACCCTCTACAAGGGCACGCCCGCCGAGGTCGCGACGCAGGAGTCCCTCAACACCCGCCGCGGCGTCGAGCGCGTCGTCCGTGACGCGTTCGCGCGCGCCGCCGCCCGCCGTGGCCACCTCACCCTGTGCCACAAGACGAACGTGCTGGCCTTCGCCGGGGACCTGTGGCAGCGCACGGTCAACGAGGTCGCGGCCGACTTCCCGGGCGTGGCCACGGACTACGTCCACGTCGACGTGATGTGCCTGTACCTGGTCACGACTCCGGAGCGGTTCGACGTCGTGGTCACCGACAACCTGTTCGGCGACATCATCACTGACCTCGGCGCGGCCGTGCAGGGCGGGCTGGGGCTCGCGGCCAGCGGGAACATCGACCCGACCCGGACCTCGCCCAGCATGTTCGAGCCCGTCCACGGCTCCGCGCCCGACATCGCCGGCAAGGGCTGGGCGAACCCGGTCGCCGCGGTCCTGTCGGCCGCGATGCTCCTGGACCACCTCGGTGAGGCCGAGGCCGCGACGGCCGTCGAGGCCGCCGCCGCCGGGACGCTGCCGAAGCTCGGCGCGATGGCCGGCCCCGGCATGGGCGCCTCGACCGACGAGATCGGCGACCGCATCGCGGAGGCCATCTAGCTCAGCGCCACATGGCCGCGCGCGGCGTGGGATACTCGTCAGTGTCGAGCGTTAGGCGTGAAGCGGGGAGGAGTTTGGGATGCCGATCACCGAGATGGCGAAGATCTGGATGGACGGGGAGCTGGTCGACTGGCACGACGCGACCGTCCACGTGTTGACCCCGACGCTGCACTACGGCTGGGGGGTCTTCGAGGGAATCAGGGCGTACGAGACCGACCACGGGCCGGCGGTGTTCCAGCACCGGGCGCACATGGAGCGGCTCCATGACAGCGCGCGCATCCTGCAGATGGAGATCCCCTACACGACCGACGAGCTGATGGCGGCCACCCGCGAGCTCATCCACGTGAACGGCCTCAAGTCGTGCTACATCCGCCCGATCGCTTACCTCGGCTACGGCGAGATGGGGCTCAACCCGCTGCCCAGCTCCACGCGAGTCGCGATCGCGGTCTGGCCGTGGGGGGCGTACCTCGGCGACGAGGGCATCGCGCAGGGCGTCCGAGCGAAGACCTCGTCGTGGGTGCGGATCGGCGCGAACATGATCCCGACCCAGTCGAAGTGCTGCGGCGTCTACATCAACTCGTCGCTCGCGAAAGTCGAGGCGCTGCAGGCCGGCTACGACGAGGCGATCCTGCTCAACGAGCACGGCAACGTCACGGAGGGCTCCGGCGAGAACGTGTTCGTGGTCAAGGACGGTGTCCTGCTCACCCCGCCGCTGTCCGCGGGCGTCCTGCGCGGGATCAACCGCGACGTGGTCATCACGCTCGCGCGCGACCTCGACATCCCCTTCGCGGAGGCCAACCTCCTCCGCCAGGACCTCTACCTGGCCGACGAGGCCTTCTACACCGGCACCGCGGCGGAGGTCGTCCCGATCCGCAGCCTCGACGACCGCGAGATCGGCGCTCCCGGCCCCGTGACGAAGCAGCTCCAGGACCTGTTCTTCAGCGTCGTGAAAGGCAACGAGCCGCGCTACGAGCACATGCTCGACTACGTCCACGCGCCGTAGCACGCCGTAGCTCCTTGCCCGCGCGAGTGAACCGGGGCACACTGATCCGCGTGACGGCCACTTCGACGTACGTTGACAGCGCCCCCCGGAGGGGGCGCCCGGCCATCATTATTCGACCGCTCCTCTAGGACCGGCGGTCGATGCCGGTCTGGGGGAGCGAGCGGACCCCGGCGGCATCGCCTGGCCCTCTCGCTGTTCTCCACGGCCCGCACCGGCTGCCTCGAACAAAGGCAACGCTGTGCGAGTTGTGGACCTGTACGACACGACCCTGCGTGACGGAACGCAGCGGGAGGGCATCTCCGTCTCGGTCGCGGACAAGCTCCGGATCGCGGCGAGCATCGACACGCTCGGCGTGTCCTACATCGAGGGCGGCTGGCCCGGCGCGAACCCGAAGGACACGGAGTTCTTCCGCCGCACGGCCGCTGGCGAGCTTGTGCTCCAGCGGGCAGCGCTCGTCGCGTTCGGGATGACCCGCCGGCCGGGCCGCGACGCCGCGGCCGACCCCGTCCTCACCGCGCTCCTCGACGCGTGCACGCCGGTCGTCTGCCTGGTCGGCAAGTCCTCGAGCCTGCACGTGACCGAGGCGCTCGGCGTGACCCGTGAGGAGAACCTCGCGATGGTCGCCGACTCGATCCGGCTGCTGCGCGGCGAGGGTCGGCGGGTGTTCTTCGACGCCGAGCACTTCTTCGACGGCCACGTGGAGGAGGAGTCCTACGCCCTCGACGTCGTGCGGGCGGCCGCCGAGGCCGGTGCCGAGTGCGTCGTCCTGTGCGACACGAACGGCGGGATGATGCCCAACCGCGTGGAGAGCGTCGTCCGCCAGGTCGTCGGCCTTGCGGGAGGCCGCACCCAGGTCGGGATTCACGTGCACAACGACACGGACTGCGCGGTCGCGAACTCCCTCGTCGCTGTCCGCGCCGGCGCCACGCACGTCCAAGGGACAGTCAACGGGGTCGGCGAGCGTTGCGGCAACGCGAACCTCATGTCGATCATCGCGAACCTGAAGCTCAAGTGTGACCTCGACGTCGTCGATGACGCCGACCTCGGCAAGCTCGCTCACGTCGCGCACGAGGTCGCCGAGGTCATGAACCTGATCCCGGACCCGCACGCCCCCTACGTCGGGCACGCCGCGTTCGCGCACAAGGCCGGACTCCACGTCTCCGCGCTCGCCAAACGCACCGACCTCTACCAGCACGTCGACCCAGCATGCGTCGGCAACGATCTTCGCCTGCTCGTCAGCGAGCTCGCCGGCCGGTCGACGATCGTCCTGAAGGGCGCCGAGCTCGGCCTCGACTTGTCCGGCGACGCGGTCACCCGCATCCTCGACCGGGTCAAGGACCTGGAGCACGCCGGCTACACGTTCGAGGCCGCCGACGGCTCGTTCGAGCTGCTGGTGCGCGACGAGATCGGCCAGACCAGCGAGCGTTTCCGCCTGGAGAGCCTCCGTGCCATCGTCGAGCGCCACGAGGACGGCCGCATAGTCGCCGAGGCCACGGTCAAGGTCTGGGTGGGCGACGAGCGGCTGATCGGCACCGGTGAGGGCAACGGCCCGGTCGACGCGCTCGACCAGGCGTTCCGGGCAGCGGTCAACGGGCGCTACCCGAAACTCGCGAAACTCCAGCTCGCCGACTACAAGGTCCGTATCCTCGACGCCGGCTCCGGCACTGCGGCGACCACCCGCGTGCTCATCACGTCCACCGACGGCGAGCGCGAGTTCACCACCGTCGGCGTGTCCTCGAACATCATCCAGGCCTCGTGGCAGGCGATGGAGGACGCGTACCGGTACGGACTGCAGGACGTCGAGGCGAAGATGCCTCGGTAACGTGCGCATCGCACGTGTCGCCCGCCCCGACGGTCCCGGCTTCGGCGTCGTTCGCGAGGACCATGTCGTCCTGATCGACGGCCACCCGTTCGGCCAGTTCACGCTCACCGATCAGGTCGCGCCGCTCGAGAAGGTGCGGCTGCTGGCGCCCGTCATCCCGTCGAAGATCCTCTGCGCCGGCCAGAACTACGCCACGCACGCCGCCGAGCTCGGCCACGAGGTGCCGCTCGAGCCGCTCATCTTCTCCAAGCCCGCCACCGCGGTGATCGGTCCCGGCGGCGACATCCGCCTGCCGGCGCTGTCAGAGCGGGTCGACCATGAGGCCGAGCTCGCCGTGGTGATCGGCCGCCTGACCCGCAAGGTGGCGGTCGCCGACGCGCTTGACGCGGTGCTCGGCTACACCTGCGCGAACGACGTCACCGCCCGTGACCTCCAGCAGCGCGACGGCCAGTGGACCCGCGCGAAAGGCTTCGACACGTTCTGCCCGCTGGGCCCGTGGATCGAGACCGAGCTCGACGTTGCGGCTGGGCTGGCCGTGCGCTGCCTCGTCAACGGAGAGGCCCGCCAGGACGGCACGACCGCCGACCTCGTCTTCGACGTCCCCACCCTGATCAGTTACTGCGCGGCCTTCACGACACTGCTGCCCGGCGACGTGATCCTGACCGGCACGCCCGCTGGGATTGGGCCGTTGGCGGCCGGCGACACGGTCGAGGTCGAGGTCGAGGGCATCGGCACCCTGTCGAACCCGGTCGTCTCGGACACCTAGTGGTCCAAGCGGAAAGCTCCGTTGACTGTGAGGGGGTTCGGAACCCCAGAGGGGGACCCTGGGGACGCCCCAGATGACTTCGAGGGCCCGGGCGGAGTGCTCCCCGCCTCGCAAGGCGAAGCGCTCCGCGCGGGTCGCAGCCGAATGCCACGGGTTTTTCCGCGCGGACCACTAGAACCAGGGGTCGTGGGCAGGGCGGTCGGGACGGGGATCGTCGGGGGGCTCGCGGCGCGGCGGGGGGATCTCGGGCTGCCCGGGGTCCCACCGGCGTGGTGCCGGGACCGGATACGGGAGGAGCAGCGGCTGTGGTTGCTCCGGTGGAGGCGGGGGGTCCTCGGCCAAGTGATGGCGCACCCGCTCGGCGACCTCGCGCGCGTTTTCCTCGGCGATGCCCGCGTGCGGCACCAGGTGGACGCGCAGGTGGGGCGCGTCACCGGCGGGGATCGAGACGGCGGCGAGCTGGGTGCCGGTCTCCTCTTTCAGTACCCGGCTGACGTGCGCCAGCACGCCGCCGAACGTCGTGGCCTCGTCCTCGTCGAGGTCGGTGATAGCAGGAATATGCCGCTTCGGCTCCAGGTAGGCGAAGCCCGGCGCCGCGATGCTCATCTCCAGGCGCCAGAGGCTGTCGTCCCAGACCCGGATGAGGTCATCGTCGCAGGTCACGCCTCACTCCTCGCTGAGCCGCCACTCAAGCCGCCGGCCGAGCGCTTCCGCGTACCGCTCGATCGTCGACAGCCTCGCGTCGACCTCGCCGCTCTCCAGCCGCGCGACGACCGACTGGGACGTTCCCATCCTCGCAGCGACCACCGTCTGCGACAGTCCGAGCTCACCCCGGCGCTCAACGAGCTCCCGCAGCAGCCGCCGTCTTGCCAGCGCAACCTCGGCGAAGCCGGGGAGGACCGGGAGCGCTCGCCCTTCGTCATCGACACGCTCGTTCATAGCTTAAAAGCTATAGTGTTGAGGCGATAGTGGCAAGGGGTTCCCAAGTCCGAGGAGGGGGATGCCCCACAAGCTAACCACGTCTGACAGTCCCGAAGTTCGGCGCGGGGATGTGGAATACCATCGGAGCGGATGTCGTTAACGACGTTCCGACGAACGAAGGATGACATCGATGGCGTACGGCCTTTTGACGCAACCCATAGGGTTGGCACAAACCACTCCACTTGCGTCACTTTCACGGTACTGGGACCAAATGGACTTGTTCGCAGTCCATCCTGACGGCGTGATCTACAGCGCCTGGTGGAACGGCAGCCCCCGGTGGAAGGCGAGCCCTGGAATGACTGGTACTGGATCGGTGGCCGGGTGTTCCCTGAGCGAGCGTCGATCGCTGCGTTGTCGCGGAAGCCTGACGAGATGGACCTGTTCGCGGTCGGCGGCGACGGGGGTGTGTACGGCGCCTCGTGGAACGGCACGTGGGGAGACTGGTTTAGGCTTCCTCTTGATGCAACCGGGTAATGGCCTCGGGAACCATCCACAAGACTGGAGCCATCCTCCGGTCAGCGTGCCGTGCCGATCTCCCTGCGGTTACGGATCGCCTGAAGTCGTGACCGCGTACGGTCCCGGCCAAGCACCTCGAGCGACTCGAACAGCGGGAGGCCGACGGTGCGACCGGTGACGGCGACACGGATGGGGGCCTGGGCCTTGCCCAGCTTGAGTCCGTGCTCAGCGCCGATCTGCTCCATGGTGGCCTTGAGGGTGTCGGCGTCCCACGGGATCTCGCGAAAGCGGTCGAGCGCCGTGTCCACGATCGTCTCGGCTCCGGGCTTCATGACCTTGTCCCAGCTTGCCTGGTCGAAGATCGGCTCGGCGAGGAACAGGAAATCCACGTAGTCGGTGATCTCTGACAGCACGCCGATCCGGGTCTGGGCAAGGGGCGCGACCGCTGCGAACACCTCCGGGTCGTAGGACTCGGCTGGCCACGGTGCGGCGGGTGGCGTGAGCCAAGGCTGGCAGCGGGCGATGAGGTCCTGGACGGGCAGCGCGCGGATGTACTCGCCGTTGAACGCGCGCAGCTTCTTGACGTCGAAGAACGCCGGGGAGGAGTTGACGTTCTCCAAACGGAACTCGGCTTCGATGACGTCCCAGGGGACGATCTCTCGGTCGCCAGAGGGTGACCACCCGAGCAGCATCAGGTAGTTGCGCATCGCCTCGGCGAGGTAGCCCTCGTCGCGGTAACCCTCCAGGGCGACCTTGTCCCGGCGCTTGCTGAGCTTCTGCCGCTTCTCGTTGACGATGATCGGCACGTGCGCCCAGACCGGCGGCTGGTGTCCCAGCACCTCCCACAGCATCTGCTGCTTGGGTGTGTTGGACAGGTGCTCCTCGGCGCGGATCACATGGGTGATCCGCTGCTCGATGTCATCGACGACGTTGGCGAGCAGGAACAGCACCGAGCCGTCGCCACGGGCGATGACGAAGTCCTCAATGGTGGCGTTGTCGAACGTCGGCTTGCCCCGTACGAGGTCGACGACTGTCGTGGTGCCCTCGTCAGGGGTGCGAAACCGCAGCGCCCGCCCTGGCGCAGGCTCCAGGCCGAGGTCTCGGCACTGCCCGTCATAGCCGCGGTGAGGGTCACCTGTCCGGGCGATGACGTCGTCTCGGGCGCAAGTGCAGTAGTAAGCAAGGCCCTGCTTGTAGAGCCGCTGAGCGGCGACTTGATGGTTTTCCAGGTTCGCGGACTGAACGTACGGCCCCTCGTATCCGCCCGGGCTGATCCCCAGCCAGTCCAGCGCACGGATGATGCCCTCGGTCCACTCCGGCCGGTTCCGGGAGGCGTCGGTGTCCTCGATGCGCAACACCATCGTCCCGCCCGTCTGTCGGGCGACCACCCAGTTGAACAGCGCGGAGCGGGCACTGCCCACGTGAAGCATGCCGGTGGGCGACGGCGCGAAACGCACCCGCATCTCGCTGGAAGACCTGGTCATGGCGGGTGAGTCTATCGGGCGGCTTCGGTGGCCGTGACCGGCGCCGACGTGAACCCGCCGTTACCGGAGACGCTCGCCCTGCTCGACCGCGACGTCCTCGCGAGGATCCGCGCGGCCCGCGACCGCCGCCGCCTGACCCCCGGCACGTTGCCGCTGGGCGGTCCCGCTGTTACGCTCGGCCTCGTCCTTCCCGGGTGGTGTAATTGGCAACACGACGGGTTCTGGCCCCGTTATTCGAGGTTCGAGTCCTTGCCCGGGAGCAGCGGCTTCGCCGCTTTACGGCCCCGTCGTCTAGCGGCCCAGGACGCCGCCCTCTCAAGGCGGTGACGGCGGTTCAAATCCGCTCGGGGCTACCAGTCTGACCAGCACAAACGCTCCGCTCCGGCGGGGCGTTCGTCGTTGCAGGACACGCACAGGACACGTCGGGTCACGCTCCCAGTGGTCCAAGCGGAAAGTTCCGTTGACTGTGAGGGGGTCCGGAACCCCAGTTTCGTCGGAGCCCTCCAGGAGCACATCGAGGCGTTTCGTCACCTGGTCCTCCTCGTCCTCGTAGAGGTGGCCGTATCGATCGAGGGTGAACGCGACCGATGAGTGGCCGGCGCGCATGCTGACCTTCTTGGCATCGGCCCCGAGGAGCCGCACGGCCGCGCTCAGGTGGGTCTTGACGCCCCGGGTGGGTGTGCGGGGGCTGGGGCTGTGTTCGGCTCGGCGCCGCAGGCGGCGCAGCGCCCGCCAGGTGGCGTAGGCCTGGACGAGGTGCGGTCTGGCGGGGGGGCGGATCGCAGCGAGCAGGTCGGCGACCCACCGTTCGGTGCGGGCGACGTCCTCGTCACGCTCGGGCAGCGCCTGGTGGGCGGCCAGCATGGCGCGCAGGTAGTCCGTGGCTCGCGGCTGCGGGTGGGTGTCGAGCGCCTCGTGGGTGATCGGCAGCCGCCCCGACGCGACGTCGGCGAGGATGGCCGCGCCCGCGCCCCGGCGCAGCCAGCTCAGCGCCGAGCGGGGCACCGCGAGGGGCGCCAACGCGGCGGGAACCACTCGACCGTCGCCGCGCAGCAGCTCACCGACGCGTCGGGCGAGCGCGAAGCGGGCGCACCGGCCGCGCTCGTAGAGCTGGTCCTCGACACCGCAGTCGCCGCAGACGTGGCCCGCGGGCACGCCGGCGCAGTCGGCGCAGTCGGCGCAGTCGGCGCACACGGTCGCGTCGGGACCGGGAGGATGGGCAAGCCGGCGGGTCTGCCCGCAGCTTGCGCGCCTGCCGCGCCGGCGCAATGCCGCGGTGTAGCAGGGCTCGCAGACCGGCCCTTCCGGCCGCCGGGCGGTCGGTGGCCGCTGGGTCCCGCAGTGCGCGCAGGCCGCCAGGCGCCGGGGCGCGCAGGCGGCGCAGACCGGCGCCGGGGTGCCGGGGTGCCGGCGAACCCGCACGGCCGCCCCCGCCCGCAGCGCGAGCACGTCGCCTGCGGCATGCGAACCCAGCCACGCACACGTCCGGGCCCCCGGCGGTGGCGCGCCGAGCGATCACGCGCACGCGACCGCATGTTGGCGGGCTCGCACAAGCTCGTATCAGCGCTGAGCGTGCGGGCTCTTTCAAAGGGGTCCGGGCGTCGAGGCCACACTCGCGCCTTTTCGCCGACCCGGGGCAGCGCGACTTTCGTGTCCGGCTGATAGAGCACCCGTACAGGTCCTAAGCGCGAGCGCACTGTCTGCCTGCGTTGGCGTCGATGATGCGTAAGCAGAGGGACTGCAATGAGCCTGGCTGAGAGTGTATGGCCACAACGCGCTTTCCCGTACGGACTGCACTTCATGAGAGGACCGACATGATGGCGACCCCTTCGTCCCACGCCGGAATGGGCGCTGTCGTCCACGACTGGGGCGTCGTGTTTCGTGTGTGGGCGCCGTTCGCCGACGCCGTGTGGGTTACGGGTGACTTCAACGGCTGGTCTGCAGACGGCCAGCCGTTGGCCAGCGAGGGCAACGGGTACTGGTCGGCGGACGTTCCTGACGTGGTCGTTGGCAGCCAGTACAAGTTCGTACTACAAAACGGTGGCCAGACCGTGTGGCGCAATGATCCTTATGCCCGCGACGTGACCAGTTCGGTTGGCAACTCTGTGGTCTACGACACCGGGTTCGACTGGGGAGACAGCCTCTACAGCACCCCTGCCTGGCGCGAGCTCGTGATCTACGAGCTGCACGTGGGCACCTTCAACGATCAGCCCGGAGGTGGACCGGGCAGCTTCAGCAGCGTGATCCGCAGGCTTGACTACTTGCGCGACTTGGGGGTCAACGCCATTGAGCTCCTCCCCTCTATGGAGTTCGCCCTGGACTTCGCGTGGGGCTACAACCCTGCCCACATCTTCGCCGTCGAAGACGCCTACGGCGGCCCGGAAGCGCTTAAACAGCTCGTTCGCGCCGCCCACGAGCGCGGCATCGCCGTCATCTTCGACGTGGTCTACAACCATCTGGGACCCAGCGATCTAGATCTGTGGCGCTTTGACGGGTGGAGTGTGCACGGTAAGGGCGGCATCTACTTCTACAACGATCACCGATCACAGACCCCTTGGGGCGATACGCGTCCCGACTATGGCCGTGAGGACGTCCGTAGGTTCCTTGCAGACAACGCCCGCATGTGGCTGGAAGAATTCCGTATGGACGGGCTGCGCTGGGACGCGACAGCGTTCATCCGTAACGTCTACGGCCACAACGACGATCCCGGCAATGACATCCCTGACGGCTGGGGGCTGATGCAACGCATCAACTCCGAGACCGACGCTCGACAACCCTGGAAGCTGCACATCGCCGAAGACCTGCGCGGCAACGACTGGATCACTCGTGAGGTTTGGGCCGGGGGAGCTGGCTTCGACACCCAGTGGGACTCGCAGTTCGTACACCCCGTGCGCGAGACGCTGATTATGGCCTTCGACAGCGGTCGTGACATGCGGAGGCTGGCGAAGGCCATCGAGCACGGCCACGGCGGCGCGCTTCGGCGCGTCATCTACACGGAGTCGCACGATGAGGTAGCCAACGGGAACAGGCGCCTTCCCGAGGAGATCTGGCCTGGCAACGCCGGTAGCTGGTACTCACGGAAACGCTCTACCCTCGGAGCCGCCCTGGTGCTCACAGCTCCTGGCATCCCTATGATCTTCCAAGGGCAGGAGATCCTGGAGGACGCCTGGTTCCACGACCAGGACCCCATCGACTGGACCCGACAGGAGACCTACGGCGGGATTCTGCATCTGTATCGCGACTTGATCCGGCTGCGGCGCAACTGGTACGACACCACGCGCGGGCTGCGCGGCCAGCACGTTCACGTGTACCACGTCAATGACGACGATAACGTCCTCGCCTACCACCGGTGGGAGCAGGGCGGCCCACGAGACGACGTGATTATTGTGCTGAATGTCTCCGCCCGAACCTTCAGCGACTACCGTATCGGTTTCCCTCGCGCCGGACAGTGGCGGGTCCGCTTCAATAGCGATTGGAAAGGCTACAGTAGCGATTACGGCAACCAGCCCGGCTACGACACAGACGCGGACGGGCACGGAAGCGACGGCATGCCAGTGAGCGGGAATGTTGGAATCGGGCCCTACTCCGCCCTCATTCTCTCTCAGGACCAGTAGCAAACGCGAAGGTCGCGGCTGACGGACCGGAAGGCGACACCTGCGCTGAAGCGGCTCACCCCGTCGCACAATCTGCAGCATTATTCTGGCACGCCCTCGACAGGCACAACTAGTCGCGTAGTCGCGTGCGGCGCGGTGAGCAACCAGCCGAACCCGAACGGGACCAGCGGTAACACCCGCTACCGCTGGTTGCCTGCTGGGCGGCCGTGTCTGAGGGAACCGATCTCTAGAGTGTGCGCCTGGGCCTTGGTGCGAAACGCTGACACGAGAGGACCACAGAGTTGAGGTGACATGCGTTGCGACACGAGAAGCGCGTCTATAGCCGGATAGCGAGCGCTGCGCAGGGTGCCGTCCCAGCGTCGCGGATATCACCGCCGTTACCGACACCGTGTCCTGGACACCGACGGCGACGCATTCATCGCCGCGATCGGCCATGCCCGCAAGGGCGGCTGGCCTGCGAGCAAGGGCACGGAGGCCCGCCCGTCCGAGGCTGTCCACGACCCGGCCCGCATCATCGCCGACACCCTGCTGGGCTGACCCCACCGGATCCCCCGATGCGGGGTGGGCCTTGCGGACACGACCCGTCGGATCACACCGACGATCACGGCGAACAGCGACAGGTTGAAGGCGAATCCTGGCGAACCAAGCGCGACGGTTTTCTGCCGCTAGACTGGCGGAGACGAGGGAGTCAGTGGGACTTGCTCGCAGGAAAGAGAAAAGAACAGCGTTGGCAACAGGAACCGTGAAGTTCTTCAACTCCGAGAAGGGCTTCGGCTTCATCTCTCGTGAGCAGGGCGACGACGTATTCGTCCACTACTCCAACATCCAAGGAAGCGGCTACAAGTCGCTTGAAGAAGGCCAGCACGTCGAGTTCGACGTGGCGCCAGGCCGCAAGGGCGAGGAAGCCCAAAACGTCCGAGCAATCCGACCCTGAGCATCACCCCAGATCAGAGCCGTCGGCACTCGTGTCGGCGGCTCTTCCGTGTCCACACCACGAGCAAGGTCAACCCGCCGCGTCTGTAGGCGGCTGGGCCTGGTCTTGCCGGCAGCCTGGTCTTGCCGGCAGCCTGCCCGAGCCGCAAGGACATCCGCATGGGCGGTCAACGAACCCTGCCAAGCGATCACGAAGCCGACCGGAGGGAGACAGGACTCAACGTGTCTCCTCCACACGTTATGCGCTGCCTCCAGCGATTATCGAAGCCGACTGTGCGCAATCACGATTCGACGCGCCACGGCCAGCCTTCCGGTATCCATGGGGGATATCCGATGGCAGGATGGGGCGCTTGGCGGCGCCCGGAAACGGCGATAGGGACGCTCGGCTTTCAGCAGCGAAGCGGTTCATGGGCGCCTTCAACGCGCTTGCCATCAACCAACAACGCGAAGAAGGCACCATAGCCCCCCCACCGCCGGGCCATTGCTTAGCCATCGACGAACGCCTCGACCGGCTGATCTCCAAAAACAGCTGCCAGCATGGGTCAGTCGTTGACGTTGCCCCGTCAGACGACGAGCAAAGGCGGGGAACCGTCACCGACGTGAAGCGCTCTCGCGCACAATTCGGCGATGCGTCCAGCGGCGGTGCGTCGTTGCATCGTCGTAGGAGACGGCTCCGCTCAACCGTCCCATGTTCGGCGCGCTTACCACCACCACTGGCTCCGTCGGACGTAGAAGTACACGCCCAGCAGGATCGTGGGCACCACCAGCCCTCCGATGCCATAGACGAGGAAGTGGGTCCGGCTGTCTACGTGCTCGACGAGCCAGCCGAAGTTCTGCCCGAAAAAGCTGGTGACCAGGGTCCAGACCAAAAAGAACGTGGCCACGATAGTCAGCCGGGTGATCACAACGTTGAGCCGGTTGGTGTTGGCGTTGAAGTAAACGTCGGTGAGGGCGGCAAGGTCGGCGTCTTGACGGCGCAGCTCACCGGCTGCCTGGGCGAGATGGTCGCTGACGTCGCGGAGGTATATGCGTGTGCCGTGGCTGAAGCCCGGCAGCTTCAGGACGGCCTCGACCGCTGCGGGCATCATGTCGCGTTGGGCAGCCACACGCCGTTGCAGGTCATGGACCTCCTGCTTGAGCCGGTAAACCGTCTCGAGCTGGTGGCGGTGGGGCCTGGCCAGCACCTGGCCCTCAAGGGTGTCCACGCGCCCCTCGACAAGGTCGAGTGCTGGGTAGTAGGCGTCGGTGAGCCCGTCGAGGATGCGGTAAACGAGGTAGTCCTCTGCCTTGGTCGCCTCGGTGGCCAGCACCTGGCGCAGCCGGTCGAGCTCGGCGCAAGGGTCGTGACGGGCGGTGACGATGAAGCTGCCGGAGATGTGGATGTGGACCTCGGCAGGCAGGGCGCGTCCGTCGTCGGCGCGGACGGTGTAGAAGACGATCAGGACGTGGTCGTCGTAGACGTCAACCTTGGGTCGTTGCCCGAACTCGCTGGTGTCCTCCACGGCCAGCGGGTGCAGTCCTAGCAGGTCGCTGAGCGTCGCCAGGTCGGCAGTGCTGGGCGCGAGCAGGTCCAGCCAGAAAAACTGGTCGCGCGCGCAGAGTCGCGTGATCCGGGCAGGGTCGACATGGGTGAGCACGTCCATGCCTGGCACGCTATCCGTTGTGACGCCTGGTCAGCCCGCTTCCCGCCCTCGACCGACACGGCATACCACTGAAGGGTATCCGCAGATACCTGCAGTGGCTATGTGGACTGCGACGGAAGCGCCGCCAACCATGGGAGCGCGCAACCGCCGACACGCCGCAGCGGACACGCTCGCCCGGCTGCTGCTCGGACCGTGAACCATGGGGCGCGCATAGCGAGGCACTTGTGCGTGGGCAGCTGTAACTTCCATCCCTGGGTAAGCGGCCTTGCATAATCCCGTTGGGGCGTCCATCACCGGTTCAGGGTCACATATCGCCGCCCATAACTGCCGTCCGGTACCAAGGATCTCGAGGGGATACGGTGGAGCGTCTGAGGCGGACGGTAGGTCGGGTAGCTCTGGCTATGCGCTATTGATGGACTACACGCGACCGCGTGTCTCGTGTATTGCTCTGTGTCGGAGATCTGGCCCACGTTAACGGCTATCTGCAGTGGAGTCGTCCGACATATTCTTCTAGGTACGAGTCCTTAGTTGGGGTACATGGGTTCGTGCGTGATATCCGAAGGCGCAGTGAAAAGGGGTTAGCTTACAAGGAGCTCTGGGCGTTGCAAGCGTTCGGTATCAGCCATGACCCGTGAGCACCGCAGTGCGTATGCTGAGCGCTTTGCTCTTGGATGAGACAGGCGCTCACTTCTTTGGGCGTGTCCCCGGTTGTCTCAGCAAGGCACTGCGGTCAGTCGCCTACTAGCTGGATTAGCGGCGGAGCAGGCGCCGAGGCTATTCTGAGCGCATGAGGAGCAGGTGGACCAATGGGTGTTGGCTGCGATCGTCCTGCTGGCAGGTGCACTCAGGTTCTACGGGTTGGACATCCAGTCTTTTTGGATCGATGAACTCGCAAGCGTAGTCCTGAGCAAGGAAAGTATCTTTCAGATCCTTCGGAATCATCTAGAAACGAACCCACCAGCATACTATGCAATCTTGCACTTTGTTCAGGAATACTTAGGGAACGGTGAATGGGCTTTAAGGCTTCCTTCGGCGATCGCTGGAGTGCTCGCTGTTCCTTCCATATACCTTCTTGGCAGAAGACTGTACTCTGAGCAGGAAGGGTTGTTCGCGGCCCTGTTTACGGCAGTCTTTTGGTGTCCAATATATTACAGCCAAGAAGCCAGGGCGTACTCTCTTCTGCTTCTGTTCTCCATATTGACCGCATACTTCTGGTGGGGAATATTAGTCAAACTGCGTGCCCGGGAACGAGTTTCGGCGCTCGAGGCCGCTGGCTACGTGGTCAGCGCGATCGTGTGCTCGTATCTCCACTACTACGGGGCCTACCTGGTCGCCCTTCAGGGCGCAGCGCTGATTGTATTGGCTCGTAAGGCCATCCCCCGAGTCCTGCTGCTCTATCTTCCGGTCGTGGTCGCGTACTTACTGTGGCTTCCGACTGTGGTTGCACAATTTCGTACGGAGGTTTTTGGATCGAACCGCCACAACCATCGACATTGACGAAGTGCTTCGGATTTCTTTTTGGTCGTTCAGGACTGTTGCAGATATTGGCGTTGATGCTCTTCTCGCTCTTGCTGCTACGCGCCTGGAAGGACGTGAGGAGTACGACACACACGACACCCTCAGTCTCTGCGCCTCGAGGAGCCCTGCTCAGCGCATGGGTTGCTGTTCCCTTTGCTGTAGCCTATCTGTTCTCCGCTTTCTCGACTCCTCTTCTTGTTCCCAGGTATCTCATCATTTCTTTGCCTGCCGCGTACTTGCTGCTGTCCCGGGCGATTACCCGCAGCTTCTCTTCCCGCAGCGTGCAGGCTACGATCGCACTTGGTCTTGCTGGATTGTCGATTGGTCAGCTGCTGTTTGCAATGGACTACTACACCAGGCCGCACAAAGAACAGTGGCGAGAGGTCGTACATTTTGTCACAGCAGACGAGCAGCCGTCATCGCTGATCGCCTATTGCGTGGGAGTAGCGTGGGAAGGGCCTATCGGCATCTTGCGCGCAGAGTACTTTAACTATTACTTCAGAAGACAGCGGTCCCATAGAATAGTACAAGTTAAGGCCTGTAAGCCGAGCGACCTTCCTATTCTGAAGGGCTGGTTAGACGGACAGCATTACCACTACCTCTACTATCTATATGGACACAAGAAACCACAGCCCGAGGTCCTCCGCTTCCTCTACGACGAGTTTGAGCTGGTCCGCCATAGAGAGTTCATCAAAGCGGGCGCATATCTGTTTCGAGTGTCGTCAGCCGGCTCTGGCCATGACGGCATATTGACTGCCGTGGATCGGAACACCAGCCGCCATCATGCACTCCCCTTTGCCGACTCGAGCGGGCCGCTTCGGAACGGGCTTGCGGACGCTTTCTGAAAAGGGTCGGCCCGCCTGCTCCCGCCTGCTTCACGGTTTGCTTGGACAGAGTCGCCCATCTTCACAGCACATACCAATAAGATAGAGGGGCCTGTCGTGACCGTCATCGACTCATCCCGACGAGTCAGCCCGCAGACAGCTCGTACACGAGCACGTGCCGGTCCCCCGCCAGCACGAACTCGCTGACCTCCAACGCACGTCCTGACGTGTCGTACAGGGTGCGCAGCAGCCGCACGACTGGAACGCCTGCGCCCGTCCGCAGCTGCCTGGCCTCCTCGGGGGAGGGCATGCGGAAGGTCAGCTCCTCCACGAACCGGTCCAGCTCGTAGCCGAGCTCCTGCTCCAGCTCGGCGTGTACCCCGGCTGGGATCTTCTCGTCGCGTTCGATCCGTGTGCCCTGCGCGACCGACAAAGGAAAGTAGCTGTCCGCTAGCTGCGCTGGCTCCCCGCCCAGGGACAGCAGATGTCGGCGCACCAGCGCCTTCTCGTCTGACAGCAGCCCGAGCCGGTCGGCGACCTCGGTCGGCGGATCGACCACTTCGACCCCTAGCTGCTGATCCGACTGTGTGCCCTGCTCGGCGTGCAGTGGCGCCCTGCGCGCCTGCCGTTTCGCCTTGGAGTAGCGCGACGAGCTGAGCCGGCGCAGCGGCCGTTGCGCTCGCACGAACGTCCCGCGCCCGTGCTCGGTGACCACCAACCCCTCGACCCGTAGCAGCGCTACAGCGTTGCGCGCGCTGTTGCGCGACACGCCGTAACGGTCCATCAGCTCGGTCTCCGACGCAAGCGGCGCCCCGTCGGTCAGCTCTCCGCTGCGGATCGCCGCGCGCAACGCGTCGGCGACCTGTTTGTATACGGGCCGGTCGCTCGTGCGATCGATGTCCATCAGCGCTCACCTTGTCGGCTCGTGCCTGCCAGTTGTCACTGGCAGCGTACACGCCCCGCCCGTCCCAGCACGTCCCTCAGGGTGTGGCGGAGGTAGCCGAGCTCTTGCTCTGTCTCGGCCAGCAGCAACCTCCAGGGCGCGGACGGTCTCGACAGGATCGTCGGCCAGGGTGCGGTTCCACCGGATACGCCCTGGCCCGAAGCGGTTGCCCGCGTAGTGGGCAATGTCCTCTGCCCACTGGACCAGACGCGCGCCCGTATGCCTCCCCCGCGTGCGGGTGGTCTTTCGGCGGCTAGCGAGTCTCTGCGGCACAGGAAACTGGTCAGGTCAGGATCGTGGGCGTCTCTGTGATCGCGTACTTGCTCACGTTCACTCACGGTCTGGCTGGGACATCTGCAGACACCGGTGGTGGGCGATGAGCGACGCATCCGAACCAGAGGCGCTGCCTGAAGGCTCCGGGACCACTGTCAACAAGGTGCGAACGGCCTTTTAGAGCCAAGTCCTCAGTTCGCGAAGAAAGTCAGGGAAGAGTTCGGTCAGGTCCTGTGGGGCCTGTGGTCGGCGTGGGACGCTCGCCACCGTCGCGCGGCCCTCAGCCCGCAAGCTCAGGACGGTTGAGCTCATCGCCGGGTCGCCGACCGCTCCGATTTGCGTTTCCAGGAGACGTACGACGCGGTCATGACCCGTGTTGAGCGACGAGAAGCCGCTGCCCCTGCCGTCCGCTACGGACAAGCCCACCAGTGTGCTCAAGTCACCAGAGAGCAGCGCGCGCAGGCGTTGTTCTCTTACTGCGCCGTCCCTTCCCCAGGCGATGTCGGTCCTGCGTTCTACCGGGCGCGAGTCGGCGGTGTGCCGCATACGCAGACCCGGCTGCCGCTGCGGGACGCCTACCTTCCCGCGCTGAACTCGGCCCTGGCCGCGGGCGACCGGTTGTGCGTCGGCGGCCCAGTCGCTTTGCCCGCGGTCGCCCGTGGCGGCACGCGCCGCAGCCGGCGCGAGCCGGACTTCATGCTGCTGATCCAGGAACGCTCCGCCCGGGCTCTCAACGTTATGGGCAAGCTCGCCGGGGCTCCCAAGGCATTCCACGGGCCCACCGTCGAGCCTGCAAAGGAGGCGTCCCTGTCGGCCTCGCTGGAACGCGAGCTCGAGGAGGAGCTGCTCGGCCGGGAAGACCTCGAGCACCTCTCCGAGAGCTCCTGCCGGCAGGCCGACCCCTTCCACCCCGACCGTCTCTCCGAGCCGATGCGTGGCTACTCGAACGCCGGCAGACCGACGCCTACCGGGTGGAACGCCTCGGCTTCGGGATCAACATGGTCACGGGCAACGATGAGCTCCCCTGCCTGATCGTGATCGACGACGAGGAATGGTGGGCGCGCTACGGCGGCCAAGTCCAGGCCAACGCGCGACACGGCCGGCCTGCAAGCCCTGGCCGCTGACCCGCGGTGGAGCAACGAGGGACTGTTCGTGTTCCTGCAGGGTCTACGACGGCTCGCTCAGCTCGACACCGGATCACGGGTTGCCCTACCAAAATCGACGTGGAGGTGTGATGGCGGACAACTGGCACGCGGGCAACGCAGCCGTCGATGGCAAAGATCAGCGCGGCTGGCTCATCGGGCACTTCCTCACCGATCGGAACCGTCATGCTCCACAACGAAGGCGACTACGCCTCTGGGGACCCCGGTATCAGCCATTCATGGCCATAGTCATCACTGTGCGATGGCCGTCCATACCGCAATAAGTCCTTGAAGTGGGGTGGAGAGAAGCCGCCCGACGCGGTGAGGATTTTCTCTACCACTTTTTTCAAGGGCGGCGGCTTCGCCGGCACGCCAGCGACCGCCCGGCTCGCGCGCTTGGGACGAAGACGAAAGAGCGGGCCTGCGGGCGGCGGCAAGCCGCCGACCTCGGCCCGCGCGCCTCACCCGCGGCGGTCGCCCGGCGCGCCGACTCTGCTCGGGGCTGCAGGGGGGACCCGGAAAGGGCCCCCCGCTCCGTCTCTGCCGTCGGTCAGCAGCGGCAGAGCGCCTTGCGGGGGCACTCCGGCCTTAACACGCGACGTCGGTTTGCGCTTCACGAGGTGCTGCGAGGCGAGGCGGCAGCTCAGGGGCGTGTGCCCGACCCTGACGCGAGGTGCGTTCGATCCCCAGCCCCCGCCAGCCTTTGGCCCCGGCAACGGCCAGGCCACCGTCCACCGGGATATTGGCTCCCGTGACGTAGCTGGAGGCAGCTGACGCGAGCCACACGGCAACGCCGACGAGATCGTCCGTCTCACCCCAACGCCCCATCGGCACGTCGCCCCTGATCGTGGAGGCGGCAACCTCGCTCTCCATCAGCCTCCGGTTGATCTCGGTGTTGATCCAGCCGGGGCTGACGGTGTTCACTCGCACGCCGGACCTCGCCCACTCCTGAGCCAGAATCTGGGTCAGGCTGGCGACGGCGGCCTTCGCGGCCGCATACGCGGCGACACCTGGACTCGGCCGGAACGTCGCCACCGAGGAGATGTTGATCACCGAGCCGCTGCCGCGGGAGACCATATGGGCACCCACCAGTTGGCAGAAGCGCAGAACGCTGCTCAGGTTGAGGTCGATGACCTTGTCCCAGCCTTCCTCGCGCGTCGCGAGGAAGGAGGCGTTGAACTTTGGACCGCCGGCGTTGTTGACGAGCACGTCGATCCTGCCGAACTCCTTCAAGACGTGGTCCACGCAACTGCGCACCTGCTCGGTGCTCGTCACGTCGCAGGTGACAGCCACGGCTTCGCGTCCCATGGCGCGGATGCGTGCGGCGGTGGCTTCGAGTGCGTCGGTCGAGCGTGCGGCCAGGGCCACATCGGCTCCTGCCTGCGCATACGCCAGCGCGATTGCCTCGCCAATCCCACGTGACGCGCCGGTGACCAGCGCGACCTTGTGTTCGAGAGAGAACATCTGAGCGTTCATGGCGCCTTCCGACACTTGTAGCCTTGAGCTCGGTGTTGACCTCTGAAGGATGGGGGAGAACGCGCCATCCGAACAGTCAGGGAAATCCCTGAGCGCATGTGTCGAAACTTCTACAGGACGGTGTCGCGAGTCGCCGACGAGGGCGCACCGGGGCGTCTCACCGTTGGAAAACCAAAGGATGACCAACGGAACCCGGCCAGGTCACCGACTCTGGCCCGGTTTCGACACGCCCCCTGAGCCCTGAGAACGTGTTTGAACCGACCGCAGCCCCGGCGTCGAGCGTCAGGGCCGTGACCGGCTGGGTTCGTCAGCGAGATCTGCCTTCATCATTACGGAGACTCCGCCCACGCGGTTCTCCATGTCGCTGCCCTCAACCGCCCTGAAGCCCAGCCGCGCTGACGCCCGCGTCGGCCAGCGGAGCCACGAGCGCGGCGAGAGTCCCGACCTGTGACCGGTCCTAAAGACCGTTGACCTGGAGCGCTACCCAGCCGTGAGCAGCCGCGACCGCGGCTGGGACGCCTTCGTCAGCGCAGACGATCGACAGCTCGTCAGCGGTGCGGGTGACCGAGGTGAACGATCCGCTCGCCCATGGTGGAATCGCCGTGTACGGCGCAAGGCGGCAGATCGCCAGCCGCTCGGGCAGCACGGTCAGGGACAGGCTCCGAGCCGCTCGCCCGCTCGGGATCATGCGTCGATGCCTACGGGGCATTGACGGGCAGGACGGGAAACGGCTTGCGCAGCTCCTCCGGGAGGTGCAGCGAGGTCTTCACCATGCCATACCGTCAGGGAGTCCAGCCCAGGAAGCGACCGCCGAGTGACAGGGCGCCGACGAGGATGGCTGCGGTCACGGGCGGGATCACCAGGACGAGCCAGGGGCGGGTGTGGCGGAGGCGGATGGCCAAGGTGAGGAGGGCGCCCCAGACCGCCCACAGTACGAGTATCGCCCACAACGGGGCGAGAAGGCCGAGGGCGAGGAAGGGCAAGCCGACGACGAGGTGCAGGCCGAGGCCAACCCAGGCCGCTAACCGCGTCCACGTGAAGGTTGCCGGCGTGGCGTCGAGGTCGGCCTGTCCCGCGGCAAACGCGGTGGCGGCGGCGATCACCAGCGCGGCGCCGGGCAGCATGCGCGGTGGTGGCGAGCCGATCCCGTCGAGCGTGATCGCCGCCAGTCCCGCCGTGGCCTGGACGAGGGCTGCGGCGCGCGGCCGAGTCCAGACGAGTGCCAGACCGGCGAGCGCGACCACGCCGACCAGCCCGTTGAGGACGGCGAGGACACCCACGGCCGGTTGACCGGCGACCGCCAGCGCCTTGCCTAGCTCGACCAAGCCGGCCGCTGCGGTGAGCAGTCCCGACGTCCACGTCCAGCCACGCCTCCCACGGACGCTCATCGCTCGCGCCTCAGACCCAACGCCGCGGACAGCTCAGCGGCGTAACGCCGCCCGCGCCTGCGGGGTCAGGAGCAGCCCGAGCACGGCGAGGCTCGCCAGGATGCCGACCACGCTGCCTGCCCCGCGGAACTGCCTGATCCCGCCGAGAACGCCAAGGGCGCTCACCGCGACGCCCGCGGTCCAGGCCCAGCCGCCGAGCCGGAGCAGCCCGACGCCGATGACCGCCTGGATCACCGCGCCCACCGCGAACACGATCCCGGCCACGAGCACGACCCGACTGCCGCCGGGCCCGAGCGCTGACAGCACCGGCACCTCGACGCCGAGGTGACCGATCGACAGGAGCGCCGCGTACAGCGCCAGCCCGAAGACCAGCACGGCTGCGGCGGTGACGGCGGGCGGGCGCCGGACGGCGGTGCCTGTAAGTTGCTTCACGAGCCCATCGTATCCGGGAGCCGCTACGCGTATTCGAGGCAGGGCGGCGTCATCTCAGTCGAGTGCGTTGCAGAACGAGTAACGAGTAATGAGCCCCCAGGGTCATTCTCGTTTCAGCAGGGTAAGGCCCCTGGCCAGCAGCGGACGCAGAACTCCGCTTCGCCAGCGTCGATGCGCGCAACGACTTCGCCGTCCCGAAACCCCCTATCGCTCCATGGAGCGATACGATGAAACGGTCACCGGGGGGACGATGATCAGCGGGGGGACGATGATGGGCGAGCATCGTGACGTGGGAGTCGACGCCGAACTCTTCATGCGGGTCAGCCGCAGCCTGAAGGAGGCGTTGGCCGCGCTGGGGGCGGCGGACCTCCCGCAGGCCCAGCGTGGCCGGTGGCAGCGACGACTCGTGGAGATCACGAACACCGCGAAGCGGGACCTGGGACGGGCGGAGGCTCAGATCGAGCGCTTTCACATCGACTGGGCACGCGAGGTCGGCACCGCGTAGCGCCTCAGAGCGTGTTTGTTGCATGCGGTCTTGCTGCCGGGCAGGTGGGCGACTTTCCTCCGGAACCGAAGGAACGTCGCAGGGCAGACGGGCAAGGCGGCAGCTCGGATCCCGCTGTCCTTTGCATCCGAAGGAAAGCTGCAACCGGCGCGGCGGGGTGGGCACGCGGTGGCGCCCGTGGGTGTTCGTCGGCGATTTCGCGGCACGGCCTCGGGGAGTTTCGACGTGTGTTGTTGTGGTGTCTTGGGTTTGGAGCGGTGGGTCGTTTTGGTGGGTGTTCGTCGGCGATTTCGCGGCACGGCCTCGGGGAGTTTCGACGTGTGTTGTTGTGGTGTCTTGGGTTTGGAGCGGTGGGTCGTTTTGGTGGGTGTTCGTCGGCGATTTCGCGGCACGGCCT